>JABFXP010000813.1 GCA_013361685.1 Catenulispora sp.
CCAGGTCTACTACGGCCAGTACGCCGACCTCCGCCAGGTGGACAGACTCACGAAGGCCCTCGCCGGCCCCCACGCCTACCCCGACCTGGGTCAGGGCGCGTACTGGGACGACAACCCGCACGGCAGCAGCCTCAACGTCCGCGTCGGCAACGACGGCCTGCTGGTCTACGTCACCACCAACAAGCCGGGCGCGGCAGACCAGGCGGCGGCCATCGCCAAGCTCGAGCTCAATCCGTAGCGAGAACACATGCCACCCCTCGCCCACCGGCTCGCCGTACCGCTCCAAGCCGACGAAGTCCTGTCACCGCGCCTGGTCTACGTGCACGCCACACCACTGCGCCCCGACCCCGACTGGGGCTGCGACGCCCTGTACTTCCGCTTGCCGGACCGCGACGCGGCCGTCGAAGGACGCGTCACCTTCGAAGGACTCGACGCGGTCCGGGTCTGCCGCGGCGAACACCGGCCGTTCAAACTCGCCGAGCCGCGCGAGCAAGGCGACTGGGTCTACGAGATCTCCGACGCACCATGGCTCAACGAGCGGCACGCCTACGAGGTCGCCCACTACCAGACCCCGCTCATCGGCCGCTACCACCACTACCTCTTCACCTTCCACGACCAGTTCGTCGAGGCCATCGCCGAAGGCATCTGGCTCGACCGGCCCGATCCGCTGCGACCGCGCGACGTGCCCAGCGACCATCCGCTGGTCTACCTCGACGAGACGGCGGCCCCTGAGCCTCGGACCTCGCCGACGGGCCTTCGCTGGGAGCTGCGACGGAGCCCCAAGGCTGACAGTGTCCTGATGCGCGATTCCGAGCTGTGCTCCCAGCGGCTGTACCAGTTCAACTTGATACTCGACGCGGAGAGCCACGAGTCGGCGAGCGTCTGGCTGCGCACCGTCGACGGCCAGACCACGTGCTACCTGAAGCGGAGCTGGGTCGGGACGGTCGCGAGCCGTGCCGGGCTGGCCCAGCCGGAGGACTTCTTCGACGCGTGGGAACAGCATGTCGCGGAAGTCGCCGATCGTCGTCGGGTGATGGGGAAGCCGCTTGCTTGATTCCACCGGAGAAGGCTTCTTCGACCTCCACCCGCGACAAGTCGCCGTGGTGATGGTCGACTTCCAGAACGACTTCTGCAGCCCGAAGGCGATGGCCGACGGCCCGGCGACCAATACGCGTAACGCTTTGACGGCGCAGCGGGCCAACGTGTTCGCCGGCCAGGCTGCCAGCTTGGGCGCGCACGTCGTGTACACGCAGCAGATCCTCGACCTGGACCGCCTCACCCCGCGTCAGCGCCGCTGGGAGCGGCCAGACGGGCTGTGCACCGCCGGGACTTGGGGCGCCGAACTCTTCGTCGAACCGGTGCCCGGGTCGAGCGTCGTCGTCAAACACCGATACGACAGCTGGCAGAGCCCGTCGTTCGTGGAGTACCTGGAGCGCAACGACATCGACGGACTGGTCATCTGCGGCGTGGAGCTGGTCTGTTGCGTGTTGTACGCGGTGCTCGGGGCCGCTGAGCGCGGCTACCACTACGTCGTCCCGCAGGACCTCGTGTCCGGGCAGGATCACGGCGAGGAGACCGACAACAAGGCCGTCCGTGAATATCTGCGGCTCAATCAGCCGGAGCAGGCCATCGAGTCGTCGGACGAGGTGCTGGCGAGTTGGCGCGCACGCCGTTGACGGGCGCCGGGCCGCCGTACGGCCGGCGGCAAGGGCAATCGGGACTGATCGCCAAACGCCGACCGGTGTTCGGAAAGCGCTTCCCAAGGTCTTCGTGATCGACTACCGTCGCCCCGTGGACCGCGACCAGCAGCACGTCACCCGTCGCTTCGACTACCTTCCGTGGACCTTCGCCGAGGATTCGTCCGAACCGCTGCGGGCTGCTCAACAGGAGCGGCAGCGGGCCATCCCCGGGGACGTCGAGATCGGCGAGCGCTGCTATGTCGCGGAGTCGGCAGCCGTGTTCCCCGCCCGGCTGCGGCTCGGGGCCGACTCCTATATCGCGGCGCACGCCTACGTCACCGACGACGTGACGACCGGGACCCACTGCACGCTGAACCCCTTCACCACGGTGCGCGGCAAGGTCGTTCTCGGTGACGGCGTGCGGATCGGCGCGTACGCCGCGCTGCTCGGCTTCAACCACTCCATGGCGCCCGATCGGCCGGTGTATCAGCAGCCTCATACCAGTCTCGGCATCATCGTCGGGGACGATGTGTGGATCGGTTCGCACGTCACCATCGTGGACGGCGTCACGATCGGCGACCACTGCGTCATCGGCGCCGGGGCCGTGGTCACCAAGGATCTGCCTGCCTGGACCGTGGCCGCCGGGAATCCGGCCAGGGCGCTGCGCGACCGGCGGGACGCCGGCCCCCGGCCGTCCCGGGTCTTAAGCATCGCCGGGACGCGGATACCCGGCGATGTCCTGAGCCGGTTCGCCGCCACCGCGCGCGACCAGGCTGCGGAGATCCTGGCCCGGTCGTTCGACGGCGAGCGGTACACCGACCGGCCGTCGGCGGCCCCGACCATCCGAGCGCACTGCGACGCCGTCGAGATCGCCGATCTCCTGCTCGGCGCCGCGCCCGAACAGTTCACCGCCGCCGAGCACGTGGAACGCCTCGCCGCCACCCAGGACCCCGCCACCGGCCTGGTGCCGGAGCTCGGCCAAGAGCCGCCCACGACCGACGCGGACGGTTTCATCGGCGACGGAGCCCCGCTGTATCACATGCTGTGCGTCGGATACGCACTGGATGTGCTGGGAGCCCGCTTCCCGCACCTCATCCGCGGGGCCCGGCAGATGACCGCACAACAGCTGGTCACCCGGCTTGAGGCGCTGCCCTGGCGCGACAAGGCGTGGGAGGCGGGAGCGTGGATCGACTCCTGGGCCACAGCCGCCCACTGGAACCTGCGGCATCCGCACGACAGCACCACCGGCCCCGGCGTCGAACCAGGCACCGTGGAAGCCCTGTTCGGCTGGCTGCTGACCCGCACCGACCCGTGGACCGGCCTGTGGGGCAGCCCGTCCCCCGAAACCGGAAGACTCCAGCAGGTCAACGGCTACTACCGGCTCACGCGCGGCTCCTTCGCCCAGTTCGGCCTGCCGGTACCGCACCCGACCCGCGTCATCGACACCGTCCTGGACCACGCCCGCGACCCCCGCTACTTCAGCGAGGACCGGCTCAACGCGTGCAACGTCCTGGACGTCGCCCATCCCCTGTGGCTGTGCAGCCGACAAATCAGCGGGAGCACAGGCGAAGCCGGATACCGCTCCGCCGAAATCCGCGCCTGGGCCGAGCAACACCTCACCACCGCCCTGCCCCGATGGCACCACGGCCAGGGCTTCGGCTTCGCCCTCGGCCCCGCCTCTTCGGAATCCGAACCCGGACTCCAAGGCACCGAGATGTGGCTGACCATCATCTGGCTGCTCGCCGACCTCCTCGGCCGCTCCGACGCCCTCGGCTACCGCCCGCGCGGCATACACCGGCCGGAGCCCGCCAAGCAGACCCCTGAGACCTGACCGGCAAACGGCCGCCGGGCCTCAGGGCATCAGTCCAGCCGCAACCGTCGCCCCGAGCTCCCAACAGGCTTCCAAATCGGCCTTCGTCGGCGTGCCGGTCACCGTCACCGGTTGGAAGACCCGCTGCCAGCTCAGTCCGGTGGCGATCGACTCGATGGCCCGAACCGCTCCCACCGTGTCGCTGTTCCCGTGGACGTAGGTCGCATACGGCCGACCGACGGTCGTATCAAGAATCTGGTAATAGACCGTGTCGAAGAAGAGCTTCAAGGCTCCCGACATGTACCCGATGTTGGCCGGAGTCCCGAGGATGTAGCCGTCGGCCTCGATGGCGTCCAACGGAGTGGCCGCAAGCGCCGGCCGCCGCACGACCTCGACACCCTCGATCTGCTCGTCGGTCGCTCCGGCGACCACGGCCTCGAACATCGCCTGCATGGAGGGCGACGGAGTGTGATGGACGATCAAGAGGGTGGGCATGGGCTCCCCAGGGGGCTCGAAGAACTCTGCGACGTCTGCGGCCGAGAGCTGGCAGCCGGCAGCTCCGGCACCTCGGCCGCCGGCGGGCCCGTCCGCGCAGGTCGCCTGCGCGGGCCATCCGCGCAAGCTGCCGCGCCGACTATCTCACAGCACCTTCCGCGCCTTCCGCCAAGCGCGCCGCACCCGCTTGTCGAAACCCTTCGAGTCGCACCGCACCAGCCCGATCAGCACGCCGTACGTGAAAGCGTTCTCCCCCTCCAACTGCGCCCCGGCCGCCAGGTCGGTGAGCGCCGAGGCGGTGACCACGCGGTCGTGCTCCTCGCCGAGCACGTCCTGCAACTTCTTGATCGGCTTCGAAGGATGCCCCAGCGCCTCGGCCGCGTACCGGGCCCGCCGTGCCGCCTTGCGCGCCTCGTGCATCGCGACGTCGCGCTCCGGGCCGTGCGGCAGCGGCAGCGCGGCCTTCATCCGCCGCCGGACCTTGCGGTGCAGCGCGCTCAGGTCCGGCTTGCCGCTCGGCTGCGTGCCGTCCAGATAGTCTTTCAGGGCACTGACCAGGTCGCGGTACCGCTCGGAGTCCAGGGCCTCACCGACCACCGTCAGCGCCGCGTCGTGCTCCAGTCTGAAGACCTCCAGCACCCGCGACCGCACCGGGCCGAGCACCAGGTCCTCCGGAGTGCGGGCGAGCAGGTCCATCACCGTCTCGGACAGCACCTCGGCCTCGCGGGCCGGCCCCAGCGCGTCGCCGAGCCAGGCCAGTTCCCCGGGCAGGTCGCCGCTGTCCGGCAGCACCGGGGCGAACGTGCGCAGGTTCGCCCGCAGTGTGCGGGCCGCCACCCGCATCTGGTGCACGGCGTCGGGTTCGTCGGCCCGGGCCGCGGGCTCAAGGTCGGCCAGGGCGTCGGCGCGCGCGCCCAGGGCGGACATCAGGCTGCTCATGTGGTGAATCCCATGTGGACGTGGTCGTGGTGGGTCCGGTCGCTGAAGAACTGTGATCCCGACAGTTGCCGCGGCCCGCCGACGTTGTACGAGCCCAGTGCGGCGGCGCGGCGCATGAGGCCGTCGACCAGCGCGGTGGGCGTGGCGGGGTCGACGACCGCGTGGCCGTCGATGCGCCAGACGTCCACGGCCCGCCCGCGTGGATGGTCGCTGGGCCGGGTGGTGCCGAAGACGTCGATCGGGTGGCCGGAGCGCACCACGCTCACGGTCAGTTCATGCTCTTTCGCCAGGGCAAGCAGCACATTGAGCACGGTGTCATGAACTTGGCCGCTGCGCACGTCCGCCTGCGCGGCCGGCGGCAGCGTGACCCGCGACTCGGCCAGCAGCGCGGTCGCCGCCGCGGTGAGCGTCGCGGCCGGGGCGCCGGGCTGCGACGGGTGCACCTCCGTCACCCGCCACCGCGGCGAGGCCTGCACCAGGCGCACGTCGAAGGTCCCGGCGCTGGTGACCACCAGCACGCTCGCCGAGGTGTCGAGCAGGCCGCCGTACTGCGCGTCGAAGACCTGCAGGTCACTGCGACCCACCTGCGCCGCGACGTGTTCGACGGCGACGGACTTGATGTCCGGCTCCAGCTCGCCGGGGCCGGGCGTCCACAGCTTCGCGGGCGGGGACGCCGGCGCCGGCGACGCAGGGTTCGAGGACATCGGGCCGCCGGGGGTCACGGTCGGCGCGGGGGTGTTCGAAGTCGGGGAAGGGGAACCCGGCGAACCCGCCGGCCCGGAAGTAGTAGGAGACGCTGGAGCGGCAGCAGACGACGAAGCGGATGTCGCCCCCTTGTCCGGTGGCAAGGACGAGCCCGGCGTCGCCGTGCCGCTGGAGTGGTCGCAGCCCGCCAGCACCAGTTCGCCGACCGCTGCGGCCCCGCCGAGGAGAATCGTCCGCCTTGTGCTCATAGAGCCAGTATCCGCCACACTCATATCCCCCGGAGCCTGCTGACGCGCCGCGCCCGGCGGGAGTACGTTGCGGATATGACGCTGCTGGACCAGCTGGCCCAGGCGGTCTCCGCCGGGACGATCGAGATCGTCGACCTCACCGCACCGCTTTCCTCCCAGACGCCCATCCTGAATCTGCCCGAGCCGTTCTCCAACACCGTCCCGTTCCAACTGCGCGAGATCAGCCGCTACGACGAGCGCGGCCCGGCGTGGTACTGGAACGACATCGTCACCGGCGAGCACGTCGGCACCCACTTCGACGCGCCGGTGCACTGGATCACCGGCCGCGAGGGCGAGGACGTCTCCCAGGTCGCGCCGCGCCGTCTGGTCGGCCCGGCGGTGGTGCTGGACGTCGCCGACCGCGCCGCCGGGGATCCGGACTACCTGCTCCAGATCGACGACGTCCGCGAGTGGGAGGCCAAGCACGGGCCGCTGCCCGAGGGCGGCTGGCTGCTCTACCGCACCGGCTGGGACGCCCGCTCGGCCGACCAGGCCGCGTTCCTGAACGCGAACGAGACCGGCCCGCACAGCC
Source organism: Catenulispora sp. (assembly GCA_013361685.1). Taxonomy (GTDB): domain Bacteria; phylum Actinomycetota; class Actinomycetes; order Streptomycetales; family Catenulisporaceae; genus Catenulispora. Next base: position 6,448 of record JABFXP010000813.1, read on the forward strand.
CCGGCATCTCCGTCGAGTGCGCGCAGTGGCTGGCGCAGGAGACACCGCTGCTGGGCGTCGGCGTGGAGACGGTCGGCACCGACGCCGGGGCCGCGCACAGCTTCGACCCGCCGTTCCCCTGCCACTCGTTCCTGCTCGGCGCCGGCAAATACGGCCTCACCCAGCTGCGCAACCTCGACCGGCTGCCGACCCGCGGCGCGGTGCTGATCGCCGCCCCGCTGCCGATCGTGGGCGGCTCCGGCAGCCCGGCGCGGGTGCTGGCACTCGTCGAGCGGGAGGGATGACCATCGACGGCCGGGACGGGGGCGACGGGCGCGACGGGGGCCGCGGGGA
>JABFXP010000789.1 GCA_013361685.1 Catenulispora sp.
GCCAGCGCCAGGAACGAAGGTTCACCGCGGCTCCCGTCGGTCGGCGGGGGCCTCGGCCGCTCCGGGGCCGCCGGCCGGCGGCCCGAACGCCGGCAACTCCCCGCCGGAACTCCCGGCACCGACCCCCGCCGCGATCCGCGTCCGCGTCTGCGCGACCGCCTGGTCCACGGAGACCAACTGCTGGTAGTCCCGCGGCCCGGCGGCTGCCTCGCCGTACCAGATGTCGTCGAACAACCGGGCCGCGGCGGCCAGTGCCTCGGCCAGCTCCGGCAGCGCCCGGCCGGCCTCGCGGGCCGCCATGTCGGCGGTCCGGCCCGGACGCGGCTCCAGCACCGTCCGCTCCTCCAAGGTCGCGATGACGGCGCGCAGCCGGTCCCGCACCGCCTCGGCCCAGCGGCCGCCGCCCGCGTGCTCGTCGGCCGCGCGGCGGTAGCCGGCTGCGTCCAGCGGCCGCTCCTCGTCGAACAGCGCGCGGTCCTCCGTGACCTTGCGGCGGACCGGGCCGTAGCGCAGCCGGATCATGATCACGACGGCGATCAGCAGGGCCAGCACCACCAGCACCGCGATCCAGCCGTCGCCGCCGCCCCCGCCGCCGCTGCCGAACGCCTTGTCCCACAGGTCCCGCACCTGGTGGCCGAACCAGTCCAGGGCGCGGCGGACCAGCGAGGGCCGGGCGTGGGTGTATCCGGGCTTGGCCAGCTCGTCGGCGGCGGCGCGGCGCGCGTCGTCCCGCCCCACGACGATCGGCACGCCCGGCGGCGGCGTGACCGGTGCCCCCGGATCGATCACGCGACCGGGCCGCCCGTCCCCGCTCCGGCACCGGGTCCGAAGGCCGTGCTCGCCGGAGCTGCCGGGGCCGTCGGGCCGGTCGGGGCTGCCGGACCGCCGGCGGCGGCCCGGGCCCGCGCGTTCATCCCCAGCTGGATGTCCAGCCCCTCGCGCCGCATCCGCCGGTCCACGTACTGCAGCGCCATCACCGAGGCGGCGAACGGCGAGACCACCGCCTGGATCGCCGTCGAGAACAGCGCGCCCAGGAACACGTAGCCCACGGACACGTGGTGCCCGGAGAAGGTCCCGTCGCGGTTCGCGCTCACCGGGCTCAGGTTCGTCCCCACGGCCACCTGCTCCAGCACCGAGAACACCCCGGCCACCAGTTCGGAGACCATCAGGGCCAGCAGCGAGATGCCCAGCACCCGCCACCAGCCGCCCTTGACCAGCACCGCCGACCGCTTCAGCGCCCGGCGCACCGGCTGGTCCTCCAGCACCAGCGCCGCCCCGGCCAGCGACCAGGCCACCCAGCGGTTCACGATCAGCGCCACCGCCGCGCCGATGCCCAGCACCAGCAGCAGCGCCCCGAGCGGGCTGCCGGCGGCGGCCAGCAGCGCGCCGGGCAGGACGCCGGCCACCAGGATGCCGAACAGCGCCAGGAAGACCACGACGGCCAGCCCGAGCAGCCGCGGCAGCCGGGGCCGGGTGAGCCGCCAGACCTCGCCGAGCGTCACCGTGCGGCCCATCACCGCCCGCGACACGGCCGTGGTGAGCAGTCCCACCAGCAGCGAGACGATCAGCGCGTTCAGCAGCACGCTGGGCCGGGCCGCGGCGAGCTCGTTGATCCCGGTGCCGCTGCCGCGGGTGGTGTCGCCGTTCACCAGGCCGGCCAGGAAGCGCAGGTAGAGGAAGTCCAGCGGGATCGCGACGGCCTGCCCGGCCGCCACCACCACCGCCGACAGCCCGAGCATGACCCCGGGGTTGGCGCGCATCGCGGTGACCGCGCCGTCCAGGATCTCGCCGGCCTGCAGCGGCCGCAGCGGCACCACGCCGCGCCCGCGCGTGGTCGGGGGCGGGACGTCGGCGGTGCTCGGCGGGGCGCCGGCGGTGGCCGGAGCGGGTCCGATGGCGGGGCTCATGATCTGCGTGGACGCTTCTTTCCTGGCGGTGTCCAGGCGGTCCTGGACGGTCCTGGGAGGTGCGCACCGGCCGCGGGCCGGAAAGTGTGCACCCCAGCATGCAGGCACCGCCGAGCCCGGCGCCACCCCCGTACCGGCACCGGTGTTCCGCCCCATCGGCACCGGGGATTCACCAAATGCAGAAAGTAATGCGACGATGGTCCGCATGAAAGGTCGTGTCTTGATCGTCGACGATGACATAGCCCTGTCCGAGATGCTGGGCATCGCCCTGCGCGGCGAGGGTTTCGAGACCACCTCGGTCGCCGACGGCGACCGGGCCCTGCAGGTGTTCCGCGACTTCAAGCCGGACCTGGTGCTGCTGGACCTGATGCTGCCCGGCCGCGACGGCATCGACGTGTGCCGCCTGATCCGCGGCGAGTCCGGGGTGCCGATCATCATGCTCACCGCCAAGAGCGACACCGTCGACGTGGTCGTCGGCCTGGAGTCCGGCGCGGACGACTATGTGATCAAGCCGTTCAAGGTCAAGGAACTGGTGGCCCGGGTCCGCGCCCGGCTGCGCCGCGCGGACGAGCCGAAGCCGGAGACGCTGGCCATCGGCGATCTGTCCATCGACGTGGCCGGCCACTCGGTCAAGCGCGACGGCCGGCAGATCCCGCTCACCCCGCTGGAGTTCGACCTGCTGGTCGCCCTGGCCCGCAAGCCGTGGCAGGTGTTCACCCGCGAAGTGCTGCTGGAGCAGGTCTGGGGCTACCGGCACGCCGCCGACACCCGGCTGGTGAACGTCCACGTGCAGCGGCTGCGCAGCAAGATCGAGGTGGACCCGGAGAACCCCGAGATCGTCGTCACCGTCCGCGGGGTGGGCTACAAGGCCGGACCGGCCTAACTAAACGGGGAAGTAGAAGCGGTACATGCAGGTCTCGAAGTTCACCGGCGGCGCCCGGCGGTTGGGCCGGGCCGTCCTGGAACTGCCCGGGACCTGGCGCGGCTCGCTACAGCTGCGCGTGGTGTCGCTGACGCTGCTGCTGTCCATAGTCATCGCCTTCTTCCTGGGCTGGATGCTGAACGCGAAGATCCGCGACGGGCTGGTGCAGGCCAAGGAGAGCTCCTCGCTGGCCATGGTGAGCAGCGGCTACGGCGAGGCCGCGAGCTCCCTGGCCCAGGCCGCCGACAAGATCAAGAACGGTCAGGACGGCATCCCGGGGCCGGCGGGTCCGGGCAGCCACCAGACCGGCGGCGACTACTCGGCCTGGGTCCAGCCGTTGATCACCATGGTCAGCAACCTGTGCAGCGGCGCCGGCGCCGACACCTACCAGGTGCTGCTGAAGGTCAGCCCGGAGCTCCCGATCGGCGGCCTGGAGTGCGGCGGCATCCAGCCGAAGTCCACCGACCTGCTGCGGGCCGAGGACCTGAAGGAGTACGACCCGACCGGTCCCGGACTGGTCCGGGCGGTCACCACCAAGCTGTCCTACGACGCGCCCGGGGCGGCCAACCAGGTGGCCTCGCCCTCCAGCAGCACCCCGACGGACCACACCACCGCCGGTCTGCTCTACGGCGAGCGGTTCCCGCTGCCCGCCCTGGACTCCAGCACCCAGCCCACCGAGATCCAGCTCTACTACGCGTTCCCGTTCACCAGCGAGAGCGAGGCGCTGAGCATCGACAACCGGCTGATCGCCACCGCCGGCGCGGTGCTGGTGCTGGCCCTGGCCGCGGTGGCCTGGTTCGTCACCCGCCTGGTGGTCACCCCGGTCCGGGAGGCCGCCGGGATCGCCGAGCGGCTCGCCGACGGCCGCTTCGACGAGCGGATGCGGGTGCGCGGCGAGGACGACCTGGCCCGGCTGGCGACGTCGTTCAACACCATGGCCGGCAACCTGCAACGGCAGATCCGCAAGCTCGAGGAGCTCTCCCGGGTGCAGCGCCGGTTCGTCTCCGACGTCTCGCACGAGCTGCGCACCCCGCTGACCACGGTCCGGATGGCCGCCGACGTGCTGCACGACTCCCGCGAGGACTTCAGCGGCCCCACCGCCCGCTCCGCCGAGCTGCTCCAGACCCAGCTGGACCGGTTCGAGGAGCTGCTCGGCGACCTGCTGGAGATCAGCCGGTTCGACGCCGGCGCCGCCGTGCTCGACGCCGAGCCGGTGGACCTGCGGGCCCTGGTGCGCCGGGTCGTCGACGGCAGCGCCGTGCTGGCCGAGCGCAAGGGCTCCGACGTGCGGATCCTGGCCCCGGACACGCCGTGCGTGGCCGAGATCGACCCGCGCCGCATCGAGCGGATCCTGCGCAACCTGGTGGTCAACTCCATCGAGCACAGCGAGGGCCGGCCGGTCGTGGTCAAGGTCGCCGCCTCCGCCGAGGCCGTCGCGGTCGCGGTCCGGGACTACGGCGTCGGCCTCAAGCCCGGCGAATCCTCGCTGGTCTTCGGCCGTTTCTGGCGCGCCGACCCGGCCCGGGCCCGCACCACCGGCGGCACCGGCCTGGGCCTGGCGATCTCGCTGGAGGACGCGCACCTGCACCACGGCTGGCTCCAGGCCTGGGGCGAGCCCGGCGGCGGCTCGCAGTTCCGGCTGACGCTGCCCCGCACCGCCGGCCAGGAGCTGGTCCGCTCGCCCATCCCGCTGGAACCCGACGACTCCCGGCACCACAAGCGGCAGGCCGAGGCCGCCCGGCTGGCCGCCGAGGGGGCGGTCCCGGCCGCGCCGCGGCACAACGGGCCGGATCTGACCGGCCTGACCACCCGGACTCCGGACAAACTGGGGGAGCGTTGAGGAGCATCCAGAACCGGGTGCGGGAGGCGGCGGGCGCACCGTCCGGGCGTGCCGTCCCGCGCCGGGCCCGCACCGTGCTGGCCGCCGTCACCGCCCTGACCGCGATATCCGTCGCGGCCTGCGTCGGGCCGCCGTCCGGTGGCGACTCGACGCTGAAGCCCCTGAGCCAGAGCCACAACAACGTCTTCATCGCGGCCCGCGAGCCCAGTGCGGAGATGGACCCCGGGCAACTGGTCCAGAACTTCCTCCAGGCTCTGACCGGTGACCAGAAGGACCCGACCTTCAGCGTCGCCCAGGATTATCTGAGCAAGGAGGTCCGCAAGACCTGGATCGCGCCCGGCACCACCTGGAACGCCCGCACCAGCATCGTGGAACTCGGCAACCCGATCGAGGCACAGCCTGGCGTCGCGCACGCCGAGCGCGGCGCCGACCCCGCGGGCTCGTCGACCTCGATCCCGGACGGCACGCAGACCACGGTCGAGGTGACCGCCACCGAGGTGGCGCAGCTCGACGACCACGGGTTCTACCAGGCCGACGCGCAACCGAGCACCTCCGTACTGCCGTTCAACCTGAAGTACGAGCGCGGGGACGGCTGGCGGATCGAGAAGGCGCCCACCGAGCGGCTGATCAATCTCGACTCCTTCAAGCGCGTCTACCAGACGAACCAGTCCGCGCTGCCGATCTACCTGCCCGGCTCCGGCGGTCAGGCGGTGGACCAGGTCTATCTGACCCAGGCCACCGGAAAGCCGGACTACACCTACAACGCGCTCGCCGAGGCGGTGCTGAACGGCCGCGATACGGCCCAGGCCTCGCCCCTGCAGATGGACAAGTCCAAGCCGGTGACGCTGAACGCCCAGGGCGTGGCCACGGTGACGCTCCGGCTCCCGTCCGGCGGCGGCACCGCGGGCCTGGAGGACGTGCAGACCGCGCTGCTGAAGACCTTCAGCGACGCCGCGTCCGCACCGCAGATGGTCGGGTCGACGCCGCAGCTGCAGAAGGTGCTGGTCACCTACGACGGCTGCGGCACGGCATGTGTGGCCCAGGACGTCAGCACCGCCTCCACGGACCAGCCGCCGCTGGTGTACTGGCTGTGCCCGGTCGTGAACGGCCGCTCGACCGTGGTCTCCCGGGCGCCGACGGCGCCGTCCAGCTCGGCGAGTGTGTGCGGCGACAACACGCACGTCGTGATGACCCTGAACGACACGGTGGCCAAGGATTCGCCGCTCGCGGTGGCGCAGCCGGGCGACGCGTCCCGGTACCGGCCGCAGACGTCGCAGATCGTGGCGGTGGTCGTGAAGCGGCCGGACGGCACCGGCGCGGTGATGGTGACCGACCGGTCGAAACCGGACCAGCACGAGGTCTGGTACACGCTGCCCGACCCCGCGGCGGTGACCGACCTGGAGTGGGACCCGGTCGACGGCTTCCTGTGGATGGTGCAGAGTCACGGCCTGTACCGGCTGCGCGACCCCGCCGGAAAGCCGCCGGGCACCGCCAACGTGGACCCGGTGACGGTCCCCTCCGGGGCCCAGCTGACCGGTTTCAAGCCCTCCCCGGACGGCACCCGCGCGGTCCTGGTGACCGACCAGCTGCTGGCCCAGTCCGGTGCCTCCACCCCCTGGCCGGCGGCGATGGTCGCGATCGACCGCGGCACGGACGCCCCCCGCCAGGGCAGCGCCGACGCACCCCGCCTGGTCGGCGTCGACACCCCGCTGCTGTCCGGCCCGGGCCTGCCCGCCGTCCTGTCCCGCGCCACCGACGCCGCCTGGGCCGACGCCCGCACGGTGGTCCTGATCGGCAACTCCGGCACGTCCAACACCCTGCGCGTCTTCAAGGTCTACTCCGACGGCTCCCAGGACTCCCTGATCAGCGACCCCGAGGACGCCCAGCCGGCCGCCAAGCACATCTCCGCCGCGAGCAGCGTGCTCCTCGGCCGCCCCGGCATCTGGGTGTTCAGCGACGGCGCGGGCCCGGCCGGCTCGGCCACCGGCGACACCTCGGGCTCACCCGGCAGCAACGTGTACTTCAAGCGCCGGGGCGGCGGCGAGAGTTATCAGGACAACGGGTGGAGTCCGGTGGTGGCCACGGCGGTGCCGGACGATTCGCAGTAGGCG
>JABFXP010000826.1 GCA_013361685.1 Catenulispora sp.
ACGTCAGCGACGGGCACCGGAACGACGGCGGCCCCGGCCCAGCCCGTTCCGGTCCGCGGGATCTCGATGGCGACCAGCAGACCACCACCGGGGTTCGGCCGCGCGACAGCTGTTCCGCCGTGCGCCACGGCGACCGCCTCGACGATGGACAACCCGAGACCGGCGCCGCCCTCCGCACCGGCGGATCTGGCCCGGGAGGAGTCGGCGCGGTAGAAGCGTTCGAAGATCTGCGGGTACTGCTCGACGCTGAGGCCGGGGCCGGAGTCGGCCACTTCGATGACCGCGGTGTCGCCGCACATCCGGACCGAGAGCCGGACCGGGGTGCCGGTCGGAGTGTGCTGACGCACGTTGGCCAGCAGGTTCGCCAGAACCTGCCGGAGCCTGTCGCCGTCACCCACGACCACCGCCGGCGCGGAGTCCACCTCGACCGGCCACCCCGGACTGGCGACTCGGAAGTCGGCCGCCGCGTCCTCGGCCAGCCGGACCAGATCCACCGGTCCGCGCCCTAGCGGACGTCCGGAGTCCAGCCGGGCCAGCAACAGCAACTCCTCGACCAGGGACCCCATCCGCGTGGCTTCGGACTCGATCCGCGCCATCGCCAGCGCCAAATCCTGCGGACGTTCGGCCGCGCCCCGCCGGAACAGTTCGGCGTAGCCGCGGATCGAGGTCAACGGGGTGCGCAGTTCGTGCGAGGCGTCGGCGACGAAGCGCCGCAGCCGCTCCTCGGAGGACCGGCGCTCGGCGAACGCCGCCTCCAGGCGGCCCAGCATGGTGTTGACGGCCAACCCCAGCCGGCCCACTTCGGTCTGCGGATCGGCCGGCGTCAGCCGGCGGTCCAGGTCCCCGGCCCGGATCGCCAGCGCCTCGGCCCCGATCCGGTCCAGCGGGCGCAGCGCCGCCCGGATCCGCCGCGCCGCGAACCAGCCGACCAGGCCGAAGGCCACGGTCCACACCGCTGCCTCGGCGATCTCCAGCTCGGCCAGGGTCCGGTGGATGTCGTCGATCGGCATCGCCAGCACCAGCAGGCCGGCGCCCTGCGGCAGCCGGTCCAGCCGGACCCGGAATTCCGCCTCGCGATCGGCGTTGGAGCCGCTGAGATCGAACACGACATGATCGGTGCCGGCCGGAACGCGCCGGGCGAGATCGGCCGGCAGTACCGGCGCGGCGCCACCGCTGCCGACCTGCCGGACCGTGTTGCCACCGGAATCCCGGACCTCCAGATAGGACGGGAGCAGACCGGCCAGCGACATCGGGCCCCATTGCTCGGCGACGCCATCGCCGTCACCGTCGAACGCGGGCAGGGGCCGGCCGGTGGCGACGTGCTGGCTGATGGCGGCCCGCGCGAACTGCGCGGTGCTGGCCAACTGCGTGTCGACGCGGCCGAGCAAGAACATCCGCATCCACATATACGTGCCCAGACACGCGATCGACAGCCCCAGCCCCAACGAAGTCAGGACGACCAGGACCAGCTTCCCGTGCAGCGCCTTCGGAAGGACCAGCCCGCGCAACGACGCACGCAGCCGCCTGGGACCCCGACGCGTCCGGCTAGGCATGAGGGAGCCGCAGCACGTATCCGACGTGCCGCACCGTGTGGATCAGCGGCGGATCGAAGCGGTCCACCTTCTTGCGCAGGTAGGAGATGTAGGTCTCCACGACGTTGTCGCTGCCGGTGTAGCCGTACTGCCAGACGTGGTCCAGGATCTGGGTCTTGGACAGCACCCGTCCGGAGTTCAGGACGAGGAAGCGCAGCAGCCCGAACTCGGTGGGCGTCAGGTCCAGACTCACCCCGGCCCGCCGGGCTTCGTGCCCGTCCTCGTCGAGGATCAGGTCGGCGAACTCCAGCCGGGCGTCCTGCAACGCCGGACGGGTCCGCCGCAGCACCGCGCGGACCCGGGCGACCAACTCGTCCAGGGCGAAGGGCTTGGTGACGTAATCGTCCCCGCCGATGGTCAGCCCGGCGATCTTGTCCTCGGTGGCGTCCCGCGCGGTCAGGAAGACCACCGGCAGCGGGCGGCCCCCGACCCGCAGCCGCGAGCAGACCTCCAGGCCGTTCAGATCCGGGAGCATCACGTCGAGCACCACCAGATCCGGCGAGAAGGCCGCCGCCTGCGCGATCGCCTCCCGGCCGGTGGCGGCCACGGCCACGTCGAAGCCCTCGTAGCGCAGGGCCAGCCCGACCAGATCGGTGATGGACTGCTCGTCATCGACCACGAGGACGCGGGCCTCGGGACGTCCGGCGCGCGCGCCGCTGGCTTTGTTGGTGGTCACCGCTGAAGTCCCCTCACCCGATCCGTCCGCCCCGGTGATGAGCGATTATGCGTCGGCCACCTGTGAGGCGGCTGTGAGGGCCGGTGGGGGCCGGTGGTCGGCGGTCGGCGAGCGGCGGTCAGCGGCCCTGGGGCCGGCTCTTGACCACCTTCATGGTGAACTGCGAGCTCATCCGGGCCACGCCCGGCAGGTTCGTCAGGCTATTCATGTAAAAGCGCTCATAGGCGTCGGCGTCGGCGGTGGCGACCCAGATCAGATAGTCGGGGTCGCCGAACATCCGGCGGCACTCCAAGACCTCCTCCAGCGGAGCGATCGCGGCTTCGAAGGCTTCGATGGTGCTCTGGTCCTTCACCATCATGTTGGTGTGGACCAGCACCTGGAAGCTGCGGCCGACCGCGGCCGGGTCGATGTCCGCGTGGTAACCGCGGATCACTCCGGTCTCCTCGAGATGGCGCAGGCGGCGCAGGCACGGCGAGGGGCTGAGGTTGACCTTCTCCGCCAGGTCCGCGTTCGACAAGCGTCCGCTCTGCTCCAAGAGCAATAAAATTGCTCGATCAGTGGCGTCGAGAGCCATATCCACTCCCCAGAACGGCGATAGCGAGCTATTTTAGCAGACTGTTTCTGGTGATCCTCGCTAAAATATGCCCATGACCAGGGCGGAAACGGTCGGCGTGCCCGGCAGCGATACGCAGACTCCTCACATAGAACCTCAAGCGCGCCGTACGGTCCTGCGGGACGGCATCAGCATCGGCGTCGCCACCGGGACGTATGGTTTGTCGTTCGGGGCGCTTGCCGCCGCCGCCGGCCTGAGCCTGGCCCAGACCAGCGCGTTGTCGCTGTTGATGTTCACCGGCGCGTCCCAGTTCGCGTTCGTCGGCGTCATCGCCGCCGGGGGTGCCCCGCTGGCCGGGGCGATGTCCGCGGCCCTGCTCGGTTCCCGCAACGCGCTGTACGGTCTGCACCTTTCGCGGCTGCTGCGGCTGCGAGGCGTCAGGCGGTTCGGCACGGCGCAGTTCGTCATCGACGAGAGCGCCGCGATGTCACTGGACCGCGGCGCCGAAGCCTTGTCCCGGCTGGGTTTCTGGTCGGCCGGGATCGGTGTCTTCGTCTGTTGGAACATCGCGACCGCGGTGGGTGCGTTGGGCGCACAGCTGATCTCGGACCCGAGTACCTACGGGCTCGATGTCGTCGCGCCCGCCGCCTTCGTCGCCCTCATCGCGCCCCGCTTGAAGGACTTGGAGACTTGGCGTGCGGCGTTCCTCGGCGCGGCGGTGGCGTTGGCGTTCGTCCCGTTCGTGCCAGCCGGTGTCACGGTGCTGATGTCGGCCTGCGTCGTCACGATCGTCGCGGTCCGGAGTTCGCGTACCAGTGCCGCCGGGGAGGCGTGATGTGGCTGGGGATCCTTGTCGGGGCGTTGGCCTGCTACAGCCTCAAACTGGCTGGTCTATCGGTGCCCAAATCGGTGCTGGAGGACCGGCGTGTACAGAAGATCGCGGCGCTGCTGCCGGTGGCTTTGCTGGCGGCGTTGACGATGACGCAGACCTTCTCGCAGAAGACGCACCTGAGTTTCGACTCCCGAGCGGTGGGGCTGGCCGTGGCAGTACTGGCAGTGCTGCGGCGGATGTCGTTCCTGACAGTCGTGGTGGCCGCCGCTGTGTCGGCGGCCTTGTTCCGGTTGGTCATCTGATCCCAGGCGGCGCCTGGTACCTCACCAGGGCACGACGCCGGCGTCATCGAAGAACTGGCCGGTCGGGCCGTCGTCGGGCAGGGTCGCGAGCTTGATCGCGATTGCCGCGCCCTGTTCGGGAGTGCGGATGCCACGGAAGCCGTTGAGGTCGGTCGCGACGTAGCCGGGACAGCCGGCATTAATCAGGATGTTGGTACCGCTCAGCTCGCGGACATATTGGAGGGTGACCGCGTTCAGGAACGTCTTAGACGGCGAGTACGCCACGGAGACCGGACCCGCCGTCTGCTCCGCATCGGCTCCTGACTGCCGGGTGAGTGAGCCGACGGTGCTGGACATGTTCACGATCCGCGGCGAGGCGGAGCGGCGCAGCAGCGGCATCATGGCGTTGGTGACGCGGATGACGCCGATCACGTTGGTCTCCACGACCGTGCGGATCATGGCGGGGTCGGCCCCGGTGGGCGTCTGCGGCATGCCACCGGTGATGGCGGCGTTGTTGACCAGCACGTCCAGGCCGCCGGCCCGTTCCTCGAGCAGCCGGGCGGCAGCGGTCGCGCTCGCGTCGTCGGTCACGTCCAGCGGCACGCCGAACGCGTCGGCACCGGCCGCGCGCAACCGCTCCACCGCGGCCTCCCGGCGCTGCTCATCGCGAGCGCCGACGCCGACGCTCCAGCCGAGGGCTCCCAACCCCGCGGCGATCTCGTAGCCGATTCCCTTGTTCGCACCGGTGACCAGCGCAATCGTTCGTTCAGACATGGATGCCATGCTGCCCCCGGACATCGAGGGGCGTCCAAGACCAATCAGGTGGGCAGCGATACCGCCAGGGTATGGATTCGGACTACCGTGGCCGGATGGAGACCCGCGAACTGCGCTACTTCGTCGCCGTCGCCGAAGAACTGCACTTCGGCCGCGCCGCGCAACGCCTCGGGATCGCGCAGCCGCCTCTGTCCCGGGCGATCCAGCAACTCGAACGCCGCCTCGGGGCAGCGCTGCTGGACCGGACCAGCCGCAACGTCACCCTCACCGAAGCCGGCACAGTCCTGCTGACCGAGGGCCGAGCCGCCCTCGACGCGGTCGACGCCGCCGAACGCCGCACCCGCCGCGCCGCCCGTTCCGCGACCGGCCGCCCGGGCCTGGTCCTGGTCACCAAAGCCAGCGCATCCAGCGAACTGCTGGCGAAACTGCTCGCCGCCTACGCCGCCGAACCCACCGCGGTCCCCGTCGACGTCATCCTGTGCGGCCCAGCCGAACAAGAACGGCTCCTCCACGAAGGCCAAGCCGACGTCGCGCTCCTGCACCGGCCCTTCGACTCGGCAGCCAGACTCCACACCGAAGAACTCACCACAGAGGGCCAGGTAGCGATCCTCCCAACCGGCCACCCCCTCACCGCCCGAACCCACGTCCACATGGCCGACATCACCGACCTGCCAGGCCTCCCCCTGCCACGCTGGCCCCACCCCGACGGCACCTACCCGCCCGGCCCCGGCCCCCGAGTCCGCGACCACGCGCAACTGCTGCAACTCGTCGCACTCGGCCGAGCATGTGCGGTGTCACCGGAGTCGTGCGGAACCCACCTGCACGACGGCCTCGCCGCCGTCCCTGTGCTGGACGCACCGAACGTCACCACCGTGATCGCCTGGCCTCCGCACAGCCGGTCCAAAGCCGTCGCCGACCTCGTCCGAACTGCGACGCGTCTGCAGTAGGGCATGCCGTCAACAATCTCTCAGCCACCTCGTCGAGGGTTTCCGCGGCCAGAGTTAGGAGCGCCATACTGATGTCCGCGGTCGTGACGTCCGACAAGGGCGAGGACTGGTTCACCAACTCATACACCTGGCTGACCGTCCTGGAACGGGCATTCAACGCCCTCCCCCCAGAACAGCACGACGAGTACGACGGTTACGCCACCTCCATCGGGGCGAACTTCGAGCTCATGCCGGCCGAAGCCCGTCCGAGAGTCGCGCGATGGCTCCTCCGAACGGTCGACGAACTCCTGGGGCCCGTCGGCGCCGAATACGGTTGGGACAAGGAACGAGACCGAGCCCATCTAGCGGAGCTGGCGGCCATGCTGCGCCGAACAGCCGACGGGTGACAGGGCATTCATATGCCTGCTACAGCGCGCCGTCGGCGCCCACAGCCCCCGATAGGCTGAGACCATGTCACTGGAGAAGCCGTCCCTGGAGGCGCTGGTCCTGCGGCGCGCAGAAGAGGGAAGCGTTCTGCCGCGCCAGCAGACCGGGGCCTCGCCACAGCGGCTGCTGACGACCCTGCTCGGGGAGTACTGGCTGGACAGCACGGCGGCCCTCCCGATGAGCGGCCTCATCGGGCTGCTGGCCGAGTTCGGCATCAGTGAGACCAGTGCGCGGGCGACGGCCAACCGGCTGGTCAAGCGCGGTGTCCTGGCGGCCGGGAAGTCCGGGCGGCAGTCGTATCTGCGGCTGAGCGACATCGGCCGGGAGGACAGTCGGCAGAAGAACGCCAGCATCTTCCGGTTCGGTGCGCGATCCCAGGACTGGGACGGCATCTGGACCGTCGCGGCCTTCAGCGTGCCCGAGCAGGAGCGTCACGTGCGCCATCGGGTGCGCAGCTATCTGCGGTGGCTGGGGTTCGCTCCTCTGTTCGACGGGTTGTGGGTGGCCGCGCACGCGGACCCTGGAACGCTGGAGCCGATCCTGCGCGCGGCCGGGGTCGAGAATCTGACAGTGCTGAGGGCTTCGGAGGCCGGTGGGCACTCCCCGCTCAGGGCGTGGGACCTGGATGACGTCGCCGCCTCGTACCGGAAATTCCTATCCGCGCACAAGGCATCGCTGGCGCAGATGAACGCCGGCACGGTCAGCCCGAGCGACGCGCTCATCATCCGCACCAAGGTCTTCGACGCCTGGCGCGTCTTCCCCGGCCTCGACCCGGGCCTGCCGGACGAGCTCCTGCCCGCCGACTGGCCGCGAGCGCAGGCCCGGCAGGTCTTCACCGAGCTCTACGACGGCCTGGCCCCCCTCGCGGCACTGCGCTTCCGACAGATCATCGCCGCCCACGACGACAAGTTGGCCGAGCTGACCGAGCAGCGCACCACCGAAGACTGGATGAGCGACTGACGCACCGCCGACGCAGGCGGCGCGACCTCAGGCAATAGGCGGCGCGGCTCCGGGCGAACCGCCTGTGCTGGGATGGCTCCGGGATCACATCCGGGCTCAGGACGCCGCCACCGCAGAAGCTGGAGGCCAGTCCATCGACTGGAAACGCGCCTCCGCGGCGGCATCCTCGTCATGCCGCGCCATGATCTGCTTGACCCGCGTCTCGGCCAGCGGCCCGAGCGCGTTGTACGCCTGCGTGAACAGCGAACGGGCCTCGTTACGCGGCCAACCGGCCGGCATGTGTTCGCTCGGCAGGCCGGGGTCGATGCCGGGGAACCGCCGATAGGTGTCCATCAAACGCGTACGGGCGATCAGCGCCTGCCGCGGCGTGACCTGGCCGGCCAGCGCCTCTTCCAACAGCGGGCGCGTGTCGTCGATGAAAGAGGCGTACACCTCAGCCACGGCGTCCAGGTCCCACGCGGCCAGCGGCGACCGGTCGGTCGTCGGGTCGGCCGTGCCGCGCAGGACAGTCGCCGTGAAGATGTCGAGCTCCTCCAGCACGGTCTGTGCGTCGGCAGCGGTCGCGGACGCGGACACCCACACCGCGTCGTAGAGAGGCGCGAAGCCGAACCAGCGCAGCCGGGAGCGCAGCAGATGTCTGCTGTCGCGCCGATCTTCGGGCACTGAGAAAGCGACGACAGTCCACAGACCGTCCCAGTCGTCTTCCAGGCCGAAGGCGGCGATGCGCAGACCCCCCTCGTGAATGCGCTCGGCCGCATGGTCCTCGAGGCGATAGAAGGTCTGACGTCCTGTTTTGCGGATCTCGACCACCCCGCGTCGCAGCAGCCTGTTCATCGCCGCGCGGGCGCTGGGCGTGCTGATGCCGAACTCGGACAGCAGGTCGATGAGCCCGGCCGAGGACAGGTGCCGATCGGGGCGGAGCCAATAGTCGCCCAGCAAAGTCACCAGCAGGTGTTGGGGGGAGGGACCTTCCTGCATACGCGGCATCGCCTGTCGGGCGGAGTCCCGGGCCGGAGCCGGGCGAGCTCGCGAGTTCAAAAGAGCCTCCAACTTGTCGCATATTTGTTGCCGGACGTCACCGTGCCTGCTCGCATCTTCGAGATGGTTCGCGCGAATGTCAACGTCAGCAGCGACTCAGCCTCGGTCTCCGCGCCGCACGCCGGGGCGAGGTTATGTTGCAGTTCTATTGACACTCGTTAATCACACGGATACCTTCGCTCCATCTCGTGAGCCCGATCACAGCTGCTGAGGAGCGCAATGTTCGGCTTCATCCCCGCCTCCGGGCGGCGCCCAAGAGTCACCCGTCCACTGATGGTCACGGCCGCGATCTGCGCCCTGACGCTGGCAGGCTGCTCCGGCGGCGGCAGCGGGGCCGGTTCGAAGACGAGTTCCCAGCTGTCCCTGCAGTTCCCCGGCCCGCCGATCAGCCTGGACCCGGCCAAGGCCGGCAACGGCGGTTCCACGATGTTCGCCTCGCTCGCGTACGACCCGCTGATCTACCTGAGCGGCAGCGGCGAACTGGTCCCGGACCTGGCCACGAAGTGGGGCTTCACCGACCAGGCCAACGAGGTGTTCGAGCTGACGCTGCGCTCCGGCGTGACGTTCTCCGACGGCTCGGCGCTGGACGCCAAGGCGGCCGTGGCCTCGATGAACTACTTCCTGCACGCCGGCGGCGGCCTGGTCGGCAACGTCGGCCAGGTCGCGAAGATCGAGGACGTCTCGCCCACCACGGTGCGCATCACGTACAAGGCGCCCACGCCGGAGGCGGCGTTGACGCTCACCCAGTACAACGGGATGGGCAACATCATCGGCCCCAAGGGCCTGGCCGACCCCCAGTCGCTGCTGACCTCGAGCGACGGCACCGGACAGTTCATCTACGACGGCGCCACCTCGGTCGCGGGCAACCGGTACGTGTACAAGAAGAACCCGCACTACTTCCAGCCCGCCGCACAGCACTTCGACTCCACGGTCGTACGCGTCATCAACAACCCGAACGCCGTCCTGTCCGCGGCCCAGACCAACCAGGTCCAGTTCGCCTCCGGCAGCGCCAACACCGCCGAGGCCGCGAAGCAGGCGGGCTTGAAGGTCCAGACCGCGCCGTTCTTCAACTGGTCGCTCAACCTGGTCGACCGCCAGGGCACCGTCTGCCCGCCCCTGGCCGACGCCCGGGTGCGGCAGGCGATCGCTCTGGCCTTCGACCGCCCCGCGATCGCCAAGGCGATGGCCGGCTCCTACGCCGCCGCCAGCAATCAGGTGCTGCTCCCGGGAACCGACGGCTACGACGAGAGCATCGGCTACGGCTACGACGTGGCGAAGGCGAAGTCCCTGCTGGCCGAGGCCGGCTACCCCGACGGATTCAAGATCACGATCCTGACGGAGTCGCTGCTCGACGTCAACAACACCTACTCCCAGGCCATCGTCGACGCGCTGGGGAAGATCGGCGTCGCGGCCACGTTGCAGGTGCAGACCACGGGCATCGCCCAGTTCAGCGGGGACGCCCTGTCGAAGAAGTACGCCGCGATCATCTTCCCCACCGCGGGCACCACCATGTCCCAGCTGGAGTCGCAGATCACCAGCGGCCTGTTCAACCCCTTCAACTCCACCGACAGCCAGCTCGACTCGATCATGCAGGAAGCCGCGAAGGCGGAATCCGCCCAGGCCCGCACAGCCCAGTACCAGCAGGCCTCACACCGGCTGCAGGACCTCGGCTGGACCGTGCCGATCTTCGCCACCCAGAGCGTGTACTTCACGGCGTCCGGGTTGCAGAACTTCCAGGCGTCCGTGCTGAACCCCAACCCCATGCCGGTGGGCCCCACCGCCGAACTCTCCTGGCGGCTGAAGTGACCTCCGCGGCCGCACCGCACACAGGAAGGGGAGGTGAGACCCCGTGGGGCGGCTGATAGTCCATCGCGTCGCGATGTCGATCCCCCTGCTGCTGATCGTCTCCCTGATCATCTTCGGCCTCGAGGCCGTCGTGCCGGGCGACGCCGCCAGCACCATCCTCGGGCAGAACGCGACACCGGAGAGCCTGGCGGCGCTGCGCGTCCAGCTCGGGCTGAACGACCCGTGGATCGTCCGCTACGGCCACTGGCTGGGCGGCGCCCTGCACGCAGACCTGGGAACCTCGATCATCAGCGGCGTGGACGTGACGTCCAGCCTGAACAGCCGGCTCGCCGTCACCCTGTCGCTGCTGGTGCCGACCATGCTGCTGAGCGCCGTCGCGGGAATCGCCCTCGGCTTCGCCAGCGCGGTGCGCGGCGGGATCCTCGGCCGCTTCATCGACGTGGTGTCCCTGTTCGGCTTCGCGGTGCCCAGCTTCTGGATCGCCCTGATCCTGGTCACCTTCTTCGCCGTGCATCTCAACCTGCTGCCGGCCACCGGATATCAGGACTTCGCGACCTCCCCCACCGGCTGGCTGAAGTCGATCATCCTTCCCGTGCTGGCGCTGAGCCTTCAGGGCATCACCTCCGTCGCCAAACAGACCCGCGACACCGTGATGGAGGTGCTGGAGACCGACTACGTGAAGTTCCTGCGCGCCAACGGCGTCTCCGAGCGCTCCGTGCGGTACCGGCACGTGCTGCGCAACGCCGCCATCCCCGTGGTGACCTCGCTGGGACTGGTCTCGGTCGGCATGCTCAGCGGGGCGGTGTTCATCGAGAACGTCTTCGTCCTGCCCGGCCTCGGCTCCCTGGCCACCCAGGCCACGCTCGACCACGACGTACCGGTGATCCTCGGCGTGGGCGTCTTCTTCACCCTCTGCGTGATCGCCATCAACCTCGTGATCGATTTCGCCTACGGTCTGCTCAACCCGAAGGTCCGCGTCTCATGAGCGATCTCCTGAGCACACCGGCCGAGTTCCCCGTCAGAAGGCGCGGCGTCCTGCGCGCGGTGCTGGCCACCGCGCGCGGCCGGATCACCGCCGGCTTCCTGGTGCTGCTGTTCGCCTGCTGCCTGCTCGCGCCGGTCATCGCGCCGGCCGACCCGCTCCACCAGAACCTGCGGGAGATCCTTCAGACCCCCTCAGGCGCCCACTGGCTGGGCACCGACAACCTGGGCCGGGATGTGCTGAGCCGGCTGCTGTACGGCGGCCGGTCGTCCATCGTCGCCATGCTGGAAGGCGTGGCCGCGCAGGTGGCGGTCGCCGTGCCGCTCGGGGTCGCCGCCGGCTACCTGGGCGGCCGGTTCGACCGGATCGTCATGCGGCTCGCCGACATCGTGATGTCGGTGCCGGTCATCGTGATCCTGCTGGCGATCCTGGCCATCTTCGACCACTCCATCGCGGTCGCCATGATCACCCTCGGCGTGCTCGGCGCCTCGGGCATGATGCGCATCATCCGCGGCACCGCGATGACGATCCGGCAGGAACTCTACGTCTCCGCCGCCGAACTGCTCGGGCTCAGCCGCACCCAGATCATCTTCCGGCACATCCTGCCCCGCTGCCGCGGCGTCATCATCGTGCAGACCTCGCTGTTCGCCGCGCTCGCCATCGGCATCCAGACCGGTCTGACCTTCCTCGGGCTCGGCCCGCCGCCGCCCGCCGCCACCTGGGGCGGCATGGTCAACGAGGCGGCGACGACACTGAGCACGGCGCCGTGGCTGCTCGTCCCGTCCGGCGGCCTGATCGCCCTGACCGTGCTCGCCCTCGGCGTCCTGGGCGACACCGTGCGGGACGTCACCGCGCAGAGCCACACCTCTTCCGGCGGCCTGCGCGTCAAATCCGCCAAGCGGCGCCCCGACGCCGCCCAGGTATCAGTACCCGAAGGGACCGCCCTGCTTTCGGTACGGGACCTCAGCGTCTCCTTCCTCACCCCGAGGGGCGAGGTGGAGGTGCTCTCCGGCGTCAGCTTCGATCTGGACGCCGGGCAGACCCTCGGGCTCGTCGGCGAATCGGGCAGCGGCAAGTCGGTCACCGCGCGGGCGGTGCTCGCGCTGCTGGAGGCCAACGGCGCCGTCACCGGCGGTTCGGTGATCTTCGACGGCCGGGACCTGACCCGGGCCACCCGCAAGGAGCTGGCCGCCCTGCGCGGCACCAGGATCGCCCTCATCTCGCAGGAGCCCATGGCCGCCCTCGACCCCTCCTTCCGCATCGGGTCGCAGCTGTCTGAGATCGTGCGGTCCCACACCGATCTCTCCCGCGAGGCGGCACACCGCCGGGTGCTCGAACTCATGGAAATGGTCGAGCTTCCCGACCCCGAGGAGATGGCGAAGCGCTACCCGTTCCAGATCTCCGGCGGCATGGCCCAGCGCGTCGCCATCGCCGCCGCCCTGGCCGGCTCTCCCGACCTGCTGATCGCCGACGAACCCACGACCGCCCTCGACGTCACCGTGCAGGCCGACGTCCTGGCGCTGCTGCGCCGCCTCCAGCGCGAGACCGGCATGGCCGTGCTGCTCGTCACCCACGACTGGGGCGTCGTCGCCGACAGCTGCACCCACGTGGCTGTCATGTACGCCGGCCAGGTCGTCGAACAGGCCCCCGTCGAGCAGGTCTTCGGCGCTCCCGCCCACCCGTACACCGCCGCGCTCATGGCATCGAGCCCGGAGAAGGCCCCGCGACGCACCCCGATCGACGCCATCGCCGGGGCCGTGCCACCACCGGGCACCCGGCCCGACGGCTGCCGGTTCCGCGACCGCTGTGCCCTGTCCGCGGCCGACTGCGCGGAGACCGACATCCCGCTGGTCCGACTGAACGAGGAGCGTGTCAGCCGATGCATCCGCACCGAACTGCTCCAGGTGCAGCCGTGAAGGCCGCCACGACGGCCGGCGAAGCGGCCGAACTCACCGTCAGCGACCTCGTCGTGGACTATCCGATCGGCTGGCGCCGGCACCGCCGGGCGGTGGACGGCGTGAGCCTGAGCGTCCCCGCCGGCCGCGCGGTCGGCCTGGTCGGCGAGTCCGGGTCGGGCAAGTCCAGCCTCGCCAAGGCCGTCCTCGGCATGGCCCCGCTCAGCGCCGGCCGGATCGCGTACGGCACGACGGTGCTCAACGACCTGCGCGGCGCCGCGCGGCCGCAAGACATCCAGGTCGTCTTCCAGGACCCGTACAGCTCCCTGGACCCGACCAAGACCATCGGCTACACGCTGCAAGAGCCGTTGCGCGCGCATTCCGCCCGCACCGGCCGCTCCTTGTCGCGGGCCGAGCGCGAGGAATCGGTGCGGGCCATGCTGGCCAAGGTCGGCCTGCCCGCTGAGACGGCCGGACGCTACCCGTCCCAGTTCTCCGGGGGACAGCGCCAGCGCATCTCCATCGCCCGCGCGCTCATCCTCCAACCGCGGCTGCTGATCTGCGACGAAGCCGTCAGCGCGCTCGACCTGTCGATCCAGGCGCAGATTCTCAACCTGCTGCTGGAGCTTCAAGCCGAACTCGGCCTCTCCTTGCTGTTCATCACCCACGACCTGTCGGTCGTCAACCACATCGCCGAGGATCTCGTCGTCCTGTTCCGCGGACGGGTCATGGAGACCGGCTCCGCCGAACTCGTCTACCGGCAGCCGCAGCACCCTTATACGCGGCAACTGGTCATGTCGGCGCCGACGCAGGACCTCGAAGCCCAGCGGGCCCGCCGGGAGCGACGCGAGGCGCTGGCGCTGCCACCGGCCCGGCCGGCCCCGCTGGGTGAGGCCTGCCCCTTCGCGCACCGCTGCGCGTTCGCCGTCGAGCGGTGCCGCAATGAGCGGCCGCTGCTGCGAGACGCGCCGCTGGGCGGACAGGTGGCCTGCCACCGGGCCGACGAACTGCCGCCCTGGTCCGAGGAGCACACCCAGCCCCGCGAGGCGAGCGGGAGCCCGGCATGAGCCTGCATCACCTGCGCGAACTGGACGTCAGTGCGGCGTCGCAGCCGCTCGGTACCAGTTATCTGCCTGCGGGCGGCGGCGTCGGCCTCGGCGTTGACCTTAGGCCGACGGGCTACCGGGAGCGCGAATTCCTCGCCACCGGCACCGCGGGGCGATACCGCCACCGCGACGGCGTCCTCGAGCAGACCGGCGAGGAGCCGTACGTCACCAGGGTACTGATACGGACCCCGACCGCCGAGCGCTTCAACGGCGTCGTGCTCGCCGAACCGCTGCACCCCGACTACGACATCGCGCTCACCTGGCAGACGGCGCACTCCTGGATCACCGACACGGGCGCCGCCTGGGTCGGCATCACCCAAGACCACCGGATGGCCGCCACGATGCGGGAGGCGTTCGATCCGCAGCGCTACGGCGAGCTGTCGATCCCTGCCGAGGGTCTGCGCTGGGACATCGTCGGCGGGATCCTCGCCGCGCTGCGCACCCCGGGCCGCAGTCCGTTGGCGGAGCTCGCCGATCGGGTGCAGTACACATACCTGTCGGGCTGGTCGAACACCGGCAGCTTCTGCCGGGTGTTCCTGATGGACGGCTTTCACGAGCGGCACCGTCTGGCCGACGGGTCACCGGCCGTGGACGGCTATCTCATCGGCATCTCCTCCGGGGCCGCCGGTGCCGCCGGATACCTGCCGCTGGATGAGGACAGCCCGGTGCTGCCGGACGATGATCCGCGGCGCGTCATCGGCCCTGCCGACGTACCGGTCTTCGAGGTGCTCAGCGAGTTGGAGAGCGAGACGCACGGCCCGGCTCTGCGCGCGGACAGCGACGCACCCGGCGACCGTTACCGCCTCTACCAAGTCGCAGGTACTTCCCACGACAACCCGGCGTTGTGGGGAGTGCTGACCAACCGCGCCCAGTTCGCCGACCGCGGTCACGACGTGCCGGACCGGCGTATCAACGAACCGCTCAGCGACGCTCGGCTGGACGCCGTGGCACGTGCCGCGTATGCCCTGCTGCACCGCTGGGTTGCCACCGGCACTCCGCCGCCGCGCGCCGAGCGCCTCGCATTCGCCGAGCCTGCGGATGACGAGGATGGCCAGGAACTGGCACGCGACAAGTGGGGCAACGTATTGGGCGGTGTCCGCACCCCGTGGGTCGAGGCTCCTGTGGCGGCCTACCGCCCGCACAGCACTCCGGTGCCCGGGTACTGCCTGCCCTCCCCCTGGGCACCGATGGGCACCGCGGAGTTGGTCGCCTGGTTGATCGGGCACGCGGAGCCGTTGCCGGCGGAGGAGTTGCGTGCGCTCTACCCGACTCGGCAGGACTACCTGGATCGGTACGAGGCCGCCTGCGCGCGGCTCGCCGATCAGGATCTGCTCCTCGAACGCGACGTGCGGCTGCTGCTGGACGCCGCGCGCGACCGGGTTCTGCCGCACCTGGCTGACGTGCCTTCGCCGTCGCTGTCGCTACAGGACCCACACGACCAACACGACCCGCACGACCTGCGCAACCCGCACGACCCGCACGACAGGACCACCGGCACCGCGGCGGTCCAGGAGAAAGGAACCCGTTAGTGTCCATCTTGGCCCTCGACGGCGCCGAAGTCTGGTTCGAATCGCACGGCACCGGCGGCGACGTCGTCATCTCCAGCGCCTCCGGCTTCGGGCCGTATCCGGCGATCCTCGCCGAGGACCCGTACGGCTGCACGGTCATCACGGTGCAGGCGCGCGGCTTCGGGCGTTCGACGCATCTGGCCACCCCGCCGCCCGCCGGCTGGCTCGACCAGTGGGGCGCCGACGTGCTGGCCGTGGCAGACCACCTCGGCATCGAGACCTTCGTCTATACCGGCGTATCGCACGGCGGCGGCATCGGCTGGCATCTCGCCCGCAGCCACCCCGAGCGTCTGCGGGCCCTGATCAGCGTCGTCGGCACGCCGCACGACCGATCCGGAGACACCTCGTCGTCGGCCGGCCGCAGGCGGGTCGTCGAAGGACGCCGCGATCCCGCCGTGCTCAGGGAGCAGTTTTCCGTCCTCGGCGGCCGGACCGAGGGTGAGGAGCGGCTCAGGACACGGGAGGAGACCGTACGCAGGCTGGTGGAACACCACCTGGGCTACTCCGAGGAGGAGGCCTTGGTGAATCAGGGGATGCCGTTCCCGGAGGCCACCGACAACGAGGAGCTCGCGAAGATCCTCGCCACGATCGAGGTGCCCGTGCTGTCTTTGGCCGGCCTGCGCGACGGTGTCATCTCGCCGCAGTCGGCGCTGCGCGCCGCGACCGCGGTCCGGCACAGCAAGACGGTGCTGTTCGAGGACGAGGGTCACTTCATGGCGGAGGAACGCCCGCGGCGCCTGGCCCGCGAGGTGAAGGTCTTCCTCGACGAACTGGCCGACTACGAGAGCAACGGGGGTCAGTGGCGATGACGACGCTTCTCGCCGTGGGCGACATCATCCTCGACGAGCCGGACCCCGACTCGTTCTTCGAGCCCAGCCGTCCGGTCCTGCTGGGCGGCGGAACGGTCATCGGCCACGTGGAGGTGCCGCACTCGACCACCACCGTGCAGACCAGCACGGACGTCCCGGCGCCGCCCGCCGACCCGGCAGCTCTCGGGGCTCTGGCCCGCGCGGGCTTCTCCGCGGTGACCCTGGCGGGAAACCACATCGCGGACGCAGGTCCCGACGGCGTGCTCGACACGGTGCGGCACGCCCGTGCGCACGGACTGGCCACGGCCGGAGCGGGCGCGTCCATCACGGAGGCCAGGACGCCGGCCGTGGTCCGCGCGGGGAACCGCACGGTGGCGGTGCTCAGCTACAACTGCGTCGGCCCGCGCGAGAGCTGGGCGACGTCGGCGAAGCCCGGCTGCGCCTATGTCCATGTCCTGACGCACTACGAACTGGACCACGCGAGCCCGGGCGGCCCGCCCAACATCTACACCTTCGCCGAACCCGACAGCCTCGAAGCGATGCGCCGGGACGTCGAGGCCGCCCGCGAGCAGGCGGACATCGTGGTCGTCGGGCTCCACAAGGGAATCGGGCACACCCCGGCCGTGATCGCCATGTACGAGCGCCCCGTGGCACAGGCCGCGATCGACGCCGGCGCGCACGCGGTCTTCGGCCATCACGCGCACATCATGCGCGGCATCGAGATCTACCGAGGCCGGCCCATCTATCACGGGCTGGGCAACTTCGTGACGGTCACCCGCGTCCTGACCCCGGACGCCGACGACGACAGTCCGGAACGCCGGGCCTGGGCGCTGCGCCGAGTCAAGCTCTACGGCTTCGCCCCGGATCCGGACATGCCGTACTACCCCTTCCACCCGGAGTCCCGGAACGCGGCCATCGCCTCGGTCGAGGTCGGCGACGACGGTCAGGTGCGGGCCGGACTGCTGCCGTGCCGGATCGACGACCGGGGCCGACCTGTGCCCGTGACCAGAACATCGGGCGGCGAAGAAGTCCTGGCCTACATCCGTGACATCAGCAGCAGGGCCGGCTTGCACACCCGCTTCGAGTGGAGCGGCGAGGACACAGTGATTATCACGCAGGGAGATCAGCGGTGACCGACGTGCCCACCGACCGTACGGCGAACCGTCCGCTGGCGGGCACCGTGGTGCTCGACCTGACCACCGCGCTGTCCGGGCCCTACGCCACGCTCCTGCTCGGCGGGCTGGGCGCCACCGTCGTGAAGGTGGAGAACCCCGCGACCGGCGGCGACAGTTCGCGCTACAACTCGCCCTACTTCGGGCAGGACGGGCTGAGCACCGCGCGTTCCGCCGACACCGACATGTCGGTGTCGATGATGGGCCGAGGACGCAACAAAAAGAGCATCACCATCAACCTCAAGGACACGCGGGGCCGCGAGACCTTCCTGCGACTGGCCCGCAACGTCGACATCGTCGTGGAGAACTACGCGGCGGGCACCGCGGACCGCCTCGGCGTCGGCTACCACGACGTGCGCGCCCTCAACCCGTCCGTGATCTACACGTCGATCAGCGGATTCGGCGCCGGCGGCGGCACGGGCAAGGCGATGGACTCGATCATCCAGGCGATGAGCGGGGTGATGTACACGGCCGGAGAGCCGGGGACCGACCCGGTGCGCTTCGGGCTCCCGGTCGGCGACCTGCTGGCACCGCTGTTCGCGGTGATCGGCACTCTGGCCGCCAAGATCCAGCGCGACCGGGACGGCGTGGGCCAGCATGTGGACGTCTCCATGCTCGGCGCGCTGACCTCGCTGCTGTCCACAGAGCCCTTCGACGCCCTGGAGCAGGTCGGGATGCCGCTACGGACGGGCAACGCGCTTCCGCGCCTGGCCCCGTTCGGCATCTTCGCGGCGCAGGACGGGCAGATCGCGCTATGCGGACCGACTGACACCTTCGCCCGCGGCGTCTTCCGGGCGATGGGCCGCCCCGAGCTGATCGACGACGAGCGCTTCGCCACCCGCGACCAGCGCGTGCGCCATGCGACCGAACTCCACGAGATGGTCGGAGCCTGGACGCGGGGCCGGCCGCGCGCCGAAGCCGTCTCGGCCCTGTTGGGGGAGGGAGTGCCCGCGGCCGAGGTGCTGGAACCGACGAACGCGCTGCGCAACCCCGAGGTGCTGCGCCGCGAGGAGGTCGTCGAACTCGACCATCCCGAGCACGGTTCCACCGGCCTGATGGGACCGGGCGTGCCGATCCGTTTCTCCTACTCCGATGTTCGCCTGGACCAGCCCGCGCCCCATCTCGGGGAGCACACCGAGGAGGTGCTCACGAAGATCGGCGGTCTGTCGACGCAGGAGATAGCCGAGCTGCGGCAGGCCGGGGTTCTGTGATGGAGTCACCCGCACCGCGCCAGGCGGCCGCCGAGCTGCGGGCCGCCCACGACGACCGTGGGCTGCACGCGCGGCGCCGCGCGGCGCAGGGCCGGCCGGTCGTCGGTTACTTCGGCTGCGACACTCCGGTGGAACTGATCACCGCTGCCGGCGCCCTGCCCGTACGGCTGGCCGGACGCGCGGGACGCGACACGTCGTCCGCGCGGACTTATCTCGACGGCGCCGTCGACCCGCAGGCGGTGAACATCCTCGCGGCGATCCTCACGCCCCAGGACCACGACCCCGTGCTCGACATGATCGTCATCACCCACGATTGCGACGCCTCGCTCCAGCTGTTCTACACGCTCAGGGAGCTGCGACGCATCGGGGCGGAGACCTTTCCGCCGGTCCACTTCGTCGATCTGCTGCATCTGCCCGGGGAGCCCACCCGACGGCACAACCTCGGCCGGATCCGTCGCTTCGCCGACCAGCTGGCGGCCTGGCGCGGACGTGCCATCGACGCGGCCGAACTGGCGGAAGCGGTCGCCGACCACGACGCCGCCCGCGCCGCGCGCACCGAACTGCGGCGGCGCCGCGCCGACGCGCTCTCCGGGAGCGAAGCGCTGCGCTGGTATGCCGCCGCCACGGCCATGCCGGCCAGACAATACGCTGACACGCTTACCGCCGCGCTGGCCGGTGCAGCGGGTGACCGGCCCGCGGGCCGTCCGTTGTTCGTCTCCGGAAGCACCCACGACACCGCCGAGGTCTACGACGTGCTCGAAGACGACGGCTGGCTGGTGGTGGGCGAGGACCACGACTGGGGCGACGGCGGTGACCAGCCGCTTGTCGGCGTGCCAACTTTGGAGGCCCTCACAGATCACTACACCCGTGCGGTGCTGCCGACCATCGCCCGGCCGCCGCACCGGATGGCCCGCGACTTCAGCGAGGCGGTCCGCGGCAGCGGCGCGCAGTACGTGCTCACGTACTGCCGTCAGTACGACGACGCCCACCGATGGGGACATCCGGCGCGGGCGGCAGCGGCGGGGGTGCCTGCCGCGCTGCTGCGCGAGCAGCCTTATTCCGACATCGACCTGCCCCAGCTGAGCAGCCAACTTCTTTCGCAGGAAGCGCGGATGACACGATGAGCGACCGTACAATCCCGCGCCCGCGCCTCAACGCCGCTGGTGATGCGCTGCGCCATCAGCGCGATTGGTTCGCGACCTTGCGCGGCCAGGCGGAGCAAGGACGCCCGTTCGCGCTCGTCAACGCCGACGTTCCCCAGGAACTGCTGCGTGCCATGGATTTGCCGTACGTGGTCAACCAATGGTGGTCGTCCATCATCTCCGCGAAGCGGATGTCCGGCCGGTACCTGGAGGCGCTGCGCGAGCGCGGGCTGCCCGACGACGTCGAGCAATACAGTGCTCTGCCCCTGGCCGAAGCACTCTCCCCGCGCGGCGACGACGCACCGTGGGGCGGGCTGCCGCTGCCGTCGGTCGTCCTCGCCGACTGCTCGGGGGACAGCCTGCGGCGCATGTTCCAGCTGTGGGAAAGCGAACTGGACGTTCCGTTCCTCCCACTGGAAAGCGCAGCGGCGGAGATCGTGCCGGAGAATTGGTGGGAGCTGATGCGCCACGACTGGGAGATGGCCATCGGCACTGCCCGCATCGATCTGCTGCACCTTGAACTGCAAGAACTCGTCCCCCGGCTGGAACAGCTCACCGGAGCCCGCTTCAGCCCGGAACGCCTCGCGCAGATCATGGCCCTGTCCAACGAGCAGGCCGAGTGGAACCGCAGAACCCGGGACCTCCTGGCCTCCGCCCCACAATGTCCTGTCCCCGTCAACGACGTCATCCCCGCAGTGATGATCCCGCAGTGGCACCGCGGCACGCCGTGGGCAACCGCAGCAGCCGAATCCCTTTACCGCGAGGTCAGTTCGCTCGTGGCCGAGGGGTCGGCGGTCGTACCGCACGAGCGGCGCCGGCTGATGTGGATCGGGCGGGGCCTGTGGTTCGACATGGACTTCTACCGTTCCTTCGAACAGTCGCACGGGGCCGTCTTCGTCTGGTCCATGTACCTCGCCCTCGCAGCCGACGCCTACGCCCGCTACGGAGACGATCCGCTACGCGCCTTGGCAGCCAGGTTCTGCGCCTTCCGGGACCAGATGTACACGCCGCCGTGGTCGGTGCAGTGGTACACGAAGGAGGCCCGCACCCACCGGGTCGACGGCGTGGTCCATTTGATCAGCCCCGACAGCCGGGCCAGTTGGTTCACCACACACGCCCTGCGGCAGGCAGGCATCCCGGTGCTGGAGATCCGTGCGGACAACGCCGACGGCCGTTCGCTCGACCCGGCAGCCCTGCACGATCAGGTCGCACGGTGGATAGAGTCGCTGCCCGATCACGAGTGAGGCAGGGCACCGCCGGGCCGTGCCCCGTTCTGTAGACCGGACAGGGCCGGCGCGCCAGCGTGCCATCACGTCATCGAGCCCTGCCAATGTCCCCAACTCGATGGCATGCTGATCGAATGAGCGCCGTCACCGCCGAACCGGCCGCAGGATGGCAGATCAAGGGTCTGCGAAGGCGGCGCGTAGCCTGCTCGCTGCTGTTCTTGTCCTACGGCACGGTCCTCGGCGCGTGGACGTCGCGAATCCCGGCGGTCAGGCATGGGTTGGGGCTGAGCGACACCTCCCTCAGCACCGCCCTGACCGCCTTCGCAGCAGGCGCCATAGCCGGCATGCAGTCCGCGGGCAGACTCGTGGACCGGTACGGGAGTCGTCAGGTCATGGTGCCGGCCGCCGGCCTGGACGCACTCTTGCTGATAACACCAGCGTTCGCCCCGAATCTCGCCGTTCTGATGTTGTGCCTGTTCTGCTTCGGCGCGATCCACGGGACGCTCAACGTGGCGATGAACGCGTACGCGGTGGAGGTGCAGCGCGACGCAGGCAGACCGATCATCTCCTCGTTCCACGCTGTCTACAGCATCGGCGGATTCGCGGGCGCGGGCATCGGCGGCCTGTTCGCCCGCGGCGGCTTCGGCGCGGGCACCACCTTCGCAGCGGTTTGCGTAACAGCGGCCGCGATCGTGACCCAAGCCGCTCGCCTGTCACGGGTCTCTAAAACAACCAACACGAACGTCGACACGAACTCCGAAGCAAGCGCCGAGCTTACTCATGACGCAGCGCTCAACCCCGACGAAACTTCGCAGTTGAAAGCCTCCGAGCCCACGAACCACCGATCACGAATCACAGGCACTCTCTTCCTGGGCCTACTGGCCTTCTGCTGCCTGGTCGGCGAAGGCGCCGCCGCCGACTGGAGCGCCGTCTACCTCCGCGACGACCTCAGCACCACCGCCAGTTTCGCAGCCCTCGCCTACGCAGCCTTCTCCATCGCAATGACAGCAGGCCGCCTGATCGGCGACCGCCTCACCGCAGCACTCGGCCCGGTTCTCCTCGTACGCTGCTGTGGCCTGGTGGCCTCCCTCGGATTGGCCACGGGACTGCTCATCAACGAGCCGATCGCAGCAGTGATCGGCTTCGGCTGCCTAGGCGCCGGCCTCTCGTGCATAGCCCCCCAGGTGTTCTCCACCGCCGGCCTCCGCAACCCACACCGAGCAGGCCTAGCGATCGCCCGAGTAGCCAGCGTGGGCTTCCTGGGCTTCGTCATCGGCCCGGTCCTGATCGGCGCGATCTCCGGCCTCGTCGGCCTGCCATGGGCACTCACCATCCCAGTCGTCCTCGTGCTGTTCGTCGCTGCGGCGGCGACTGCCCTACGTCC
>JABFXP010000332.1 GCA_013361685.1 Catenulispora sp.
TTGCCGGAGCAGGAGGGTCGGCCGCCGCCCGACGTCGAGCGCCAGACCGTCGGAAGGGCTGGCAGTCCGGAACTGGCAGAAGCGGCCAGCCCTGAAGCTGCCGGAGCAGGAGTCTTAGTCGCCGCCACGCCTCAGAGCCCCGTGCCGACCGGCAGCCGCCCGGACCGACCGACCCAGCCTGGCACCCGGCCCCGCCCCCGCCTCAGAACCGGCCGTCGATCGTCACCGCCAGCGTCAGCATCAACGTCCCGCAGTCGGCGTCGCCGCGCACGTCGGAGTCGCCGACGCTGACCCGGTCCCGGCCGTGCGCGAGCTCCAGCCGGCAGCCGTCCGGCAGCAGGCCGTACTCGGCGATCGAGCCGTTCGTGAGCTGCCGGGCGTGCAGGAACCCGGCTTGCGTCACCTCGCTGCGGGCCGCCTCGGCGCCCTCGTCCTGGAAGGTGTAGTCGATCCGCGCGCCGCCGGTCGCGGTCCACTCCCCGGGGTAGGCCCCCGCGGTGCTGCGCTCGTCGGCGACCCCGCCTTGCGACGACTGCGCGAACAGGCCGGCGGCGTCGGCGCGGGTGAAGATCCGAGCGGGGTCGGCCGCGGCCGGCGTGCTCCCCTCGGACTGTGTCATCGTCACCATCGTCGCCCCCGCGGCCCCGGCCACGACCACGGCGCCGCCGATCCATGCCAGGCGTCTGCTCAGCGCGCTCATGACGCCGTCTGCCCGACCCGGACCGTCTGCGCCCAGGCCGCCAGCAGTCGCAGCGCGGCCTCGGACGGCGAGTCCGCCGGCACCGTGTGCATGATCAGGGCCTGGTCCGGGTCGTCGGGAGCGCGCAGGGTCTCGTAGTCGAGCGTGAGCTCGCCGACCACGGGGTGGCGGTAGGTGTAGCCGCCGTGTGTCTTGTCCCGGACGTCGTGCCGCGCCCAGACCTCGGCGAACTCCGGGTTCCGGCACAGGTCCTCGACCAGCGCGCCCAGCGCCGGGTCCGCCGGGTGCCGCCCGACGTCGAAGCGCAGGTAGGCGGCGATGTCCGCCATCTTGGCCGCCGGGTCGGCGAACAGCGTGCGGAATCCCTCGTCGTGGCAGACCAGCCAGGCGAGGTTCCGCTCGTGCGGGGGCAGCGCGCCGAAGTCGGTGAGCAGCGCCGAGGCCAGCTGGTTCCAGGCCAGCAGGTCGGTGCCCAGGCCCACGACGTACGCCGGGACGTCGGAGGCCCCGTCCAACAGCCGCCGCAGCCCCGGCCGCACCCGCTGCGGCTCCCGCCGGCCCGAGCCCTGATACACCTGCTGATGGTAGGGCCGGGCCAGCCGGTAGAGGTGGTCGCGCTCGGTCGGGTCCAGCCGCAGCGCCCCGGCCACCGCGTCCAGCACCTCTTCGGAGAACTGGAGCGTCCGGCCCTGTTCCAGCCGCACGTAGTGGTCCACGCTCACCCCGGCCAGCAGCGCCAGCTCCTCGCGGCGCAGGCCCGGCACCCGGCGGCGGCCGCCGTAGTCCGGCAGCCCCAGCTCGGCCGGATTCAGCCGGGCCCGCCGGGACCGCAGGAACTCGCCCAACTCCGCACGCCTGTCGATGGTCACGCTCCTCCCTAACATGCCGGACGCAGCCTGGTCATCCCGTGCCTAGGCAACACGTGCTCCTGGGTAGGGCCGCGCGGCAGGCGGATCGTGATGGTCATGACGAACGAGACCGTGAATCAGAACACCGTAACCGCCGCCGCGGACACCGTCGCATCCGCCCTCGACACCGCCCGGCTCGGCGGCACCGACATGGAGATCACGCGCGTCGGCTTCGGCTCCTGGGCCGTGTCGGGCGGGGGCTGGACCTACAGCTGGGGCGCCACCGACGACGCCGAGTCGGTGGCCGCGATGCGGCACGCCGTGGAGTCCGGCGTCAACTGGATCGACACCGCCGCCTACTACGGCCTCGGCCACTCCGAGGAACTGGTCGGCAAGGCGATATCCGGCTTCTCCGACGCCGACCGGCCCTACGTCTTCACCAAGGTCGGCCTGGTCGGGGATCCGGCGGACCCGCAGCGGCCGCCGGTCCGCACGATGAAGCCGGCGAGCGTGCGCCGCGAGGTCGAGGACTCGCTGCGCCGCCTCGGCGTCGAGCGCATCGACCTGTACCAGGTGCACTGGCCG
Organism: Catenulispora sp.; assembly: GCA_013361685.1. GTDB lineage: Bacteria > Actinomycetota > Actinomycetes > Streptomycetales > Catenulisporaceae > Catenulispora. Next base: position 2,134 of record JABFXP010000332.1, read on the forward strand.
GACACCGGCGAGGCCTTCGTCTACGGCGAGGAGACCGACGGCCCGGCGTCCCCCGACCACACTCCGCTGGAGGAGTACTGGCAGGTGATGGCCGACCTCAAGGCCGAGGGCAAGGTCCGCGCGATCGCGCTGTCCAACCACGGGCCGCGGCTGATGGCCGCCGCCGAGCCCATCGCGCACGTCGAGGCGATCCAGCCGCCGTTCTCCGCGATCAACCGCTCGGCCGCGGAGGACATCGCCTGGGCCCGGGAGCACGGCGCCGGCGTCATCGTCTACTCGCCGCTCCAGTCCGGCCTGCTCACCGGCACGTTCTCGGCCGAGCGCGCCGCGAACCTGGCCGCCGGCGACTGGCGCCGCACGGCCCCGGACTTCACCTCCGGCCTGGCCGCGAACCTGCGGCTGGCCGACGCGCTGCGGCCGGTCGCGGCCCGGCACGGGGTGGGCGTGGCCGAGGTGGCGATCGCCTGGACGCTGGCCTGGCCCGGCGTCACCGGGGCGATCGTCGGCGCCCGGACGCCGGCGCAGGTGGACGGATGGCTGAAGGCGGGCGCGGTGCGGCTCGCGGCGCGGGACCTGGCCGAGATCGCCGAGGCGATCCGGACCACCGGCGCCGGGGTGGGACCGGCCCAGGCATGACCCGCCGCACGCTCTGGAACCCGGCCGTGAACTGCGGCCGGGTCTATCGTGCCGCTATGGCCCACTCCGCCTCTGAGTCCGATTCCGCGACGATCACCGTCGTCCCCGCCAACCAGGCCGCCCCGGAGGATCTTCGGGCGGTCTTCGGCGAGCGCGGCGTACCGCACGACTGCCAGTGTCAGTGGTTCAAGCTCATGCGGCCCGAATGGCGCGCGTCCTCGCAGGAGGAACGCGCGGCCATGTTCGCCGAGCAGACCCACTGCGGCGAGCCCGAGGCGACGAGCACCGGACTGGTCGCCTACCTCGACGGAGAGCCGGTGGGCTGGTGCGCGGTCGAGCCCCGGACGGAGTACCCGCGGCTCCAGGCCTTGCGGGTGCCGTGGACCGGACGCGAGGAAGACCGCGACGATCCCGGCGTGTGGGCCGTCACCTGTTTCGTCGTCCGCACCGGCTTCCGCCGGCGCGGCGTGAGCCGGGCGCTGACCGCCGCCGCCGTCGGCCACGCGCGCGAGCACGGGGCCCGCGCCGTCGAGGGCTACGCGCTGGCCGTCGAGCCCGGCAAGGAGGTCGCCTGGAACGAGTTGTACGTCGGCGCGCAGAGCGTCTACGAGGACTGCGGGTTCCGGGAGGTCAGCAGCCCGACACTGCGGCGGCGCGTGATGCGGATCGACTTTTGAGCGCGCCCGGGCCGCAAGCCTTGCGGAAGCGGGGCCCGGAGCGGAAAGCTACTGGCTCGTAACTTAGTCCCGCCCCGCCGAACCCAGCAGGTGACCGCCGTGACCGAAGTGCAGCCCGAGCCCCAGCCCGACACCGCGCAGCCGCTGCACGGCGGCCAGATCTCCGTGGCGGTCGCCCGCGCGCACGGCGTGCAGACCATGTTCACGCTGTCCGGCGGCCACGTCTTCCCGCTGTACGACGGCGCGGTGAAGGCCGACCCGCCGATGCCGATCCTGGACGTCCGGCACGAGCAGACCGCCGTGTTCGCCGCCGAGGCCACCGCCAAGCTGACCCGGCGCCCCGGCCTGGCCGTGCTGACCGCCGGGCCCGGCATCACCAACGGCGTCTCGGCGGTCACCACCGCGCACTTCAACGGCTCGCCGGTGGTGGTGCTCGGCGGCCGGGCCGCCGACTCCAACTGGGGCAAGGGCGCGTTGCAGGAGCTGGACCACCCGCCGCTGCTGGCCCCGGTGACGAAGCGCTCGGCGACCGTCCACACCACGGCCGACCTGGCCGCCGACCTCGACGACGCGTTCACGCTGGCCGCCGCACCGCACCGCGGGCCGGTGTTCCTCGACCTGTCGCTGGAGGCGGCGTTCGACGTCGACGCCAAGCCGCTGCCGGCGCCGGGCGCGCGCCGGGCGCCCGATCCGGACTCCGACGCGCTCGCCGCGATCGGCGCCCTGCTCGCCCGCGCGTCGAAGCCGGTCCTGGTGCTCGGCTCCGACGTCTGGATGGACGGCGCGGACAGCGCCGCGCTGGCCTTCGCCGAGGAGACCGGCGTCCCGGTGATCACCAACGGCATGGGGCGCGGCATCCTGCCGCGCGGCCACCGGCAGCTGGTCACCCGGGCCCGCTCGGCCGCCTTCGGCGGCGCGGACCTGGTGCTCGTGGCCGGCACGCCGCTGGACTTCCGGCTCGGCTACGGCCTGTTCGGCGGCCGGGACGGGAACCCGCTGGCGCCGGTGGTCCACCTGGCCGACTCCCCGCAGCAGCTGAGCACGCACGTCGGCCTGGCCGGCAGCGCGGCCGGCGACCTGTCGGCGGTCTTCGACGGCATCGCCGAGGCCTGGCGCGGCGCGGCCAAGCCCGGCGCCTACGCGGACTGGCTCGGCACGCTCCAGGACAAGGCCGCGGCGGCCATCGCCACCGACACCGAGCTGCTGACCTGCGCCTCCGACCCGATCCACCCGGCCCGGATCTACGGCGAGCTGCTGCCGCGCCTGGCCGAGGACGCGGTGGTGATCGGCGACGGCGGCGACTTCGTGTCCTGGGCCGGCCGCTTCGTGGAGCCGGCCCGCCCGGGCTGCTGGATGGACCCGGGCCCGTACGGCTGCCTGGGCACCGGCCTGGGCTACGCGATCGCCGCCCGGCTGGCCCGCCCGGCCTCGCAGGTGGTGCTGATGTTCGGGGACGGCGCGGCCGGGTTCTCGCTGATGGACGTGGACACCCTGGTGCGGCACCGGCTGCCGGTGGTGATGGTGGTCGGCAACAACGCGTGCTGGGGCCTGGAGAAGCACCCGATGCAGGCGCTGTACGGCTACGACGTCGCCGCCGACCTGAACCCCGACGCCCGCTACGACGAAGTGGTGCGGGCGCTCGGCGGCGGCGGGGAGTTCGTGACCGACCCCCGGCAGGTCGGGCCGGCGCTGGACCGGGCCTTCGCCTCCGGCGTGCCGTACCTGGTGAACATCGCCACCGACCAGGCCGTCGCCTATCCGCGATCGACCACCGGGCTGTAGCTCCCGTAGTCTCCCCCTTCGTGACTGACTGGGTGACCATATCCTCGCTGGCCGGCGCCGGGGCGACGCTCGTCCTGGCGGCGGCCACGCTGAGCTCGGTGCGCGCCGCCTCGCGCGCGGCGTCCGCGGCCGAACGAGCCGTGCTGGTGGGGCTGCGGCCGGTGCTGCTGACCTCCCGCCTCACCGACCGCGACGAGAAGGTGTTCTGGGCCGACGACCACTGGGCCGTCCTGCCCGGCGGCCACGGCTACGCCGAGGTCGTGAACGACAACGTCTACCTGGCGATCTCGCTGCGCAACGTGGGCACGGGCCTGGCGGTGCTCCAGGGCTGGGACGTGCACGACGGCCGGCTGAACGCCGAGGAGGAGCACACGCCGGCCCGCGACCACCGGCGGATGATCCGCGACCTCTACATCCCCGCGCAGGACGTCGGCTACTGGCACGCGGCGATCCGCGACCAGGACGATCCGCGCTACGCGGGGGTGGCCGCGGCGATCAAGGAGCGGCGGGCCTTCACGGTCGAGGTGCTGTACAGCGACCACGACGGCGGCCAGAGCAGTATCAGCCGCTTCATCATGCGCCCGCGCGGCGAGCAGGGCGGCGGCGCCGACTGGATCACCGGGACCGGCCGGCACTGGAACCTCGACCGGCCGGATCCGCGCTCGACCCAGTACGCCTGAGGCCGCTAAACCGTTGGTCGCCGCGGTGGCGCCGAGCTAGCGTCGGCGTCATGAGCGCCGAGACGACCGCCCCGGACCCCGCCGACTGGCTCCGCTACAACCGGGCCAACTGGGACGAGCGGGTCCCGATCCACGTCGACGGTGACTTCTACGACGTGAAAAGCTTCGTCGCCGGGCGGGAGTCGGTCCCGGCGTTCGCGCTGGCCGAGGTCGGCGACGTGCGCGGCAAGCGGCTGGTGCACGCGCAGTGCCACATCGGCACCGAGACCCTGGGCTGGGCCCGGCACGGCGCGCGGGTCACCGGGCTCGACTTCTCGCAGCCCGCCCTCGACGCGGCGGCCGACCTGGCGGGACAGATCGGCGTGCCGGACGCCCGGTGGGTCGCGGCGAACGTCTACGACGCGGTCTCGGCGCTGGGCGGGGAGCAGTTCGACATCGTCTACACCGGGCTCGGCGCGCTGTGCTGGCTGCCGGACATCGAGCGCTGGGCGCAGGTCATGGCAGACCTCGTCGAGCCCGGCGGGTTCCTGTATCTGGCGGAGTTCCACCCGTTCGGGAACACGCTCGGGCGCGACGGGATCACGGTCGAGTACGACTACTTCGACCGGTCCGCGCACGTGTGGGACGAGCCGGGGACGTACGCGGACTTCGAGGCCGACACGCGGGAGAACGTCAGCGTGCAGTTCGACCACGGCATCGGGGAGATCGTCAGTGCCCTGATCAAGGCCGGACTGCGGCTGGAGTTCCTGAACGAGCACGAGATGACGCTGTTCTCGCGGTATGACGTGCTGGAGGAGCGGGACGGGTTCCTGTGGATGCCGCAGGGGCATCCGCGGGTGCCGCTGATGTTCTCGTTGC
>JABFXP010000087.1 GCA_013361685.1 Catenulispora sp.
GTGGCGATCCGATTCGGCCTGACCCGGGCCGGAGGTTCGCGCCGGGGCTACCGCTTGGCGAGAGCTGAGCCGACGGGGCGCCGAACCGTCGAGGCGTCCGCCGGACTGGGCTCAGGCAAAGGGTCGGGCCGTCGAAGCGCTGAGGCGGTGGCTGGCTGCTCCCCTCGGCGACTCAGCTATACCGAGCACGTAGAAAGTGGGCTCTGGCGTTGTCACGGGATTCACTCGGATGGCCGCATGCTTCGCTGCGGTGACCTCAGCGTCGTGCGCTGAACCTCACCGTCGCTGAGCTGTCGGCGGGGGCGAAACCTGTGGTTGACGTGGGCTTTTGTTGGGGGCGGTACCTCAATGTGGTTCGTGGTGGATCGCTTTGTGCTCGTAGGGTCGGTGGGAGCGAGTGCGGCGGCGAAGGAGTCAGCGGTGGTGGGTCGGCGGGTGGATGGGCGTGGGATCGCCGTTGTGGGGGTGGGTGCGGCGATTGTTGTCGCGGTTGTGGTGGGGGTGAGTGCGTGTGGGCAGGCTTCGAAGGCGGCGGGGGATGCCGGGGTTGTGGCGGCGGCTGCGAGTGGTGGGACGTCGGGGGTGGCGGTGACTTCCGAGCCGGGTGCGGTGGCTACTTCGTCAGGGTTCGATTATGTGGCGGTGTCCAGTACTGCGCCGGGGGCTTACTCGGCGGCTGCGCCTGGGCCTTCTACTCCGCCTGTTTCGCCGCCGCCCGGTACGACTCAGGCTGCGCCGTCGGTCAGTGCGCCCAGCAGTACGGTGAGTGCGCCGCCGGCTTCGCATGTCAGTGCGCCGGTTTCGACGCAGGCTCCGCCGCCGGCTGCTTCGACGAGCAAGCCGCCGGCTACCACTGCGCCGCCTCCGCCGCCGGCTAGTTCTGCTACGCCGAAGAAGATCAGTGGCACGGTGTCGTGTGTTTCCGGGCATTCGGTCGAGGGGGTCTGGGTGCAGGCTTCGCAGGGTTCTGGGTATGCGCCGTGGCAGGGCATCGGGAACGGGTCGACGTCGTCGTACTGGTACACGCTTCCCGACAACATTCCCTTCTCGCTGCACGTCGGGTGTGGTGGGACGACCTCCGCGTGGGGTATCGCGGTGAATTCGCCGACGACGAATGGTCCGGTTGCGAACTTCACCTGCTACGACGTGCCGGGGCAGCCGAAGTACAAGACGTGTGATGTGCAGTAGGCGCCGGCTTGTGGTGCCCTATCGTCGGGATCGTCTTGATGATTCTGCGATGGCCGCGTTGGCCGTGCGTTCGTTCGTGCTGTTTATGCACTCTGACTTGATGAGGACCCCATGACGAGCTCCCACCCCCACGACGACCGCATGCCGCCCGGCCAGGCCCGCGAAGTCGCCGACGGGGTCTTCGCCTTCGTTCAGCCTGACGGCAGCTGGTGGATCAACAACACCGCGTTCCTGGTCGGGAAGCAGGGCGTCATCTCGATCGACTCGTGTTCCACCGAGCGGCGCACGCGCGAGTACCTCGCCGCGATCCGCGCTGTCACCGACCGGCCGATCCGCGCGCTGGTGAACACGCATCACCACGGCGACCACACCAACGGCAACAGCCTGCTCGCCCCGGCCGCGGTGATCGGGCACGAGGCGATGCGCGAGGCGCTGATCGCCACCGGGCTGCCGAACGCGGCATATGACGCGGTGTGGGGCGAGGTCCCGTGGGGCGAGTTGGAGTTGGAGCCGCCGTTCGTCACGTTCCCGGACCGGATCACGCTGCACGTGGACGAGATGCGGTGCGAAGTGGTCAACGCCGGGACTGCCGCGCATACGGTGAGCGATTCGTATGCGTGGCTTCCCGAGCAGGGCGTGCTGATCAGCGGTGATCTGCTGTTCAACGGCGGGACGCCGTTTCTGCTGATGGGTTCGGTCGCCGGGGCGGTCGAGGTGCTGGAGCAGCGGATCAAGCCGCTCGGCGCTCGGACGATCGTTCCGGGGCACGGCGCGGTCTGCGGGCCGGAGGTCATCGACGAGGTGCTCGCGTATCTGCGGCATGTGCAGGCGGTGGCGAAGCAGGGCAAGGACGGCGGGCTGACGCCGTTGGAGGCCGCGCGGGAGTTCGGGCCCGGGGAGTTCAAGGACCTGCTGGACTCCGAGCGGCTGGTGGGAAACCTGCACCGGGCTTATGCGGAGTTGGACGGGGCGGCGCCGGGCGCGGAGATCGACCTGTTCGCGGCGTTGATCGACATGGTCACCTATAACGGGGGCAAGCCGCTGCGCTGTTTGGCGTGAGGCTGGCGGATCTGGGTACAAGCGGCTCTTTCGTGGATCTTCGACGAAAGGGGACGCGGGTATGTGGACCGGGACTTGGGAGAACCAGTACGGTTCGACGCTCACCATCACTGATGACGCTGACCAGCGCATCCGTGGCTCGTTCCGCACCGCGCTGAAGGACAGCGCGTTCGCCGGGGAGGATTTCGACGTCAGCGGGATCCATCAGGGCGAGTGCGTCACGTTCGCGTTCAGCCGCTCGGCGCCGGCCGGGGATGTGATCTGCACTTTCACCGGGTTGTTGCGGGAGGGGCGGATGGAGACGGTGTGGCATGTCGTGTCGGACTCGGCGGTGAAGCCTCCGAGTCCTGGCGCGGAGCCGGAGGTCGTGAAGCTGCCTTGGCCTCATGCGGTGATGACGAATGCTGATACCTGGACGCGGGTGTCCTGAGCGGTGGGACGCCCAGTTCCGTCGGCCGGGCCGGTAGGGACCGGCCCGGCCGACGAGGGCTGGGTCAGCTGAGGATGGATGGCGGAGGGTGGGGCTGGGTCAGGCAAAGACGGACGGCGGCGGGGGCCGGGGGCGGCGGATCAGCCGCGCGGCAACGCCTCGGAGAGCACGGCGGGCAGGCCGGTCCAGTCGTTCGAGACGATGGTCGCGTGCTTGCTCGCCAGCAGCGCCACCCGGGCCTGTGCGTCCGCCAGGCTCGGCGCGGTGTCGCTCAACGTCGGGGCCACGTTCTGGGCGTCGGTCATGGTCAGCAGGTAGTGGTTGGTGTCGTACCAGGACGTGTCGATGCCGTTGACGTAGGTGGCGGCGTCCCCGTCGAACACGATGAACCAGGGCCGGATCGAGGTGTCGGAGTACTGCGTGCGGGGGTCGCCCGAGGCCGCGCCGAGCACTGAGGGGAAGATCGTGGCCTGCGACGTCTTGCCCGCGGCTGCCAGGTTCTTCAGGTAGGTGGCGTATTCGACGTCGGTGTGGAGTGTGTCGAAGGGGTTGCCCAGTTCGACGGTGCCGGGGATGACGTAGATGATCACCTTGCCGGCCAGGGCGGACCGGGTGGGCCAGGCGTTGGCCTTGGCGGCGGCGTCGAGGGTGGGGTAGGTGTTGTTCAGCAAGTCGTTGGGGCGGTAGACCAGGCTACCGAGGTGGTTGTTGATCAGGGCGTCGAGCTGGGCCGGGCCCATGCCGCTGTTGGCTTCGAAACCCTGCTTGAGCTCGATTTTGATGGTGAGCGGGCCGGAGGGGGTGTGGGAGGCCAGCCAGTACTTCACGTCGTCCAGGCAGGAGCCGAGGTCCTTGTTCGCCGAGCCGGTGTAGATGTCGGCGGGCTTGGCGGCGTTGACGCAGTTGTTGGCGTTGCCGAACGGGTTGTCGTGGCTCACCTTCCAGTAGTCGCCGAAGACGTCGGTCCAGGTGTCGAGCTCGATCATCGAGGTGCCGGTGTCCAGCGCGTTGGCGAGGTACGGGAACGCCGGCTGGTTGTAGGTGTTGTGCACTCCGACCACGGTCGTCTGGGACACCGGGCTGGAGCCGACGTCGGCGGCGGCCGGGGTGACGGTCGCGGCCAGGGCGAGGGCGGCGGCGCCGAGGGTCGCGGCGGCGGATGCGAGGCGGCGGAGCCAGGGACCGGACATGGAACCTCCTGGTGGCGTTGCTGAGAGCGTGGGGTCGCTCACCCGCCGTGGAGGTTAGCCGCAGTGGCGGAAGGAAGACAGAGTTCTCACATGAACCGTTTGTGACCATCTGTGGGGCGCAGGTCGTTGCCGGCGAGCCAGGCCAGGGTGTAGTCGGCGACGCCGTGCCAGCCGCTGTCCATGATCAGGGAGTGGCCGCGGTCTGCGAACTGCTTGAGGTCGGTGACGGCTGTGGAGTCGCCGTAGAGCTTGTAGACGGAGCGGGTGGCGGCGTCTGGGACTAGGAGGTCTTCTTGGCCGGAGATCAGTAGGAGGGGGCCGCGGGTGGGGTTGTCGGTGTCGACGGGGAGGGGGACGGGGGTGGGGGTGGGGCTGGGAGTGAAGGTGAAGGTGGAGGTTTGGGTGGGGGTGGGGGTGGGGGTCCAGGTCCACGTGTCGGACACCAGGCGGGTCGGGGTCGGCATGGAGTATCGCGCGTAGAGCTTCACCGCCTCTTCCTCGCCGACGGCATTGGCCACGGCGTAGCGGAACAGGGGCCGGGACAGCGGTACGAAGCCGTTGTGGCCGACGGGTTCGCCCCAGATCTGGGCGGCCAGTGACGGTCGGACGTGGAGGTCTACCGACGGCACTCCGGGGATCGGCATGGGTGCGATGGCGACGGCGGCTTCGGCCAGGCCCAGGCTGAGGAGGTGCTGGGCGATGAGGCCGCCGATGCCGTGGCCGATCAGGACGGGCGGGCGGTCCATGCGTTGGATGAGGCGGGTGAAGTGGGACCGGAGTTGGTTCAGGCCTGTGTCGCGCATGGGCTCGGGGTTCTGGCGGGCCGTGGCGGCCTTGTCTGGTTCTCCCGGCCACGCTGGGACGGAGACGGCGTAGCCGTGGGCGGTGAATCGAGCTGCCCAAGCGTCCCAGCACGACAGATGGAGCCACGCACCGTGGATGAGGACAACGGGGGTACGAGTCACGGCCAGGACCTTCCAGCTTTCCATGCGAGGGCCGCCGGGTATTCGGCAGCGACTCTCCCAGCATCGCGTTTGGGTGTGGGGGGAGAAAGAGTCGGATGACTCAATGAATGAGAAAGGGGTTGAGGGAGGGCGGGTGGGGGGTGGCTTGGGGTGGCTGGGGTGGTTGACCTTTGGTGGGGTGGTGGGCGGGGCGGTGGTTGGGGTGGGGTGGGGCGGTGGCCGGGGTGGGGCGGCCGACGGCTGACTGAAGCGTGACCACGGGCAAGCGCTGTCCGGGGGCGGTGGGGTGACAAAGCGGGCATACCGGTCCAGCGCGACTCAGGGTCAGATGACCGATGTGGGTGCTCGGAGCGGCGGGTGAGAGTGAAGGTCAGCAGGGCCAAACACTCGAACCCTATGGAGGGGATCCCTCATGTCCGTCATCAAGAAGGCCGGTAAGCGTCGCGTCATCGCCGGTGCCACCGCCGTCGTCGGTCTGGCCGCCGGTGCCACTGCGTTCGCCGTCGCCGGCACTGCCAACGCTGCGGACTCCGCGTCCGGGAAGTGGGCGAAGCCGACCGTGGTGCTTGAGCACGGTGCGTTCGCCGACGGTTCCAGCTGGAACGGGGTCGTGGAGAAGCTGCACAAGGACGGGTACAACGTCGTCGCTGCTGCGAATCCGCTGCGCGGGGTGGCTTCTGACGCTGCGCAGCTGCGCACCGTCATCGACCACGTCAACGGGCCGGTCATCCTGGTCGGCCACTCGTACGGCGGTTCGGTGATCACGGAGGCTGCGGCGAACAATCCGAAGGTCAAGGGTCTGGTCTATGTCGCGGCTTTCCTGCCGGCGCCGGGTGAGTCCGCGCTGCAGCTGACGAACCAGTTCCCGGGTTCGACGCTGCCGGGGGCGCTGGACCCGGTCACGTACACGAACGCCGATGGCAGCAGCACTACGGATCTGTACATCCAGCAGGACAAGTTCCACCACCAGTTCGCTGCTGACGTCTCGGAGAAGGTGGCTGCGGATGCCGCTGCTGCGCAGCGGCCGATTGCGCAGGCTGCGCTGACGGAGGCTGAGGTCGGGCCGGCGGCTTGGGCGCAGGTGCCGAGTTGGGATGTCGTGACCACGCAGGATTTGAACATTCCGGTGGCTGCGCAGCGGTTTATGGCTGAGCGGGCGGGGGCGCAGGTTACTGAGGTGAAGGCTTCGCACTCGGTGGCTGTGTCGCATCCGGGGGTTGTGGCGGGGGTTATTGAGGAGGCGGCGCGCGCTACTCGGTGAGTGTCGATTTTGTTCGTAGCAAAAGCACTGCAATAGACAGAGAGAGACCAGCCATGGACCTGAAGCTGGAAGTGGTCGTCATCCCGGTGTCGGACACGGACAAGGCGAAGGCGTTCTACACCGAGCAGATGGGGTTCCGCCTCGATGCGGACTTTCCGGTGGACGACAGCTACCGGGTGGTTCAGGTGACGCCGCCGGGGTCGGAGTGCTCGATCATCTTCGGTGAGGGGCTGTCGTCTGCCGCGCCGGGGACTTATCAGGGGTTGCTGTTGGTGGTCACTGACATTGTGGCCGCTCGCGAGGAGTTGATCGGGCGTGGGGTTGCGGTCAGCGAGCCGTTCCGGGATGTCAGTGGGGTGTTTCACCGTCCGGGGAGTGGCGAGCGTAAGGCCGGTTTGCATCCGGAGCGGGCTAGTTATGGGTCGTTCGCTTCCTTTGAGGATCCGGATGGCAATCAGTGGTTCCTGCAGGAGATTACGCAGCGTGCGCCTGGGCGCTGAGGCGTGAAGGCCTGAGGTATGAGGCTGAGGCTGAGGCCTGAGGCCTGAGGCTGAGGCCTGAGGCCTGAGGCTGAGGCCTGAGGCGGTTGGTTGGTCAGTCCTGAAACGTCGGGAGGGCGGTGTCTTGTTACCCGTCCTCCCGGCACCAGCG
>JABFXP010000617.1 GCA_013361685.1 Catenulispora sp.
GTCCCCGGCCGCCCCGGCGCCGTCGAGCGCCGCGACCACCGCCAGCAGCCGCCGGCTGAGGCGGTGACGGTCGGCGGCGCCGGGCGGGGCCGCGGTGATCGCAGCCTCCAGGCGCTCGACGGCCTGTAGCGCCGAGGGTGCCGATTCATCGGGGGCGGCCAGTTCCGCGAGCAGCGCGGCGGCCAGATCGGTGGGGGACGGGTAGTCGAAGATCAGGGACACCGGCAGCCGCAGACCGGTCGCGGTGTTCAAGCGGTTGCGCAGTTCGACGGCGGTGAGGGAGTCGAAGCCGAGGTCGCGGAAGCTGCTGTGGGCGGCCACGGCCGACGGGTCGTCGTGGCCCAGGACCACGGCGGCGTGCCCGCACACCAGGTTCAGCAAGGCGGCGGTCTGCTCCGGGCCGGACATCTGGGCGAGCTGCCGGGGCAGGGCGGAGGCGCCGGCACCGGCGGCGGCGGCCCGGCGGCCGCGAGGTCGTAGCAGGGCCCGCAGGATCGGCGGTGCCGTCGCGGCGTCGGCGGCGTCGCGCCACCGGTTCTGGTCCAGGCGGAACGGGACCAGCGTCGGGCGGTTCAGGGCGCAGGCCTCGTCGAACAGCGCCAGGCCCTGCTCGGTGCCGATCGGCCGGCTGCCGCTGCGCGCCATGCGCGCCAGCTCGGCCCGGCCCAGGCCGCCGGTCATGGCGCTGGGCTGCTGCCACAGGCCCCAGGCCAGGCTGGTGGCGGGAAGGCCGCGGGTGCGCCGCCGGTGGGCCAGGGCGTCGAGGAAGGCGTTCGCGGCGGCGTAGCCGGCCTGGCCCGGCGTGCCGAGGGTGCCGGCGGCGGAGGAGAACAGGACGAACGCCGACAGTCCGCGGTCCGCGGTGAGCTCGTGCAGGTTCCACGCGGCGTCGGCCTTGGGGGCCAGGACGGTGTCCAGGTGGTCGGCGGTGAGCGAGCCGACGGTCGCGTCGGCGAGGACTCCGGCGCAGTGGACGACGGCGGTGAGCGGATGGCCGTCGGGGACGGCGGCCAGGAGCGCGGCCAGCGCCGTGCGGTCGGCCGCGTCGCAGGCGGCGATGGTGGGCTCGGCGCCGAGGTCGGTGAGCCGTTTGTGCAGCTCCGCGGCGCCGGGGGCGTCGGGGCCGGTCCGCGAGGTGAGCAGCAGGTGGCGGACGTTGTGGTGGGTGACCAGGTGTTCGGCCACCTGCGCGCCGAGCAGGCCGGTGCCGCCGGTGATGAGGACGGTGTCGTCGGGGTGGGACGTGAGGGTTACGGGGGAGTCCGAATTCGGCTGGGCACGGTCTGTGCGTTCGGGCCGGGTGAGCCGAGGCGCGTGTGCGGTTCCGTCCCGCAGGGCCAGCTGTGGTTCGCCGCTGCGCACGACAATGCTGACCGCAGCCTCTATATCTGTGTCCTCCGGTGCGGCTGCGGGGTCGAGGTCGAGCAGGACGAACCGGTCCGGGTGCTCGGTCTGAGCGCTGCGGACCAGCCCCCACACCGCTGCCGCCGCCAGGTCCGCGACGTCGGCGCCGGGCGTGGTGGCGACCGCGCCACGGGTGACGATCACCAGGGGGATGTCCGTCCAGCGGTCCTCGGCCAGCCAGCCTTGCAGGATCGGCACGAAACGCGCGGTCGTCGCGTGCACAGCCGCCACGATGTCCGGGTCCTGCGGATCGGCGAGACAGGGGACGACCACCGCCGACGGCGGCGCGGCGCCGGCCTCCAGGGCTTCGCGCAGCGTCGCCAGGTTTCCGTGCGCGACAGCTGACGTCGGCGCGGCGTCAGCGTCGGCGTCGCTGTCTAGGGCTTCGCGCAGCGTTGCCAGTCGGCTGAACAGTTCAGCCTCTTCGGTCGTAGCCTTGTCGCCGTCGATCAGGCCCCAGATTCCGGCTACCGGCGTCTCTTCGGCGGCCGGCACCACGGTCGGCCAGGTGAGCTCATACAGGTCCCGGCTCTGCCGGTCGCCTCCGAGCTGGGCCGGCTCGGCGGGGCGGACGAGCAGGGTCTCGACCGTGAGCACGGGATCGCCGTCAGCGGTGGTCGCGGTCAGCGTGACGGTCTGCTCCGCGGTGGTGTGAACGCGAACCCGTAGAGAAGTGGACCCGGTCGCGTGCAGCGTCACCCCGGCCCAGCTGAACGGCAGGCGCGGGGTCTGGCCCGACCCGTCCCCGTCCGCGGCGACCGCGGCGGCGAGCAGGCTGTGCAGCGCGGCGTCCAGGAGCGCGGGATGGATGCCGAAACGCCCGGCGTCGGTGCCCTCGGGCAGTTCGACTTCGGCCCGCAGGTCGTCGCCGTCCTGCCAGACCGCCCGCAGCCCCTGGAACATCGGCCCGTAGCCGTAGCCACGATCGATGAGGTCGTCGTAGAAGGTCGAGATGTCGACCGGTGTGCCGGACGGCGCCCACTCGTCGGGGGCCGCGGCATCGGCGGACGGCGTCTCAGCGCTCTGCGGGTCGCCGAGGACGCCCGTGGCGTGGCACGTCCACGCCGGCTCCAGGTCCGCTTCCGCCTCCTCCGACGCACCGGCAGTCCGTGATCCGCGCGCGTGGACGGTGATCGACCGCCGCGCGTCACCGTCGGCGGGGCCGACCGTCACCCGCAGCTGGACATCGCCCTGATCGGGGAGGAGCAGCGGCTGATGCAGCGTCAATTCCTCGACACGGCCGGAGCCGGCCCGCTCGGCCGCGCTCAGCGCCAAGTCCAGGAAGGCCGTCCCGGGCAGCAGGACCGTCCCGGCCACCGCGTGGTCGGCCAGCCACGGCAGATCCCGCAGCCCGAACCGCCCGGTGAACACCCACCCCTGGTCGTCGGCCAGTTCCACCGCCGAGGCCAGCAGAGCGTGCCCGACCGGCTCCTGGCCCAGGGCCACCGCGTCCGACGGCGTGCCGGCGGCCAGCCAGAAAGGCCGGTGCTGGAAGGGATAGGTCGGCAGCTCGACACGACGGCCGCCGGACAGGGCAGGGGACGCCGCCCGCCAGTCGACGCCGACTCCGGCGGTGTGCAGCACGGCGGCGTTGGTGAGCAGGCGCTCGGCGCCGCCGTGGTCGCGGTGCAGGGTGCCGGCGATGGTCGGGGCCGGGTCGCAGGCGTCGAGGATCTCGGTCAAGGCGGCGGTGAGGACGGGGTGCGGGCTGACCTCGACGAAGGTGTGGTGGCCGTCGGCGTGCAGGGTGCTGATGGTGGGGCCGAAGCGGACGGTTTCGCGGAGGTTGGTGTACCAGTAGTCGGCGGTCAGGGTCGTGGTGTCGAGGGCGTTGCCGGTGACCGTGGAGTAGAAGGCGATGTTAGAGGCCTGCGGTGCGATGTTTTGGAGTTGCTCGACGAGCAGGGGTTCGAGGGGTTGGACGTGGGGGGAGTGGGAGGCGTACCGGACGGGGATCAGGCGGGTTCGCACGCCCTGGGCATCGAGGTCTGCGAGCAGGGTGGTCAGGGTATTGCGATCGCCCGAAACGACGGTGGCGGACGGGCCGTTGACGGCGGCGATGCCCAGGTCGCGGTCGAGATCGGCGAGGCGTTCGCGGACCTGGTCGGCGGGGAGGGCGATGGACGCCATGGCGCCGTCGTTGGTGATGTGTGTCAGGAGTTTGCTACGAGTGGCGACGATGCGTGCGGCGTCGTCGAGACTGAGGGCTCCGGCAATGTGAGCGGCGGCGATTTCGCCTTGCGAGTGGCCGATGACGGCGTCGGGGTGGACGCCGATGGATTCCCAGAGGCGTGCGAGGGAGACCATGACCGCGAACAGGGCGGGCTGTACTACGTCGTCGCGTTCCAGGGGTTGTGCAGTGCGCAGGATGTCGAGCAGGTCCCAGTCGGTGTGGGGCGCCAGCGCTGCGGCGCATTGCTCGATGCTGTTCGCGAAGATCGGCGAGGTGTTCAGCAGGTCCGCAGCCATGCCTGCCCATTGCGAGCCTTGGCCGGGGAAGACGAACACGGTCTTGCCGGGGTGGCGTGCCACGCCGGTGATCAGGTTCGGGGCGGGTTCCCCGGCGGCGAGAGCCTTCAGCCCCGAGGTGAACTCGGCCCGGTCCGTGCCCAGAACCACCGCGCGATGCTCGAACAGGCTGCGATGTGAGGTCAGAGTGTGGGCGATGTCGCGGGCACTGGCCGCCGGGTTGTCGGACAGGAAGGTTGTGAGCCGCTTCGCCTGTTCGCGCAGCGCTTCGGCAGACTTGGCGGAGATCGACCAAGGCAGCGGTTCGCCGGTCGTGCCCTCGTCTGCCTCAGAAGTCTGCGATACCTCAGCCGCGCCGGGCTCCTCGTCCGCTTCAGGGGTCTGCGATGAATCGACCAGGTCAGGCGCGTCGTCTGCTTCAGGGGCCTGCGATGTAGAGGTCGTGTCGGGTGCTTGTTCGAGGATCAAGTGTGCGTTGGTGCCCGAGATCCCGAACGCCGAGACTCCGGCCCGGCGTGGTTGGCCGTTTCGCGACCACGGTGTGGTCTCGGTGAGCAGTGCCACTGTTCCGGCGGACCAGTCCACGTGCGGGCTCGGTGTTTCGGCGTGCAGCGTCGGCGGAAGCACTTCATTCCGCAGCGCCATCACCATTTTGATCACGCCCGCGACGCCGGCCGCCGCCTGCGTGTGCCCGATGTTCGACTTCACCGAGCCCAGCCACAAAGGCCGCTGCGCGTCCCGCTGTTGCCCGTAGGCGTTGATCAGTGCCAAGGCTTCGATCGGGTCGCCGAGACTGGTCCCGGTCCCGTGCGCCTCGACCGCGTCGATCTGGGTCGCTTCCAGCCCGGCGTCGGCCAGCGCGGCGGCGATCACTCGTTCCTGCGATGGTCCGTTGGGAGCGGTGAGCCCGTTGCTCGCGCCGTCTTGATTCACCGCGCTGCCGCGGATCACGGCCAGTACCGGGTGTCCGTTGGCCTGCGCATCGGACAACCGCTCCAGCAGCACGAGTCCCGCGCCTTCGCCCCAGCCGGTGCCGTCAGCGTCAGCCGAGAAGGGCTTGCAGCGGCCATCGGGCGCCAGCCCGCGCTGTCGGCTGAAGACGATCAGCGAACCGGGAGTGGCCATCACGGTGACGCCGCCCGCCAGCGCCAGATCGCATTCCCCGTGGCGCAGCGACTGTGCGGCCAGGTGCATCGCGACCAGTGACGACGAGCAGGCGGTGTCGATGCTGACCGCCGGGCCTTCCAACCCGAGCGTGTACGCCACCCGCCCGGAGGCGACGCTCGCCGTCTCACCAGTCATGAGATAGGCCTCGAGCCCCGGCGGGATCTCTTGCAGGCGCAGGGTGTAGCCCTGGGCGATGATCCCCGCGAACACGCCGGTGCGGCTGCCGCGCAGCGTGGCGGGGTCGATGCCGGCGCGCTCCAGCGTCTCCCACGCGGTCTCCAGCAGCAGCCGCTGCTGGGGGTCGGTAGCCAGGGCCTCGCGCGGGCTCATGCCGAAGAACGCCGCGTCGAAGCGGTCGGCCTCGTGCAGGAACCCGCCTTCCCGGACGTAGCTGGTACCGCGCTGGTCGGGATCCGGGTCGTACAGGCGCTCGGTGTCCCAGCCGCGGTTGGCGGGCAGGCCGCCGATCGCGTCGGTGCCCGAGGCCAGCAGCTCCCACAGTTTCTCCGGGGTGTCCGCACCGCCGGGGAAGCGGCAGCCCATGCCGACGATCGCGATGGGGTCCTCGGCCGTGGCCGTGGCGCGAACGGAGGACCGTGCGCCCGCGACGTGCCGGCCGGCGGTGGCGCTGCCGGTGATCTCAGTGTGGAGCCGGTCCGCGAGTGCTTCGGGCGTCGGATGGTCGAAGACCATCGTGGGCGACAGGCGCAGGCCGGTGGCCGTCTCAAGGCGGTTGCGCAACTCGACCGCGGTCAGCGAATCGAAGCCCAGGTCCTTGAACTGCCGGGTGGTGTCCACGGCCCGCGCGCCGCTGTGCCCGAGCACCAGCGCGGCCTGCTCGGCCACCAGGTCGCGCAGTAGGCGCCGCTGCTCCGGCGCGGCCAGTCCGGCGAGTCGCCGGGCCAGTTCGGCTGCCGCGCCGTCCCCGTCGCCGGTCCCGGACCCCGCCGCGCCCCCGGCGGCGCGGACCGGCTCGCGCACCAGAGCGCGCAGCAGCGCGGGAACCGGTCCGTGGCCCGATGCGCGGTGCAGTTCCAGGTGCGCCGGGACGAGCAGGGGGCTGCCGTCCACGAGCGCGTGGTCCAGCAGCCCGAGAGCTTCCTCGGGCGCCAGCGGGCGCAGCCCGCCCCGCCGCATCCGGGCCAGCGCGGCTTCGCTCAGCCGCGCGGTCATCCCTCCGGTCGGCTGCCAGGAGCCCCACGCCAGGCTCGTGGCGGGCAGGCCCAGGCCGTGCCGGTGCTGCGCGAGGGCGTCCAGGCAGGCGTTGGCGGCGGCGTAGTTGGCCTGGCCGGGATTGCCGAACAGCCCGGCCGCGGAGGAGTACAGGACGAACGCGGCCAGGTCGTGGCCCCGGGTCAGCTCGTGGAGCTGCCAGGCGGCGTCCGCCTTGGGGATCAGGACGCGGTCGACGGCTTGCGGGGTCAGCGCGGTCGCGACCATGTCGTCCAGGACGCCGACGGCGTGGACCACGGCGGTCAGCGGATGCGCGGCGGGGATCGCGTCCAGCACGGCCGCCAACGCGGTGCGGTCGGCGACGTCGCAGGCCTCGAAGACCGCGTGGGCTCCGAGCCCGGCCAGGTCGGCGGCCAGCTCGTCGGCCCCGGGGCTGTCCGCGCCCCGGCGCGAGAGCAGGAGCAGGTGCTTGACGCCGTGCCGCGCGGCGAGGTGGCGGGCGGTCGCGGCGCCGAGCGCGCCGAGG
>JABFXP010000589.1 GCA_013361685.1 Catenulispora sp.
GGTGGGGAAGGTCTGCATCGTCCTGCTCCTCGGACTCGGTGTTTCTGACACCGCAAACGCTACGTTGCGTTCATAGATCTGGCAACATATTCGTTGCTTCAAAATCGCATAGTGCCAGTTCACATGCAGATAATCGTTGCAACGATGCTGAACGCAAATGCAACGAGAAGGTCGAGCGCGTTGCATCAGACCGGTCGGAAAAAAGTTTGGCCGGTCCGGTCACAAACGGCCCGCGGCCCCTGTCCAATCCTTCGTCACCCCACCGAACGAGGGAGAACGACCACCATGAACGACTTCGCCGAAACCACCAAAACCGACGTCCTGGACACCTGGATGACCCACCGCGAGACCGGCGCCGACGGCCCGACCGTCGTCTTCCTGCACGGCAACCCGACCAACTCGCTCCTGTGGCGCACCACCGTCCCGCAGGTCGCGGACCGGGCGCGGTGCCTGGCGCCGGACCTGGTCGGCATGGGCGGCTCCGGAAAGCCGGACCTGGCGTACCGCTTCGAGGACCACGCCCGCCACCTGGACGCGTGGCTGAGCGCCGTCGTCCCCGGCGGCGAGCTGGTCCTCGTCGGGCACGACTGGGGCGGCGCGCTCGCCCAGGACTGGGCCGCGCGCCGGGGCGACGGCCGGGTGCGGGGGATCGCGCTGATCGAGACGTTCCTGCGGCCGTTGGAATGGTCGGAGATGACGCCGCTCGCCCACGAGTTCTTCAGTGCACTGCGGACTCCCGGTGTCGGGGAGGACATGGTGCTCAAGCAGAACCTCTTCATCGAGCGGAACCTCCCCGCCCTCATCCCCGGCATCGCGGAGGACGCGCTCGACCTCTACCGCGCGCCGTTCCCGGACCCGGAGTCCCGTCGCCCGATGCTTCAGTTCGCCAGGGAGTTCCCGCTCGGCGGCGAGCCCGCGGACGTCGTCGAACGGATGGCCGCCTACGGCCGGTGGATGCGGCGCTCCGCGGACGTGCCGAAGCTTCTGATGACGGTCACGCCGGCGGTCGGGCTCGGAGCGCCCGAAATGATCGAATGGGCCCGCGAGAACAGCAGTACCCTGCGCGTCGAGGAAGTCGGCGCGGCCGGCCACCACGCGCCGGAGCAGGTCGGGCCGGAGATCGGCCGGGCGGTGGCGAACTGGTTGGACGAGATTTCGTGATGGCGTGGGCCGCGAAGGCGATGAGAGCAGCGAGATGACCGAGGGTGTCGGGGGCGACGTGGACCGGGATCCGGTGAATGACCAGGCAGACGATCGGTGGGACGACTTGGAGGCCGGCCAGCCGGACGGCCGGACGGCCGATGCCGGTCCCGACGCCGCCCGCGCCCCCGCCGCCGGCGCCGGCGACCGCCGCCTCGTGGCGCGGGCCGTGGACGGGGACCAGGACGCGCTGACCGAGGTGGTCCGGCGGGTCCAGGACCCGCTGTACCGCCTGGCCCTGCGCATGACCGGCGCGCCCGCCGACGCCGAGGACGCGGTGCAGGAGATCCTGATCAGGATCCTGACCCGGCTGGCGACCTTCCAGGGCGAAGCGGCGCTGGTCACCTGGGCCTACCGCATCGCCCTCAACCATCTGATCAACCTGCGCCGCCGTCCGGCCCGGGAACTGTTGACGTTCGACGGATACCGCCGCGACCTCCTTGCGGGCATCGCGGCCCCGGCCCCGGCCGATCCCGGCCCGGACGGCGCCCTGCTGGCCGACGAGGTCCGGCTGCTGTGTACGCAGGCGCTGCTCCAGTGCCTCGACCGCCCCGGCCGGGCCGCCTACGTCCTCGGGGAGGTGCTGCGCCTGTCCGGCGAGGAGTCCGCCTGGATCCTCGGCATCAGCTCCGCCGCCTACCGCAAGCGCCTCGAACGCGCGCGCCGCCAGGTCCGCGAGGCGCTGAGCGATCGCTGCGGGCTGCTGGACCGCGAGGCGCCCTGCCACTGCGGCAAGCGCATCGACTACGCCCGCGCCAAGGGCCGGATCGGCGCGGACGGACCGGTCCTGGCCACCCACAAGACCGTGGACGCCCGGCGGACCGCCGTCGACCTCGGCCGGCTGCGGGACGTCGGCGAACTGATCCGCAGCCACCCGGACTACGCGGCCCCGGAGGCGCGGGTGGACGCCGTCCTCGCGCTGGCCCGGTCCGGCCGCTTCGAGGGAGTGCTGCGGGAGGACGACGTCCGCGGATCCTGAAACCGGCGGGGCGCCGCGCCCACCGATGAGTTCCGACGCGCCGGGTCGTCAGAGTGGGCAACAGCCACTCACCAAGGAGCAAGCATGCGCAAGGTGGTCGTCACCGCTTTCGTTTCCCTCGACGGCGTGGCCGAGGAGGCGAACAAGTTCATCTTCGACTGGGACGACGTGGTGGACGCCCAAGGCGCCGCCATCATCGCCACCCAGGACGCGGTCATCCTGGGCCACCGCACCTACGACGAATGGTCCGAGTACTGGCCGACCAGTGACGTCGAGCCCTTCGCCACGTTCATCAACACGGCCCCGAAGTACGTCGCCTCCTCCACCCCGCTGGGCCGGAAGTGGGACAACACGATCACCATCGACGGCGACCTGGTCCCGTTCGTCCAAGACCTCAAGCACTCCCCCGGCGGCGACATCGGCGTCCACGGCAGCATCTCGGTCGCCCGAGCGCTGCTCGCAGCAGACGTCGTCGACGAAGTCCGCCTCTGCGTCGCCCCCGTGCTCGCCGGCCGGGGCCGCCGCCTCCTGGACGACCTGCCGCAGATCCGCCTCGAACTGCTCCACGGCGTGGGTTCGCCCGCGGGGTACCTGATCGCCGATTACCGGGTCTCGCGCTGATCCGGCTTGATACCTCGACGACCTAAGCCTAGGCTCTCTAGGTATGAGCCAGGACATGATGCGCGGCCACCTCGACGGCCTGGTGCTGGCCGTCCTCACCGGCGGCCCCGCCCACGGATACGGCCTCATCGAGGCCCTTCGCGACCGCAGCGGCGGCTTCTTCGACCTGCCCGAGGGCTCGGTCTACCCGGCCCTGCACCGGCTGGAGCGCTCCGGCCTGGTGGCCAGCGGCTGGTCCGAGGTCGGCGGCCGGCGGCGGCG
The DNA here is from genome assembly GCA_013361685.1 of Catenulispora sp. GTDB lineage: Bacteria > Actinomycetota > Actinomycetes > Streptomycetales > Catenulisporaceae > Catenulispora. The sequence continues at coordinate 3,062 of JABFXP010000589.1, forward strand.
CGTGTACTCGCTGACCGCGTCCGGGCGGCGGGCGGCCGAGCAGCGGCAGTTCGAGTGGCGGTCGTTCTCGGCGGCGGTGGAGCGGGTCTTCGGAGGCGGGGGCGCGGGGTCGGCGGCCGGATCGGCCGGCGGCGGGCGGACCGCCGACGGCGGACCGGCGGCCGGGCCCGTCGGCGGCGTGGCGGAGGTGGCGTCGTGACGTACCGATCGATCGACGCGTATGTGGACGACCTCGCGTGGCGGCTGCGTGTCGGGATGCGCGGGCGCCGGCGGATCATGCGGGAGGTGGCGGCGCACCTGGCGGATCTGGTCGCCGAGGAGGAGGCGGCCGGGCTGACTCCGCAGGCCGCGGCGCGGCGGGCGACGGCGCGGTTCGGTGCGCCGGCGGATCTGGCCGCTGAGTTCAACCGGGACGACGCGCTGCACAGTGCGCGAACGGCGGCCTGGTCGCTGATGGTCTGCGTGGCCGGTGCGTTCGTCGCCACCGGGCTGGCGCAGCGCGTGGCCCCGGCGAATCCGTGGCCTGACAACGCCCTCTACTACGGCGTGCCCGTGATGCTCGTGCAGGTCGCGGGGTTCTGCGCGGGGACTGCGTTCCTGCTCTCGGTGGTGGCGCCCTGGATGCTCGGGCGGCCCCGGGGGCTGGCGACCGCGAGCCGGGCGGCGGCGGCGGCCACCGTGGTGCTGCTCCCGGTCGCCGTGGTCGCGGCGGGCAACATCGGCGGCGTCGGGTGGGTCCAGGGGGCGGTGTCCGCGTTCGTGGCGGTGGCCGTGCCGGTCGCGGCGGGGTTCAGCGCGCGGGCGGCCCTGCGCGCGGAGCGGACGGCGGGCCCGTCGACCGTCGACGTCATCGCCGAATGCTGCGAAGCCCTCGCCCTGCGCTGGTCCTGGACCGCGCAGCTCCACAGGACGGTCACCTCGACGTGGGCCGGGGCCGCCGCCCGGGCACCGCACCTGATGAGCTGGCTGGAGCTGCGCCGCCATCCGTGGCGTGCCGCCACCACCATCTCCGTCGCGGCGGGCATCGCGCTGAAGCTGCCGGACCTGATGATCGGCGACCTGGACCTGCCGGCCGCCGCCCTCGAAGCGGGCGCCGCCTATATCGGCTTCATCGTGTTCGGCGGGCTGCTCGGGCTGCGGCCCCGGGTCGGGACGCCGGAACCCCTCGACGCGGTCGGCGCCGAGGGGTGAGGGTGCTGTCTGGTCAGCCGACGGTGGCCACCAGGTCCGAGTCGCGAGTCGCGCGTTCGGCTTCGACAGACAGCCGGGTGGCCGCGTCGGCGTCGACATAGACGGCCTCGGCGTCGGCGTCCACCGCCTCAGCATCGCCATCCGCCGCCGCATGTCCCGGCCGCAGCAGCACGACCGCCACCACGAACGCCGCGACCAGCAGCCCGACCCCGACTCCGTACGCCACCCGGTACCCGCCGGCCAGCGCCTCCGCCGTGTCGTGGCCGTGCGCGAGCAGCCGGCCGGTCTGGCTCGCGGCCAGCGTGGACAGCACCGCCGCCCCGGCCGCCGCACCGACCTGCTGCGTGGTGTTGAAAAGCCCGGAGACCAGGCCGGCGTCCTGCTCCCGGGCGCCGGCCATGCCCAGCCCGGCGGCGGCCGGCATGGCCAGCCCGCCGCCGCCGATCAGCAGCATCGTGGGCAGCAGGTCGGTGGCGTAGGAGGCGTGCGTCGGCAGCCGGAGCAGCAGGGTCAGCGCGGCGGCCAGCGACACCAGGCCGGCGAGCAGGACCGCGCGCGGGCCGAACCGGGTGATGAGCCGTTCGGAGACGCCCAGCGCGATGCCGCCGATCGCCACCGCCGCCGGCAGCATCGCCAGGCCGGTCGCGGTGGCGCCGTAGCCCAGCACCTTCTGCATGTCCAGGGCCACCACGATCTGGAAGGCGAACATCGCCGAGATCATCAGCATCTGCACCAGGTTGGCGGCCACGACGGTCCGCGAGCGCAGGATCCGCAGCGGCATCAGCGGCGCGGCGGCGGTGGCCTGCCGGACGAAGAACGCGGCCAGCAGGGCGGCGGTCACGGCGCCGAGGCCGAGGGTGCGCGGCGAGCCCCAGCCGTGGTCCGCGGTGCCGACGACGGTGTAGATGGCGAGCATCAGCCCCGAGGTGACCAGCAGCGCGCCCAGCACGTCCACTCCGGCGCGCAGGCCCAGCCCGCGGTCGGCCGGGATGGCCCGGACGGCGGCGGCCAGCGTCAGCAGCCCGATCGGTATGTTGATCATGAAGATCCAATGCCAGCTCAGGGCTTCGGTCAGCACGCCGCCGAGCACCTGGCCGATCGACGCTCCGGCGGCCCCGGTGAACGCGAACACGCCCAGCGCCTTCCCGCGCTCGCGGGGCTCGGTGAACATCGTGACCAAGATGCCCAGGCTCACCGCCGACGCCGCCGCACCGCCGATGCCCTGCACGAACCGGGCCGCGACCAGCAAAGCCGGCGACGTGGCCGCCCCGGCGGCCACCGACGCGGCGGTGAACACGGCGGTCCCGGCCAGGAACATCCGCTTGCGGCCGATCAGGTCGCCGAGGCGGCCGGCCAACAACAGCAGCCCGCCGAAGGCCAGCAGGTAGCCGTTCATCACCCAGCTCAGCCCGGCCGGGGAGAAGCCCAGGTCGGCCTGGATGGTGGGCATGGCGACGGTGACGATGCTGCCGTCCAGCACCGCCATCAGGGCGCTGGTCGCGATGACGGCCAGGGCCAGGCGCCGGGTGCCCGACATGGGCGGGGTGGACGGCGTGGGCGGCGTGGGCGGCGTCGGCGCGGTAAGCGGCCGAGTTGCTTCGGACATCTGCGATCACTCCTGAGAGCCGGGGATCCGGGTGCGGGTCCGGTGCGGGTCGGTGGTGGTGGTCCGTGCGACACGCGATCCGGTGCCGCGTCGCCGCCATGAACGACGCTAGCGGATAGTTTTGAAGCAGACAATACTTTTCGGGAAGATCTGCTGGCGGAGTTCTATCGGGGTAGACTGGTGCCATGACCTCCCTGGCCCCCGCGTTCTCCGGCGACATCGCCGACTGCCCGACGCCGGACCTGTCGTTCCTGCTGGACCACACCTCGCACGTGCTGCGCACCCGCATGGCGGCGGCGCTGGCCGAGGTCGGCATGACCCCGCGCATGCACTGCGTGCTGGTCAAAGCGCTGGAGCAGGAGCGCACCCAGATCCAGATCGCCGAGCTCGGCGACATGGACAAGACCACGATGGTGGTCACGGTCGACGCCCTGGAGAAGGCCGGGCTGGCCGAACGGCGGCCCTCGGCGACCGACCGGCGGGCCCGGATCATCGCGGTGACCGAGGCCGGCGCCGAGATGGCCCGGCGGAGCCAGGCGATCGTGGACGGCGTGCATGCCGAGGCGATCGGCGCGCTGCCGGAGGCACTGCGGCCGGCGCTGTTGGAAGCGCTGACGCTGCTGGTGAGCGGGCACCTGGCGAAGCCGGTGGAGAGCCCGGCCGGGGCGCGGCGCGTGCGGCAGGCGTGAAGACGCGGCGGGCGTGAGAACGCGCGGCAGGCATAAGAGCGCGCCGCGGCGGAGCGTCCCAGGCTCGCTTGCGTCGCGGCGCGTTCAGGACAGCACAGCATGCGCTGATTAAGGGGAGTTTAAAGACAGCGGCCGCTGACGGACGTGGCAACAGTTCGCGCCGGGGGCGCGGGCCGGGCAACCGGCC
>JABFXP010000670.1 GCA_013361685.1 Catenulispora sp.
GCCGCGACCGCGCCGCCGATCCGACGCCGCCGGCTCGGCGCGGCCCTGCGCAAGCTCCGGCTGGCCGCCGGCCTCACCCTGCAGGGCGCCGCCGAGCGCCTGGAGATCTCCGACTCCACCCTGTCCCGCCTGGAGAACGGCCAGGGCCGGCTGCGCCGCATCGACGTGGCCGCCGCCCTGGACGTCTACGGCGTCCGCGACGAGGAGCTGCGCACCACGCTGCTGAACCTGACCGGCCAGATCCGGGACAAGGGCTGGTGGCAGTACTACCGGCGGGCCATCCCGGAACCGTACGCGGACTACATCAGCGTCGAGGCCGCGGCCACCTCCATCGACGCGCACACCGTGCAGCTGGTCCACGGCCTGCTCCAGACCGAGCCCTACATCCGGGCCGTGGCCGAGGCCTGGCGGGTGCGCGCCGAGCCGCTGGACGTGGACGCGCTGGTGGAGGTGCGCCGCACCCGGCAGCGCATGCTCGGCGGTCCCGACCCGCTGCGGCTGCGCGTGGTGATGCACGAAAGCGCGCTGCGCCAGCAGGTCGGCGGGGCGCAGGTGATGCGCGGCCAGATCGAACGCGTCCTCGAAGAATCCCGGCGGCCGAATGTCGTCATCCAGATCATCACCCATTCGGCGGGCGCGTATTCCGGGCTCGATGAACCTTTCGCGATTGTAGGATTCGGTAATCCTCTGGAACACGACGTGGTATGCCTGGACAACCTGACGCGAACGCATTTCTTGGAGACCGTCGACGAGGTGCGCAATTACGCGTCGGTGTTCGATCAGTTACGTGCCGCGGCGCTTTCCCCCGAGAGGTCGGCGCTCTGGCTCGCCGACCTGCTGACGAAGATGGAGAGCTAGTTGAGCACCAGCAACACCCAGCCCCCCGCCCCGGCTCCCGGCCTGAGCGGCGCCGCCTGGCGCAAGAGCAGCCACAGCAACGGCGCCACCAACTGCGTCGAGGTGGCCATGCTCGCCGACGGCACGGTCGGCGTGCGCCACTCGCGCCGGCCCGACGACACGGTGATCGTCTACTCCCGCTCGGAGTGGGCGGCCTTCGTGGCCGGCGTGAAGGGCGAGGAGTTCGAAGCCGGCACGACCTGATCAGCCCACGGCCCCGTTCCGCCCTGGCCGGAATGGGGCCGGTTCCCCGAAGCAGTCGCAGTAGTCAGCGGTAGTCAGCGGTAGACCGCAGCAGACCGCAGTAAGTCCGGGGGGCCACCACGCTCCGCGCCTCCGCTCCGGCCAGTGAGAGGATGGCGCGCATGGCCCACCTAGGCGCGAAGCCCCCAACCCCCGCCGCGCCCCCGCCGGAATCAGCCCCCGCCCACGAGCACGCCCCGGCCGACCCGACGCTGCCGGACCCGGTCGTCGACACCGCGGTCGGCTTCCTGGACCTGCTCGCCGAGCCCACCCGCCTGCGCCTGCTGTGGGCGCTGCGCGGCGGCGAACTCGGCGTCACCGCGCTGGCCGAGACGGCCGGCTGCACTCCCACCGCCGCCAGCCAGCACCTGGCCAAACTCCGCCTGGGCGGCCTGGTCGAGCAGCGCGCCGAAGGCCGCGCCCGGCTCTACCGGCTGCGCGGCAGCCACATCCGCCGGCTGCTGGAGGAGGTCGCGGGACACGCCGAGCACGCGGTGCGCGGCATCCCCCACGACTTCTGAGGCCGCAAGGCTTGAAGCCTCAACGCCCTAAAGCCTCACGGCAGGTACCACTGCTGCGCCTTGTCGCCCGGCACGCACGGCTTCAACGTCACCGGCTTCCCGGCGCCGTTGTCGGTCAGGCAGTCGTTGAACTTCTCGTTGTGCAGGTAGAAGGCGCCCTTCGGCGTGTTCGCGTCGTTGGCCAGCCACCATTGCTGGTTGGGATTCCCCAGGGAGCGGTACAGCGCGATCTTCCCGGTGCCGGTCGAGTCCGCGTCGATCACCTGGCCGGGGTCCAGGCTGTCGCCGAACTGGTAGACGGTCCTGCCGCCGGCGGTGGCGGCGGTCGCCTGGAAGGTCTGGCCCGGGCGGCCGGACGGCGGCTCGACGGTGACCGCCGATCCGTCCCCGAACTGCGGCGCGCCGGCGGGGTTGCCGAAGACGTCGATCGAGTCGCCGTCGCCGACGTTCGTGATCTGGCCGGACTTGTGCGGCGGACCCGAGGACGGCGGTGCGGAGACCGGCGGTGGTGCGGCGGAGCTCGAGCTCGACGACGCGGCTGAGGTGCTCGGGGCCGGCGGCGCGCTGCTCGACGGGGCCGCCCCTGCCGTCTGGCCGGTCGAAGCGGCCGAGGCGATCGGCGCCGCCGAGTCCGAATGCGAGGACGGGTACGCCACCGCGATACCCACCGCCGCCGCGACCACGACACCCACCCCGCCGAAGATCAGGGCACGGCGACGGTTCCCCGACGGCGGCGGCTTCGCAGGTTCTGCGGATTCAGTCGGTACACCGACCATGAAGGAGTCTTCGCGAGGCTCTGCTTTCAGCGCGGGAGCTTGGCGAACCGGCGCACCAACCGGCTCCTCGTCCGCCGGAAGCCCGGCAGTGAACGAATCCTCGCGGGCCAACCGCCCCGGCCGAGCACTCGCCGCTTCTTCAGGTTCCGTCTCACCGTCCGGCAACGGAACCGTCGACACCATGTCCTCGTCCGGCAAAGGCTCCGTCGACGCCGGCTCCTCCACCGGCGCGCTGCCGGGCACCACCGCGAACGACACCCAGTCCCGGCCCTCCCCCGACGGCGGCCGGATCGCGTACGACGCCCACGGCGGCGCGATCTCCTCCCCCTCCCCACCAAGCTTCGGCATCTCAGCAGCCTCAGCCTCCGGGGCTTCGAGCTCCGCCGACTCTTCCGGCCCTTCCAGCCCTTCCAGCCCTTCCGGCTCCTCCGCCTTCGGCACCACCGTGAACGACAGGAAATCCCCGTCCGGCCGCGCCTTCGGCGTCGCCGCGACGGCAGCCGCCACGTCCACCCCGGTCTGGAAACTGTCCTGCGGCTTCCCGATCCGGGTGATCGAGCTCTGCCCGGCCGCGATCCGCCGCGCCGTCTCGGCCATCTCCCGCGCGCTGCCGAACCGCTCCCCCGGATCCTTCGCCAGCGCCCGCAGCACCAGCGCGCGCACCGCCGGCGACACCGTGTCGGGCAGCGGCGGCACCGGCTCCTGGAGGTGCTTCATCATGATGCCGAGCGGGGAGTCGCCGTCGAACGGCGGAGCGCCGGTGAGGCACTCGTAGGCGATGACGCCGACCGCGTACTGGTCGGCGGCAGCGGTGACGGCGCTGTGCCGGGCCTGCTCGGGGGCCGCGTAGACGGCGGTGCCGAGCACCACGTCGGCGGCGGTGAGGCGGCGGGCGTCGGCGGTGCGGGCCACGCCGAAGTCGGTGACCACCACCGCGCCGCCGCGCAGCATCAGGTTGGCCGGCTTCACGTCGCGGTGCACGATGCCCTGGTCGTGCGCGGCCTGCAAGGCCTCCAGGGTCTGCGCCACCAGGGTCAGCGTCGCGGCCTCGGACAGCGGCGCGGACTCCTCCAGCAGGTCGGACAGCGGCCGTCCGGTGATCAGCTCCATCACCAGGAACGCGGTCCGGGGGTCGGTGGTCTCGCCGTAGTCGTAGACGGACACGATGCCGGGGTGGCTCAGCGCCGCCAGCACCCGGGCCTCGGTGTGGAAGCGCGCGGCGAAGCCGGCGTCGTCCAGCAGCGCCGGCAGCAGGATCTTGACGGCGACCAGCCGGCCCAGGACGGTGTCCTGCGCCTGCCACACGTCGCCCATCGACCCGCCGCCGATGCGCCGGCGCAGCTCGTAGCGGCCGGCCAGGACGGTTCCCTCACCCCACATACTGCGGTTCCCCATGGATCTCGTCGGTCGGACACATGTCAGTGTTCATTCATGCGGCGTGCTCTTACGCCGGGGGCTCTCACACCGGGCGCTCTCACGCGGCGCCACGACGGCGGCGCCGGGCCAGCCACGCGACGCCCGCCACCCCGCCGGCGGACAGCACCCCGCCCCCGCCGACTACCAGGGCGCGTCCGGTCGCGTCAGACCCGGGCGCGGCGGCGGCGAACGTCAGCGGGGACGGCGTCGCGGCCGGACCGGAGTCGGCCGCATCAGGCACGGCCACCGTGGTCAGCGCGGCGTACGGATCGACGACGCCCCACCCGTAGCCCGGATCGGGAGCACCGGCCGCCATCCGGTCGGCGGTGGCGTACAGCCGCTGCCGCACCTGCTCGGCGGTCAACGTCGGGAACCGGCTCCAGACCAGCGCGGCGGTCGCGGTCACATACGGCGTCGCGAACGACGTCCCGACCCCGGAAGCCAGCACCCCGGCCGCGCTCGGCCCGACCCCGACGACCGGCGCCTCCGCCGTCCCGCCCGGCGCGGTCAGCCCGAGGTAGGCGCCGTGCTCGGAGTACGACGTCACGGCCCGGTCCGGCCCGATCGCCCCGACCGCCACCACACCCGGATATGCCGCCGGATACTGCGGCGGGTCGCCGTTCTGCTGATCACCGAGGTTCCCGGCGGCGGCGACGACCAACACCCCGGCGGCCTGCGCGGCCTGCACGGCGGCGGCCAGATCCGGGGTGTCGGTCGAGCTCCCGGCCGAGATGTTGACGATCTTCGCCCCGCGCGCCACCGCCTCCCGGATCCCCTGCGCGATCGGCGCGTTCTCGTTCTCACAGGTGCGATAGGCCCGGATCGACAGCAGGCTGACCGCCGACGGCGCCAGCCCGACCACCCCGGACCCGGGCCGCGCCCGCGCGGCGATGATCCCGGCGACCATCGTGCCGTGGCCGAGCGCGTCGGCGGTCGGCGGATACGTCTTCGGATCGACCAGCGAAACGCTGCCGGCCGCGTCCACGGCGCCGGCCAGCTGCGGCGTCGCCACGTCGATGCCGGAGTCGATCACCGCGACCTTGACCTTGGCCGCGCCGGCGGAGGCGTACGGCGCCAGGTCCGGGAACCGCAACGCCGTCTGCGGCCACGGCACCTGTGCCGTCGGCGCCACGGGGGTCACCGACGGCGAGCACTCGTCGGCGACAGCCGTCGCCACGCCACCGACCGGCGCGACCACGAACCCTGCGACGAGCGCCAGCAGCAGCGTGCCGCCAGCAGCCGAGCGCACGCCACCCCGCCCCGGCCACCTCACGCCGGCTCCTCCCCGGCCCAAGCGGTCTGCACCAACATCGTCGCGTTCCGCCGGCTCACCAACTGCGCCCGCCCGGCGGGCAACCGCATGGGCCGCGCATCCCCGAGGAACTGGCCCTCGTCCTTACTGCACGACAGCAGCAGACCCGGAGTACTCAGCTCCCACAGCCGCCGCAGCACCGGATCGCCCATGCCGCGGGCGGCGCCGGCCGTGGACCGGGCCAGCACCAGATGCAGTCCGATCTCAGCGGCCTGCGGCAGCAGCTCCAGGATCGGGCTCAGCGGGGTGCCGCGCGGGCCGGTCATCAGGTCGTAGTCGTCCACGACGAGGTACAGCTCCGGCCCGCTCCACCAGTCCCGCAGCGGCAGCCGCGCCGGCTCCACGTCCGGGCCCGGCACCCGCTGCAGCAGTATCGGGGTGATCTCCTTGAGCAGGTCCTCCAGCGCGGTCGGGGTGACGGCGTAGCCGAGCTGCTTGGCCTGCGGCACCGCGTCGTGCAGCCGCCGCCGGGTGTCGGCGATCAGGACCCGGACCTCCTGCGGCTCCGCGCGGGCCGTCACGGCCTCGGCCACCAGCCGCAGCAGGTTGGTCTTGCCGCTCTCGTTCTCGCCGAAGACCATCAGGTGCGGGGTGGTCGCGAAGTCGTGCAGCACCGGCGCCAACCGGGTCTCGTCCCAGCCCAGGGCCACCGCGGTGCGCGCGGCCGGCTGCGGCAGCCGGCGGGCCGGCAGCAGCGTGGGCAGCATCCGCACCGGCGGCGCGGCCTGCCCGGGGTGCGCCTTGGCCAGGTGCCGCACCAGGTCGCGGGTGCCCTCGCCGAGGGTCGCCGGGTCGGGGTCGCCGTCGATCCGCGGCAGCGCGGCCAGGAAGTGCAGCCGCCCCGTGGTCAGGCCGCGTCCGGGGATCGCCGGCACCTCCTTGGCCAGCGCGGCGTTCACCTCGGAGTCGACGGGGTCGCCGAGCCGCAGCTCCAGCCGGTTCCCGATGAGGTCGCGCAGCCACGGCCGCACCTCGGTCCAGCGGGCCGCGGTGATCACCAGGTGCACGCCGAAGCCGAGGCCGCGGGCGGCGATGTCCTGGATCGCCGGCTCCAGCCGCTCGTAGTCCTGGTGGAAGGTGAACCAGCCGTCGATGACCAGGAACACGTCGCCGAACGGGTCGTCCGGGAACTCCCCGCGCCGCCGCCGGCGCCGGTACTCGCTCATCGAGCCGATCCCGGCCGCGGCGAACGCCTGCTCCCGGTCGGCCAGCAGCATCTGCACCTCGGCGACGGTCCGCGTCACCTTCTCCGGCTCCAAGCGGCCCGCGACCCCGCCGACCTGCGGCAGGTCCGAGAGGCCGGTGAGCCCGCCGCCGCCGAAGTCCAGGCAGTAGAACTGGGTGTCACGCGGCGGGTAGCGCAGGCTCAGGGAGCTGATCAGGGTCCGCAGCACCGTCGACTTGCCGGACAGCGGGGCGCCGACCACGGCCACGTGCCCGGCCGCCCCGGCCAGGTCCGCGACCAGCGGTTCGTGCCGCTGCTCGAAGGGCCGGTCGGTGACGCCGAGCACGGCCAGCAGGGTGTCGTCGGGGCCGGGCACGCCGCGCGCCGCGGTGGCGGCCCCG
>JABFXP010000920.1 GCA_013361685.1 Catenulispora sp.
GCGGCGCGGACGACCGCGAGCCGGGCGGCGCCGGCTCGCGGCCCGGCTCCGGCGGCCTCCCGGGCCTGCTGATCAGGGCCCTGCGCCGGCCCGCCTTCGGCGCGCTGATCGGGGCGATCGCGGTGTTCGCGGTCTTCACCGCCACCGACAGCACCCCGAACCACCTGTGGCTGACCCAGACCGGATTCGAGGCCTGGGCGCAGCAGGCGGCGTTCTTCGGCATCATGGCGGTGCCGGTCGGGCTGTTGATGATCGGCGGCGAGTTCGACTTGTCCACCGGCGGCATGACCGGCTTCTCGGCCATCATCATGGCGCTGCTGGTCGGCACCGAACACTGGAACGCGTGGGCGGCGGTCGCGGTCACGTTCGTCTTCGGGGCCGCGGTCGGGCTGGTCAACGGGCTGGTGGTGACCCGCTCCGGGCTGCCGAGCTTCATCGTCACGCTGGCCACGTACTTCGTCTTCCGCGGACTGAGCGTCGGCGGCGTGCTGAAGGTGAACCACGGCAGCACCTCGATCGGGCTGACCGGAACCCACCATCCCGGGCTGGACAGCGCCCGGGACGTCTTCGGAGGCTCGTTCGCCCATAGCAGCTCCCTGCAGAACGGCTACCAGACGGCGATCTTGTGGTTCGTCGGCGTCACCGTCGTCGGCGTGTGGGTGCTGGGCCGGACCCGGTTCGGCAACTGGGTGTTCGCCGTCGGCGGCGACGCCGACGCGGCGCGCAAGACCGGCGTCCCGGTCCGCCGGACCAAGATCCTGCTGTTCATGGCGACGTCGACGGCCGCGGCGCTGGTCGGCGTGATCTCGTTCCTGCAGACCCGCACCGCCGTCTCCGAACAGGGCGTCGGCTACGAGTTCTACTACATCATCGCCGCGGTGGTCGGCGGCTGCCTGCTCACCGGCGGCCACGGCTCGGCGTTCGGCGCGGCCCTGGGCGCCTGCATCATCGGGATGGCGTTCCAGGGCGTCATCTACTCCGGCTGGGACAGCTCGTGGAACTTCACGTTCCTCGGCGTGATCCTTTTCCTGGCCGTGGCTGTGAACACCCTGACCCACCGGCGAGCGATGAGGGCCCGCAGATGACGGCAGACACTTCCCGCCCCCTCCACCGCTCCGAGCCGCCGCTGTTGGAGGCCCGGGCGGTCGGCAAATACTTCGGCAGCGTGCAGGCCTTGCACGACGTCTCGCTGTCGGTGCGCGCCGGCGAGGTCACGTGCGTGCTCGGCGACAACGGCGCCGGCAAATCCACCCTGATCAAGATCCTGTCCGGAGTCTTCCCCCCGGATGCCGGGCAGGTCCTCCTCGACGGTGAGGCGGTCCGGTTCCACAGCCCGCGCGACGCCCGCGCCGCCGGCGTCGCCACCGTGTTCCAGGACCTGGCGATGGTGCCGCTGATGTCGGTCTGGCGGAACTTCTTCCTCGGCTCGGAGCCCACCAAGGGCTGGGGTCCGTGGCGGCGTTTCGACGTGCCGGCCGCCCGCGAACAGACCCGCGCGGGCCTGGCCGCCATGGGCATCGCGGTCCGGGACCCGGACCAGCCGGTCGGGACGCTGTCCGGCGGCGAGCGCCAGTCGGTGGCGATCGCCCGCGCCGTGCACTTCGGGGCCAGGGTCCTGATCCTGGACGAGCCGACCTCCGCGCTGGGCGTGAAGCAGGCCGGGGCGGTGCTGCGGCGGGTCGCGCAGGCGCGGGAACGCGGGCTCGGCGTCGTGTTCATCACCCACAACCCGCACCACGCGCACCCGGTGGGGGACCGGTTCGTGGTGCTGAACCGGGGGCGGCTGCTGGGGGACTTCGCGAAGGCCGAGATCACCCGCGAGGAGCTGGTGCGGCTGATGTCCGGCGGGGCGGAGCTGGACGCGCTCAGCCACGAGCTGGAGCGGGTGCCGGGCATCGAGGCGTCGGAGATCGCCGGGACCGGTGGCGGGGAGACGGACGGCGGGGGAACGGACGGCGCTCAGCAGGATGACAAAGGGTCCGAATCCGACGGATCCGCCGGGCCTGGCAACGCGACGGCGCGCGGGAACGTCAGAGGGGAAGCAGGACTCGAACCGGAACCCGACCCCGAACCCGCCACCGAGCCCGAGACCGCGGAGCAGACTTCCGATGGACCCCCTCCGGCCGATCCACCCCCGGCTTAAGCGCTCGACGAGAACAGCAGATCGAAGGACCCGCCATGCCCCTGCCGCGTTCCACCACCCTCGGCGCCATCCGCGTCGCCCGGGAGGCCGCCGCCGTGATCCGCCGCTCGGCGCAGCCCCGCCTCCCGCGCTTCAGGGCCGCCCCGGCCGACCTGGCCACCGCCACCGACCTGCGCGTGCAGAAACTGGTCCGGTCCTGGCTGAAGGCCACCCACGCCGACCACGCCGTGGTGGGGGCCGAATTCGGCGGCCTGGCCGAGATGGACCTGTCCCGCCCCACGTGGTTCGTCGACCCGGTGGACGGCACCACGAACCTCGTCCGGGGCATCCCGCACTGCGCCTGCTCCCTGGCGTTCTGGGACGGCCAGCGCCTGGTCCTGGGCGTCGTGGCGGACGTGGCCCGGCGCCGCCTCTACTGGGCCGAGGCCGGACGCGGCGCCTACGAGGGCCATCGCCGGCTGCGCGCCTCGCCGGTGCGGCGCCTGGACCGCGCGGTGCTGGCCACCGGGTTCCCGCCGACCCGGGCCTTCGACCCCGACGACAACCTGGCCGAGTTCTCGTCGGTGTTCCGGCGCTCGCGCGACGTGCGCCGGACCGGCAGCGCGGCGATCGACCTGGCCTGGGTGGCCGCCGGCCGCCTGGACTGCTACTGGGAGCAGCGGTGCGGGCCCTGGCACTGGGCGGCCGGCGTGCTGATCGTCCGCGAGGCCGGCGGCAAGGCCACCACCTACGCCGGCCTGGAGTGGCACCCGGGCGACGCCGACCTGGTGGCCTCCAACGGCCCGGTGCACACCGCGCTGATCGAGTCCTTCATCGACGCCCGGGCCGGCGCCGGCTTCGGCGTGCGGCCGCCGCAGTCGGTGTCCACGGCGGCGCCGCGGTCCGCCCCCGGCGCCACGCCGTCGGAGGCGTCGGCGCCGTCGGCCGGTTGCTAAGCGCCCACCGTGCTCGGCACGCCGACCGGCATCGGGATGTCGCGCATCCTGCGCAACGGCGAGAAGTAGAGCCAGAGCCCTGACGAGCAGCCTCCGACGACGGCGATCCACAGCGTCGCGCGAACGCCGAGCGCCGACCCCAGCGCGCCGCCCACCAGCCCGCCGAGCGGCAGCGTGCCCCAGACGATCCACCGCGCGCTCGCGTTGACCCGGCCGAGCAACTCGGGCGGACAGACAGCCTGGCGGTAGCTCGTCAGCGCGATGAAACAGAGCGTGGACGCGAACGTCCACGACATCCATCCCAGCGCGAACAACACCACCAGCGGACCGCGCTGGGCCAGCGGGATGAGCAGCCCCGGCAGCGAGAACACCGTCATCGACAGCCAACTGATCCGGGCCGAGCCGACCCGCCTGGCGAGCGGGCCCGAGCACAGCCCGCCGACGAGCCCGCCGACTGCTCCGAGGGCCAGCAGCAGACCGACGTATCCGGGGCGCAGGTGGACCGTGCGGACCAGGAACACCGGCCCGAGCGATTCGACCATGATGACGAAGAAGTTCGCCGACCCGCTCCAGGCCACCGCCTTGCGCAGGATGGGATCGCGCATCACGTAGCGGAGTCCTTCGCCGATCTGCGTGCGGATCGGTACTCGGTCCGAGCCGGGGCGGCTGCCGGTCGAGGCGGTCTTGGCGGGTTCGCGGACGCTGATTGCCAGGAGCGAGACCGCTGACAGCGCATACGAGAGGGCGTCGCCGGCCATCGCCTTGGCGGCCCCCACGAGCCCGACCAGGCCGGCCCCCAGACTCGGCCCGGCTATTTGCGCCACAGACTGCGATGTCCCCAGCTTCCCGTTGCCGTCCATCAGGTCTTCGCCGGCCAGCAGCACAGGCAGATAAGTCTGGTAGGACACGGAGAACAGAACACTGAAGACGCTGGAGACCAGAGCACATATATAGAGCTGCCCCAGTGTCAGCATCCCGGCGGTCGCGGCGACGGGGACCGACCCGATCACGATCACCCGCGCGACATCGCACCAGATCATCAGCCGCCGCCCGGGGAACCGGTCGACGAGCACCCCCGCCGGCAACGCGATCAGCAGGAACGCACTCGTCGCCGCCGTGGAGACCAAGCCGACTTGCAGCGTGCTCGCGTTCAGGACGACGACCGCCACCAACGGCAACGCCAGCACGGTGACCTGCGAGCCGATCTCGCTGACCGACTGTCCGCCCCACAGCAGCATGAAGTCGCGATTACGCCATAGCGAGGTTCGCGCGGCCCCCGTGTTCACAGCCATGCTCTCGATCGTCGCGAATATGACCAAGCCCTGTCCACTCGCGAGCATTCGTGCCCTACGTCGCTCTACACTTCGCTCCGCATCCCGCCTACACCCTTTCCAGACCTCCCTTTTCCTCCCTATACCTCCTCGAATTCCGCTCCTTCGAACGCGACGACCTCCACGCGGAAACCCGCCTCGCCGAACAAGGCCACCGCGCCCCGATACCCCGACGGCACCTCCACCGGCGCCACACGATGCCGATGCGGAGTCGCCGGCTCCACGCACGCCACCAGATCCCGCTGCAACACCGCCGCCCGCGTATTGGCCCAGCCGACGCCCCCGGCGACCTTCGCCGCCGCCTCCTTGCGCGTCCATAACCGCGCATACCGGTCCGTCTGCTCCAGCAGGTCCTGCCCGCCGGCGACATACCGGGCCTCGAAGGGCAGGAAGTAGGTCTGCGACATGTCCACCGGGTTCAGGCCCTCGGCCAGTTGCCGCACGTCCACCCCGACCGTGCGGCGCGGCGTCACCGCCAGCAGCGCCAAGTTGCCGTCGTGCGCCAGCGACGTCCGCGGCCGCCCCTGGCCGTCCAGCTCCGGTTTGCCGGTGGCGTCGGCGCTGAACGTCAGCGATTCCGGTGCCGCCGCCAGCTCCCGGCCCAGGATCAGCCGGCGCGCGCCGTGGGCCACCAGGTAGCGCAGCCGGTCCCGCTCGCGCAGGAAGTCGGCGGCGTGCAGGAGCTCCGTGTCGTCCAACAGGTCCACGTACCGCTCGGCGGACGCAGGAGCGGGGTCAGTGCGGATCACCCATACCTTCACCACGTCCGTCGTGTGCGTCATGGACATACCGCCGTCCGCTCGATGGCCGCCAGATTCGATGTGCCCATCAACGTCATCGTGTGCTGTAACTCGGCCTTGGCCATCCTCAGCACCTTCTCGACGCCCTTCGCGCCGTCCACCGCGAGGCCCCACAGGAAGGGCCGCCCCAGGAACACCGCGCGTGCTCCCAGGGCCAACGCCGTGAACACGTCCGTCCCGCGCCGGAAGCCGCCGTCGACCAGCACCGGGATGCTGCCGCCGCCGGACCGCACCGCCCGCACCGCCTCCTCGACGACGTCGATCGGCGCCATCGCGTTGTCCAGCTGGCGGCCGCCGTGGTTCGACACCACGATCCCGTCCACGCCGTACTCCACCGCCAGCCGCGCGTCCTCGGCCGTCAGCACGCCCTTGACCAGGATCGGCTTGCGTGTCCGGGCCCGCAGCCAGGCCAGGTCGGCCCACGTCAGCGTCCGGTCGAACGAGGCCTCGGCCGGCGCGGCGATCGCCGGCCTGCCGCCGGTCGTCTGCTGCGCCGCCGCCATCACCGCCGGATCGATGTTCACCGCCGCCACGCCTTCCGGCAGCGAGAACTCGTTGCGCACATCCCGCAGCCGCTGACCGACGCGCGGGGTGTCGAGGGTGACGACGAACGCCTCGTACCCGGCGGCCTCAGCCCGCTCGACGAGCTGTTCCAGCACGGCACGCTGCCGCAGCCAGTACAGCTGGAGCCACAGCGGCCCGCTCGCGGCGGCGGCGACGTCCTCGAGCGTGCGGCTGGCGAAGATGCCGACCACCATCAGCGCCCCGGCAGCGCCGGCCCCCTGCGCGGTGGCGACCTCACCGTCGGGATGCAGCAGCCGGTGGTAGGCGATCGGCGCCAGGGCGATCGGCGCGGCCAGCGGAGTGCCGAACAGCGTGGTGCGGGTGTCGATCTTGTCGACGTCGACCAGAACGCGCGGCCGCAGCTTGTAGCGGTCGAAGGCGGCGGCGTTGTGCTGCAGGGTGCGCTCATCCCCGGAGCCGCCGTCGACGTAATCCCACACAGGCTTGGGCAGGCGGCCGGCCGCGAGTTCGCGGTAGTCGGACAGACGGAGCACAGCACCGGAATGGGTCCCCATGGAAGTCAATTCTCCGAGGTCGGGCCGTCCAAACCGGTGCTGTCAGTACGTCGCAATAGTCTCTTTCCACGAACGAGACCATCCTGCGCGAGATGCGCGAATCGGACCTCCCGGCCCTGTACGAGATCCAGTGCGCCCCCGAGGGCCGGCAGATGGCGGCGTTCACAACGTGGCTTCGCAGCGCGTGCTGGAACGCGCCGGCTTCACGCCGGTGGAGCACGGCCGTGGCTTCGCCGAAGCGCGGGGCGAGGAGATCGGCGAGACGGTTTTCCGACTGGACTAATCCGCATATAGTAGAACCCTGATGCCACGCACCGCCGCACCCGGGGAAGCGGACTCTATGGAGCCCGAGGATCAGGGTTCGCGGGGGTCGGGTGGGGCGGGCGGCGCTCGAGATTCGGGTGCCGCCGAACGGCCCGCCGAGGCTGCGGC
>JABFXP010000200.1 GCA_013361685.1 Catenulispora sp.
GGCCAGCGAGTGGCTGAACAGCGACCCGGCGCGGCTGAGCGCGATCGCGCCGATGACCGCCGGGCCGAGGGTGAAGCCGAAGTCGCGCAGCAGGTTGATCGAGGCGCTCGCCATGCCCGCCAGGCGGACCGGGACGGTGTTGACGGCGGTGGCGGTGATCGAGGAGACGGTGAACGCGAAGCCGATGCCGACCAGCGCCAGCGGCAGGACCAGCGCGGTGAGGGTCTTGTCGTCGACCGGCAGCGCGGCGGCGGTGAAGTCGCCCGCCGCCATCAGCGCCAGCCCGAGCGTCAGGATCCAGCGTCCGGCGACCCGCGCCATCAGCCGGGAGGTCACCGGCATCAACAGCGGCGTGATGCCGTTGAGCAGCAGGAAGGCGACGGACGTGCGCAGCGGGCTCTGGTGCTGCGTGGGGCCGAGCCGGATGCTGACCGAGTAGGCGGTGCCCAGGAAGCTGAACATCCCGACGACCGCGATGAGCGAGGCGACGGCGAAGGCCCGGTTCCCGAACAGGTTCAGATGCAGCAGCGGCGAGCGGGCCCGCGACTCGGCCGCGACGAACAGCGCGATGAAGACCGCCGCGACGACGAACGCGCCGAGCACCGGCGCCGTGCCCCAGCCGTCGGTCGGGCCCTGGATGACCCCGTAGAGCAGGGCGAACAGACCCACGCCGATCGTCAGCTGGCCGCCGACGTCCAGCGAGCGGCCCTGCGGCGCGCTGGAGTCCGTGGCGAAGAACCAGCTGATCAGGGCGCTGACACCGGCGACGATCGCCACCACCACGAACGACCAGCGCCAGGACCCGTAGTTGCCGGTCAGCCCGCCCAGCGCCGGAGCGATGGCCCCGCCGGCGGACAGCGACGCGGCCCAGAACGCGACGGCCCGGGTCCGCTCATGGTGACCGCCGCTGCCGGCGGCGATCATCGCCAGCGAGGTGGGGAACAGCGCCGCGGCGCCGAGCCCGGCCAGCGCCTGCCCGACCCACAGCTGATGGATGTCGTTGCCGGAAGCCGCGACGACCTCGCCGACGCCCAGCAGCACGGCGCCGCCGACGAGCAGGCGCTTGCGGCCGAAGAGGTCGCCGAGGACGCCGAAGGTGAGCTCCAGGACGGTGACCGGCAGCAGGAAGGCGTCGGAGATCCAGGTGAGCTGGGAGCCGACGGGATGCAGGTGCTCCTGGAACAGGCCGTTCAGGGTGGCCGGGATGGCCAGGCCGATCTGGCCCAGGCAGACGGCCACGCAGGCGGCGATCATGGTGCCCAGGGCTATGCGGGCGGCGGGTGGCGTTGCCGGCGTGGGCTCGGGGCCGGTGCGGGTGGATGCGGACATGAGGACTCCAGGGTGGGGAGGAGCGGTGTGTTCTGCGGGATGCGGATGTTGTTGAGCTGGCCAGACCTGGCCGGAACTGAACTGAGTCGATCTGAGCCGAACTGAGCCAAGAGATCTGGCCCGAACCGAACCGAGCCGAGCTGGCCGGAACCGAACTGTGCCGAACTGAGCCGAGTCGATCCGGCCCGAACGACCGAACCGTCGTGGCCTGAGTCGAACTGGCGCGAACTGAGCCGGGCCGACCTGGCCTGAGCCGACCGAACCTGAACCGAACTGAGCCGAGCCGACCTGGCGAAAACCGAGCCGGGCCGACCTGACCTGACCTGACCTGAGCTGAGCCGCGCCGAGCAGAAACCGAGCCGACCCGACCCGGCTGACCCGGTCTGTGCCGCGTCGATCTGCCCCGAGCCGAGCAGACTCGGGGAGCTCCCCGTACGAACCCGGTCTCTACCGTCCGGACCAGGTCTCACGGCCGACGACCAGCGAACTCGGCCGGAAAGGGACATAGGCGGCGCCGCCCGCGTCCGGACCGAGCGCCAGCGCGGCCTTCTCCAGCGCGGCCGGCGTCGCGACGTCGGCCCAGCGCCCGGCGCTCACCCGCCGGTCGATGGCGTGGACGGCTGCCACGATCTCGGCGGTGGTGAAGTTGCAGTGGCCCTGCCGCGCGACGTATGCCTGGCGCAGCAGCGAGCCGTCGCCGGCCGCGCGGATCCGGTCGGCGAACGCGTTCTCCTGCTCCACCGGGATCAGGTTGTCGGAGGTGGTGTGGACGTCGAGCGTCGGCACGGCCAGCCCCTGGCCGGCGGTGCCCGTCGCCGTCAGCCGGGCCACCGCCGCCGGGTCAGCACCCTGATGCGCTCCGGCCGTCAACACGGCGAGGTCCGCGTGCAGGTCCAGGCCCGCGGCCTGGTACAGCGCCCGCACTTCCGGAGCGTGCTCGGACTGGTTCAGCAGCGCGGCGTAGTCGACTCCGACGTTCCAGGACGTGTTGCCGCCCGCCGACTGCTCGACCGAGTACCGTCCGAACTCGATGAAGGCGAGCAGCCCCTGAGTGAACCAGGCGTACTGGCCCGCCTCCTGGGCCTCGGCGTCCCCGGCCGCCGGCGGATTCTGTCCCGGCGCCCAATCGCTCAGGTTGAGGTAGGCGGCGGCCAGTGCGATCCGGGCCCGGCCCTGCGGTGTGGCCTGGGCCGCCGTGATGGCGTCGGTGAGTCGCGTGGCCGTCGCGGCGGCCGCGTCCGGGGTGCCGAAGTCCACCAGCGGCACCTGCTCGGCGGGCAGCAGCAGGCGCGCGAGGGTGTATTCGGCGTCGAGCTGGTAGTTGTCCAGGTCCACGCCGCCGGCCACCATGCCGCACAGGTTCAGCGCGCCGTCGACGCGGCCGGCGCCGTCCCGGGCGATCTGCGAGTTGATCAGTCCGCCCATCGACAGGCCGACGGCGATCGTGCGGGCCGGGCGCCCGGCGGCGCGGCTGAACGCGCTCTGGGTCTGGAACTGGTCGCGCTCGCCGCTGTCGACCGCGAACCACGAGCCGTTCGGGTCGTAGGAGGACCCGGCGAGCGCGTACCCCTCGGCGAGGAGCATGGCCGCGGTGTCGGCGCTCGGCGCGTCGGCGGCGGTCGTCGGGCCGAAACCGTGGCTGAACAGCAGGAGGGTGCCGTTCCAGTTCGGCGGGACGTCGGCGATCCACGTCGCGCCGTCCGGGAGCGTGCCGGTCAGGTGACCGGGGGCTGACGTGGCCGCGGTGGCCGCGGCGGTGCTGCCGGCGTGGGCCGCGGGCAGCCCGACGGCGAACGACAGCACCGCGCTCGCGGCGAGGCCGACGGAGAAGGGCCGGGCGAAGCGGCGGCGTGCGGGCATGGCGAATCGCTCCGATCACAGTCGTGGAGCAGCGGCGCGGGGCTCGTGGGAGGAACCCGGCGTGGAGGTCAACGCGGGGAATGTAATGCGAAATTCATACTGCGGTCAAGAGAGTGCACAACATAGAGGAAGTGTCGTGTCCCCCGCTCAGCGCAGCGGCAATACGTCCAGAACCCGCGCGGCCTCCGCCGCCGCGGGCTCCTCGCACTCCTTCGCCACGGTGTGAAACAACCGCTCCGCCCGCGCCGCCGGCCAGTCGGCGGGCAGATGCTCGGCCGGCAGATGAGGGTCCTGACGTATCAAGTCCAGCCAGTCGGTGTGCAGCAGCAGCTGACGCGCCAACGGGTCCGTCTCCGAGCGTGCCGCCGCGTCCCAGTGTTCGAGGAAGACCTTGTACCGGCTGGCGATCGCGGCCACGTCGAAGGCCGTGTCCAAGACGGCGCGCGCCTCCGTCGGCGCCTGTGGCGTCCCATGAAAGACGTTGAGATGCGCGTCGAGTCCGAGCCCTGCGACCAGCTCCGGCACGTCGACCGAACGCGGCGCCACCCACAGCCCGCTCTGCACCGGCCCGAACCCGCCCCACACCAGACGCGACCGCAGATCATGCCGCTGCCGCCGCCACGCCTCCGGCAGCGAGAAGCCGACCAGCGTCCAGCTCCCGTCCCAGTCGTCGTTGACCGCACCGATCCGCCAGACGCGGTCGTACCCGTCCTGCAAGACGGCGGTGGCGTGCTCGGTGATCCCGAAGTAGACCTTGCGACCCTGGCGATGCCGTTCCAGCAGCCCGCGGTCCACCATGCGCGCCAGCGTCGAACGCACCGCCTGCTCGGCGACCCCGACCCGGGCGAAGACGTCGATCACGCTCCCGGTGAACAACGCCACCGGCTGTCCGAGCACGCGGATGCCGAAGAAGGTGAGCATCAGCGACTGCGGGCGCGGGCTCCCGGAGTGCTCCGGGTTCGCGGCGCTGTCGACGTCGGCGGGGTCAAAGCTGGTCACGCCTGTCAGAGTACGGCTCTCGGGATCGTCGGTCAGACGGCGGCGATTGCAGGCCGCTCAGTCTGGCGACCTCTGCCGACCTCCGCCTATCTCCGCCGAGCTCCGGCGATCTCGGCCGACCTCCGCGCCCCGACTATCCCTTGCGCTCCGCCTGGTAGAAGGCGAACACCGCACCCTGCGGATCCCGCGCCACCCCGATGTGTCCGGTGCCCGGCAGCTCCTTCGGCCCCATCAGCGTGTCGGCGCCCAGCTCTGTGGCCTTCTGCATGGAGGCCGCCGCATCCTCGGTGTTGAAGTACAGCAACCAGTGCGGCGGTACCCCCGGCGCAAGCCCGGTCTTGGCCATGTCCTGGATGCCGCCGAAGTGGCGGTCGCCGACGCTCAGGTGGGGATAGTCGTCATCGGTGATCGACCAGCCCAGGAGCGCCTTGTAGAAGGAGGCCGCGGCGGGGACGTCGCGGGTGGCCAGTTCGACCCAGCAGGCGGTGCCGGGCTCGTCCCACAGGGCGAAGCCCTGGAAGTCCCGGGGCTGCCAGATGCAGAAGACCGCGCCGGCCGGGTCCTGGATGACGGAGAAGCGGCCCAGGTGGAAGACGTCCATCGGGGTCATGATGACGGTGCCGCCCAGCTCCTCGGCGCGGACGGCGATGGTGTCGGCGTCGTCGACGGCGAAGGAGACGGTCCAGGCGACCGGCTGGCCGGGAGCATAGAGGGGCGACATCGCGGCGACCGGGAGGCTGTCCAGGGAGCACATGGTGTAGCCGCCGGCTTCTTCGCGCGGGTCGGTCTCGACCGTCCAGCCGAACAGGGCGCCGTAGAAGGCGCCGGAGGCCGGGACGTCGTCGGTGCCGAGCTCGATCCAGCACGGTGCGCCGATGAGGGCTTCGGTCGGCTTCATGGGACCCACCTCGCACAGGAGTTTGAAAGCGCCTCGCGGCCCGACTGCCGCACCTCCACGCTGTCACGCCCCGGGCCGGGCCGCTAGCCGAGGCGCAGGATCGGCGCTCGCCCGCCGGCGCGCCACCGCAGCGTGCGCCGATCGCGTGCCCCGGCGCGGGGCGATCGAACGCCGACCCACCTCCGGACCGCCGTGGACCACCCCGCCGAAGCCCCTCCCGTCCCAGCTCACGCCCCTGTCGGCGGTCACCTCGCCGGCGCGGTTCGCCCGTTTAGAGCAAGCGATTCGTGTCATCGGGTCCTGATCGCCCAAAGTGGGCCGGGTCTTCAGCGGTCTCGGGCGGATGGATCAGATCTTGGCCACAAGGATCACGGCAACGGCGGCGGCGATCGGCCTGGCGGGCGCGGCGTTGGCGCTGCAACCGGCGCGGGCGGCGCGCGCCGACGCGGGTGTCCCCGCCGCTTCCGGCGGATCCGTCCCGTTCTCGGTCGCGGACCCCGCGACCGCCCCGCGGCCGGTGGTGACCGTCGAGATCGGCGGGGTGCCGCTGCTGCTCCTGCTCGACACCGGCTCCACCGGCATCCGGATCAGCGCCGACAAGGTGCCGGCCAAGGCGGTCACCATCACCGGCGCGGCCGCTCCCTACGGCTACGGCAGCGGGGTGCGCCTGCACGGCGACAAGGCCGACACCGACGTCACCATCGGCGGCTACCACACCGGGTCGCTCCCGATCGAGCTGGTCCGCAGCACCGACTGCTTCCCCGACAAGCCCGACTGCCCGGCCGCGCACGGGGCGAAGCCGGCGATGTTCGGCGGCGTCCTGGACGGCGTGATGGGCGTCAGCCTGGAGACCGCGGCCGGGCTGGTGAACCCGATGTGGACGCTGCGGGACCAGGCCGGAGCCTACGTGGGGCGCCAGTTCGCGGTGCAGTTCGCCCCCGACCAGTTCAGCGGGAACATCCTGCTGGGCGTGCCCCCGACCGGGTACGGCCTGGTGCAGCTGCCCACGTCGCCGGTCCTCAAGGCCAAGCGGGTCACGGCGGTGCCGCAGGCCGGGGACGCCCGGACGGCGGCCGAGCGCTACGCCTCCTATCATTCCTACGCCGCCCGGCCGCTCGAGCGCGCCATGCTCGGCGGCGGCATCCGGCAGCGGCAGACGGCCCTGCCGGCGGCTCCCGCGCCGGTCGCCGCCGCCGACCCGGCCACGGACACCCCGACCTCGTGGAACCCCCGCGCCGTGCGGACCTGCCTGG
Organism: Catenulispora sp.; assembly: GCA_013361685.1. GTDB lineage: Bacteria > Actinomycetota > Actinomycetes > Streptomycetales > Catenulisporaceae > Catenulispora. Next base: position 6,340 of record JABFXP010000200.1, read on the forward strand.
CCGGCGTCGGCCTGCCCAAGAGCTGCGCCCCGGCGATGTTCGACAGCGGCACCCCGAACTTCGTGCTGGACGTCCCCGGCGCGACGCCGGGCACCTGGCCGGCCGGGCGCGCGTTGCAGGCCGGGGTTCCGCAGGTGGGCTGGAACCAGACGTTCACCAGCGGGCCGGGCACCGGCGTCATCGTCACCGACTCCGCCTCCAGCGACACCGGCGGCTCGCTGCTGGGCCTGCCGGCGTTCGCGCGGGGGCCGATCCGCTTCGACCTCGTGGCCGGCACCGTCGGCTTCCCGAGCCCGGGCGCGTCGTCGCCCGCGCCGGCCGGCCGCTCCCTGCTCCAGGCCGCGCCGGTCCCGGCGGTCGCTCCGCCGCC
>JABFXP010000902.1 GCA_013361685.1 Catenulispora sp.
GCGCATTTCGACCGGCCGTCCCGTCCACCCCCCCCCCTCAACCCCACCCCACCCCGGCCCCGGCCCGCCACAGCCGCCGCGCGCCCCGATCACCAGAACACCCGCTGGAAGGCACCGCCGTGAGCACCACGCCAAGCAGTGACACCCGCCCCGCGCCGGCCCTGCCCCGGCACGCGCCGATCGTGAGCGGGGGCCCGCGATGAGCACCACGCAGCAGGAGCCTCCGCAGTACCGGCGCGCCTATCTGCTCGGCAAGGCCAAGCCCAGTGCGTTGATCGGGCGGAACCGGGAGACCGGTGAGATCGCCGTCATCGTGCTCTGCTGTGCCTTGTCGCTGGTCTCCGGGTTCTTCGTGCCCACCACTTTTCTCAAGGTGCTGGGGATCCTGGCCGGGCCGGGGTTGGCGCTGGTCATCGTGTTCATGCCGTACAACGGGCGGACCATTTACAAGTGGTTCGAGATCAACCGTTCCTACAAGCGGCTGCTGCGGTCGCCGGCGGCTGCTTGGCGGTCCCGGGCGATGGAGGCCGGTACCCGGATGGACGGTACCGAGGTGGAGATCGGGCCGCCGCCGGGGGTGGGGCGGTTGCGGTGGCTGCGGGCTCAGTTCGGGCCGGATGAGATCGCGGTGCTGATGCATCTGGACCGGCGGACGGTCACCGCCACGTTGGAGATCGAGGGGCCGGGGGTCGGTTCGCGGGACTCCGAGGACCAGGAGTCGCTGGTCGACCGGTTCGGGACGCTGTTGCGGCATGTGGCCAACGGGGACGGGTTCGTCACGCGGTTGCAGATGCTGGCGCGGACGTTGCCGGCCGATCCGGACGCGCATGCCAAGGATGTCGCGCGGCGGGGGGACGAGCACGCGCCGCGGTGGCTTCAGGAGTCGTACGAGCACCTGCTGTCCATGGTCTCCACGTCCTCGGAGCAGCATCGCGCCTATCTGATCGCTTGTATGCCGTACACCAAGGAGCTGGCCTCGGAGGCGTATGTCATCGGGCGGGGTGCGGTGGACGTCGGGATAGGGATCATCATGGCGCGGGAGCTGGCGGACATCTGTGCCCGGCTGGCCGACGCCGACATCAAGGTGCGCCAGCCGCTGGGGCCGGTCGCGCTGTCCTCGCTGATCCACTCCATGTACGACCCCGACCATCCGATCGACCATCTGCACGCGATGTCGCGGCGCAACGCCTGGCCCGCCGAGCTGGACGCCACGCACCCGCAGTTCCTGCGCGCCAAGACGCGGGAGTCCACCACCGCCGAGCCGTGGTGCCACGCCACCGCGTGGATCAAGGAGTGGCCGCTGACGCCGGTCGGGGTGAACTTCCTGGCGCCGCTGCTGGTGCACACGCCGGACGTGATCCGGACGGTGGCGGTCACCATGGACCTGGAGCCCACCGACGTCGCCATCGAGCGGATGCTCACCGAGAAGATCAACACCGATGCCGAGGCCTCGCGGCAGGCCAAGCTGGGCCGGGTGGACGACCCGCGCGAGCGGGCGCACGCCGGCCGGGTGGACCAGCGCGGTGAGGACCTGGCCTCCGGCGCGGCGGGTGTGAACCTGGTCGGCTACATCACCGTGTCCGCGCGCGGGCCGGAGCCGTTGAACCGGGACAAGCGCACCATCCGGGCCTCGGCGGGCAAGTCGTTCCTGAAGCTGGAGTGGTGCGACCGGGAACACCACCGGGCGTTCACCAACACCCTGCCCTTCGCCACCGGACTGCGGAAGTAAGGAGCCTGACGCCATGGCCGGACGCTCCGTCATCGACTCCCTGACCGAGGGCTTCGCCTCGCTGCTGTTCGGCAAGGTCGAGACCACCCGGCCGCCGGTGCGCACCTCCTCCTCGCAGGCGCAGGCGGTCTATCTGCCGACCGCGGCGCCGGGGCTGGGCGACTCCGGCGTGATCATCGGGCGGGAGGTGTACTCCGGCAAGGGCTACATCTACGACCCGTTCCAGCTCTACGGCCAGCAGCTGCCGGCCCCGCACTGGCTGGTGCTCGGCGAGTCCGGGAACGGCAAGTCGGCGCTGGAGAAGACGTACGTGCTGCGCCAGCTGCGGTTCAAGGACCGGCAGGTGGTGGTGCTGGACGCGCAGGGCGAGGACGGCGTCGGCGAGTGGCACCTGATCGCCCAGTCGCTCGGCGTCACGCCGGTGCGGCTGGACCCGCACGGCGCGCGCGGCGGGATCCGGCTGAACCCGCTGGACCCGGCGATCACCTCCACCGGGCAGTTGGCGCTGCTGCGCACCATAGTGGAGGTGGCGCAGGGCCGGCCGCTGGACGAGCGGGCCGGCTACGCGCTGAAGTCGGCGCACCTGCGCGTGGGCGAGGCCGCGGCGCGCTACGCCCGGCAGCCGATCCTGTCCGACGTCGTGGAGGCGCTGCGCACCCCGGTGACGTCGGCCGCCGAGGACATGAACGTCACCATAGAGGACGTGCAGGCCTGGGGCCTGGACGTGGCGCTGGTGCTGGACCGGCTGGTGGACGGCGACCTGGCCGGGATGTTCGACGGCCCCACCACGCAGGGCATCGACCTGGACTCGCCGCTGATCGTCTTCGACCTGTCGGCGATCGACCGGAACTCGATCGGCATGCCGATCCTGATGGCCATCGTCGGGGTCTGGCTGGAGCACACCTGGCTGCGCCCGGACCGGGTGAAGCGGATCCTGCTGGTCGAAGAGGCCTGGCACATCATCAACTCGCCGTTCGTGGCGCAGCTGTTCCAGCGGCTGCTGAAGTTCGGGCGGCGGCTGGGCCTGTCGTTCGTGGCGGTGGTGCACCACCTGTCCGACGTGGTGGACGGCGCCGCGGCCAAGGAGGCGGCGGCGATCCTGAAGATGGCCTCGACCCGCACGGTGTACATGCAGAAGGCCGACGAGGCCCGCACCACCGGCAAGGTCCTGGGCCTGCCGCGCTGGGCCGTGGAGATCATCCCGTCGCTGACCCCGGGCATCGCGGTCTGGGACGTCAACGGCGACGTGCAGGTCGTGAAGCACATCGTCACCGAGCACGAACGCCCGCTGGTGTTCACCGACCGGGCGATGACCGAGAGCTCGGCGGACTGGGCCGAGGCCGCGTCGCTGGCGGCGAGCGAGGCCGAGGAGGCGGCGATGCTGCGGGAGCGGGAGGCGCAGCCGATGCTGCCGGCGCCGGCGCCGGCCCCCGCGCACCGCGCGATCGCGTCGGGGAACCAGTCGCCGGCCGGCCGGGACCGGCCCGAGGTGCGGCCGCTGGACGCCGACGGCGACGACGAGCTGACGGCGATCGCCGGGATGCTGTTCGGGAAGAAGGCCGAACTGCCTTATCGGGCGGCGCCGATCATGCCGCCGCGGGAGGCTGAGGAGGATGGGGAGGACTGGGACGATCGGTAGGGGCCGCGGGCGCCCACGCGCGTAACGGCGCGCGCAGAGGCTCCCGCGGGGCTAAGCGCTCCCCCGCGGGGAAGTCCAGTATCCGGGCCGCCTGTTCCTCGCTGCGGCACGGCCAGACGTCTCCGCAGGTGCAGAACTCCGGTCCTGCCGCCCCGTCCTGCGTGCGCACCACGACGCGCCGATGCGTGGCGAACAGAACCCCCACCCAGCCTCGCAGATCCGAGGCGACCACTGCTTCCAGGCTTGCCACGCTCATCGTGTGAGACCTCCGGTCTGCGCGAGCCGCACCCTGCCCAACGACGGACGGCGGCGCGGGGTGACGGGTAGGGCCACCTTAGGTGTCGCCAAGCGTCGATAACGCTTCGACATCGCGGTTCCTATGTGCTGTAAGCACCTCTGAGGTACTCGAGGACCATACCTAAGGTACCTCAGGGGCCGAGAACTGGTCTGCTTCCTCATGTGTAGGGGTCACCTCCCAGCGGAGACTAGTACACGTCATCAGAAGAAGATCCCGCGAGAGGGTGGGCGACCACATCATGAACAACACGCTGTTCACACTCGACATCGCCAAGTCCCACACCGACGACCTCGTGACGGCGGCCAAGCGCTACCGCCTGGCCAAGCTGTCCGCGCGTCGCGCCCAGGGCAAAAGCCCGGACAAGGTGCATACCGTACGCCGGTCATCACATTCCGATGAAACGCCGGTGACCTGACCGAGGCGCCTGTGCGATGCTCGACCATGTGTCGATGCGCCAGGTGAGCCCCGTCTTCGTCGGCCGCGGGCCGGAGCTGTCCAAGCTCCGCTCGCTGCTGGCCGGAGCGGCCGGTGGGGAGCCGGCCGTGGTGGTGGTCGGCGGCGACGCCGGGATCGGGAAGTCCCGGCTCATCGAGGAGTTCGTCCGGCCGCTGCTGGACCCCGAACCCGGCCGGGGGCCGTCCGCCGAGGGGGGCGAGCGGCCCGCGGACGTGCGGGTGCTGATCGGGGGCTGCGCCGAGCTGGGCGACGAGGGGGTGGCCTACGCCCCCTTCGTCGCCGCGCTGCGGCAGCTGCTGCGCGACTGCCCGGCGGCGTTCGGGGACAACAACGGGGTGCGGCGCCGCGAGCTGTCGTGGCTGCTGCCCGAACTCGCCGAGGGGATGACCGCCGAGCCGGCGCGGCCGGCGCGCATGGAGCGGCACGACGAGGGCCTGCCGGCGGTGACCCGGGCCGGCGAGATATCGGCCCGCGGCCGGCTGTTCGACGCCGTGCTGGGCCTGCTGGAGGACCTGGGGTCGGACGAGACGCTGCTGCTGGTCCTGGAGGACCTGCACTGGGCCGACCGCTCCACCCGGGACCTGCTGGGGTTCCTGGCCCGGTCGCTGCGCGAGTCCCGGGTCCTGGTGGCCGCCACCTACCGCACCGACGACCTGCACCGCGGCCATCCGCTGCGGCCGTTCCTGGCCGAACTGGACCGGATCCGCGGCGTGCGGCGCGTCGACCTGGGGCCGCTGACCACCGGCGAGACCGCCGAACAGCTCGCCTCGATCTACGGCAAGACCGGCCGCGACCTGCCGCCGGGCTTCGCCGAGGAGGTGTTCGCCCGGGCCGAGGGCAACCCGTTCTTCACCGAGGAGCTGGCCTGCGCGGTCACCGAGGGCTCGGCCCTGATGCCCTCCGACGTCGGCGGGTTCGCACTCTCCGACACCCTGCGCGACCTGCTGCTGATCAAGGTGGAGCAGCTGCCCGAGCCGACGCAGCGGATGCTGCGCCTGCTGTCCGCGGCGCTGCCCCCGGTGGACCACCGGTTCCTGCTGCTGGTCACCGGCACCACCGACGACGAGCTCAACGAGCTGATCCGCCCGGCCTTCCAGGCGCACATCCTGGTCCCGGGCGAGGGGCCGACCAGCTACCGGTTCCGGCACGCGCTGCTGCGCGAGGCGGTGCACAACGAACTGCTGCCCGGCGAGCACTCGGCCCTGCACCGGCGCTACGCCGAACTGCTGGAGGCCGAACCCTCGCTGGTGGCCGCCGAGATGCGCGAAGTGGAGCTGGCGCACCACTGGTACTCGGCCCGGGACTACGCGCGCGCCTACGACGCGGCGGTGAAGGCGGCCGAGAGCGCCGACGCCCGGTACGCGTACGCCGAGGAACACCAGATGCTGGAACGCGCGCTCGACCTGTGGGACCAGGTGCCCGAACCGGGGCTGGACTACGCACGGCTGCTCTACAAGACGGCCTGCGCGGCCCACCTGGCCGGCGACCCGCACCGCGCCCTGTCCCTGACCGACAAGGCGCTCAAGCGGGTCGACCCGGGCCAGGACCCGGAGCTGGCCGCGCTGCTGCACCACCTGCGCAGCCGGGACCACCACGTGCTGGGCCGCAGCGACGGCATGGCGGACATCTGGGCCGCCCTGGACCTGGTGGACGGCGAGTCCAGCCCGCAGGTGCGGGTGCAGATCACGAACAGCGCCTCGTTCATCAAGATGCTGACGTCCGACGACATCGACGCGGCCCTGCGCTTCGCCGAGGAGACGGCGCTGCTGGCCGACAAGATCGACTCCGACCTGTACCGGATCGCGGCGGCCATCACCAAGGGCACGGTGCTGGCCGGCCAGGTGTCCCTGGGCACCCACGAACAAGGCCTGGCCAACCTGCGCCAGGCCATCATCGACGCCCTCGGCTTCGGCGACCCCGGCGTCATCGGCCGCGGCTACATCAACCTGTGCAGCGCCCTGGAGACCCTGGACCGGCACCAGGAGGCCGTGCAGGTGGCGCGCGCCGGCCTGGCCGAGCTCAAGCGCCGCGGCGTCCGCCTCCGGATCGCCGAGAGCATGCTGTGGACCAACATGGCCGAGTCGCTGATCGCCCTGGGCCACTGGGACGAGGCCGTGCTCGCGCTGAACTCCAGCCTGGACCTGGACCCCCCGGGCATCCACGGCTCCACCGCCCACGAGTACCTGGCCGACCTGGCCATGCTCCGCGGCGCCCCGGAGACCGCCCGCGCCGAACTGGCGCTGGGCGCCCGCATCCCCAGCCGCGGCTTCGAGCACCAGTACGCGCTGCCGGGCATCCGCCGCGAGATCGAGAAGGCGGCCTGGCTGACCCGCTCGATCGCCGACGCCCGCACCGCGTTCCAGGCCTTCCTGGACAAGCCGCAGTTCCTGGGCGACGAACGGTACGCCTGGCGCGTCCTGACCGCGATGGCGATGGCCGAGGCGGACCACGCCGAGATGACCCGCGCGGCGGCCCGCTCCGGCGCCTCCCCGGCCGACGTGGCCTCCTCGGCGCTGATGGCGGCACTGGCCGAACGCGCGGCCCGGCTGCCGGCCGTGACCCCCAGCCAGGC
>JABFXP010000011.1 GCA_013361685.1 Catenulispora sp.
GTGGTCCCACCCGTGGTCCCGCCGGTGGTGCCGCCGGTCGTCGTCCCGCCGGTCGTCCCGCCGCCGCTGCCGGTGTACGGCACGAACGCGTCGGTGAACGCGAACTTCGCGTCGCCGACACCGCTGCACGTGGAGGACGCGGCCGGGGTCACGCCGCCGCTGCCGGCCACGCCGCCGCAGGGCTGGTCGCGGTTGACCGACCAGAACGCCAGCCGGCCCACGCCGTTGCTCGCCGCGAACGACTCCACGGAGCGGGCGTTGGCGCTGGTGAACGTCGAGCCGTCGTCGTTGGTGCCGATCATCGGGGTGATGCCGACGTTGGCCCAGGTGTAGGTGGAGTCGACCGCCTTCATCTGCGCCAGGGTGCTCTGCGCGGCCTTGACCGCCGCCGCGCCCATGTCCTGCTGGCCCTGGTAGTAGTCCATGGTCATGACGTTGACCACGTCGATCTTCACCCCGGCGGTCTTGGCGGCCTTGAGCAGGTTGACGCCGTCGATGGTGAGGCCGTCGGGGAGCACCGGCAGCGTCATCGAGAACTTCACGCCCGGGTGCGAGGATTGCAGGGCCTTGATGGCGACGAAGTGCCGGGCGATCGAGGGGCCGTCGGCGACCGCCGCGCCCTCGACGTCGAAGTCGAGCTGGTTCACGCCGTAGTCGTCGACGATGGCCGCGTAGCCGGCGTTGATCGAGCTCTGGGTGGTGCAGGTCCAGGCCAGCGGCTCGCCGGCGGCCCCGCCGGAGGAGATGATCACCGAGGCGCCCTCGGACTTGGCCTTGGCGATCTCCGGGTCGGTGTAGGAGTCGTTGCCGATCGGCAGCGTGTCGCCCCAGATCTGGTTGCAGCCGGCGCCGATGACGAACGCCGCGGTGTAGGCCTTCAGGCCGTGGCCGGTGATCGCGGTGTCCAGCAGGCCTTCCTGGCCGTTGGACATGTCGACGTACGGCGCGACCGAATAGACGCTGCTGCCGGCGGCGGGGGTCACCGATCCGGCCGAGGCGCTGTGCGCCAGCGCCGTCGCGGTCGCGGCTATCGCCGCGACGAGGAGTGCGCCGGTACGCACCGCCATGCGGCGGCGCCCCGGTGCTGTGGGAGTCATGGGTGGGTCCGTACCTTTCCGTGGTGGCGGGAAAGTAACGAGGGGAAAGCGAAACCAGGCAAATAGCTCAGTGGCGCTTTTGTGTCTCCTTCGGAAAACGGTGGGGGGGAGGCGGATGGGAACGTCCTGACACACAAAGTGGAGTAGACCACTCGTCCATGTCAAGGGTCTAAACCATTGATCTTTTCTCGCAGGTCAACCCCTCGTGAACCCTTACTTGACCCTTGTTTGCCTCGGCTTTACCCGTAACCCTTGACAGGGAACTGGTCTAGTCCAATCATGTTCCGCGACTCCGGAGTCCCCACAGTTCCCCACCTTCCCTCCCGCCACCCTCGGAGACGATCTATGGCAATTACGGCAACCGCGAGTTTGAAACGGCGATTGGCCCTGCCCGTGGCAGCGCTGACGATCGCCGCCGGCACGACCATCGCCTTGGCGGCGACGAGCAGCGCGGCCCCCAGCGCGACGTCCAACGCGCTCAGCAGCGTCTGGTACGCCTCGGCCCCGTACCTGATGCCCGAGGACAACTCCCCGCCGGACGCCGGCGCGGTCATGGACGCCACCGGCCAGAAGGCCTTCCAGCTGGCGTTCATCCTCGCCCCCAACGGCGGCGGCTGTTCGCCGACATGGGGCGGCACCAGCCCGATCAGCTCCGACAGCACCATCCCGGCGGTGATCTCCACGATCCGCGGCAAGGGCGGCGACGTCTCGGTGTCGGTCGGCGGCTACGGCGGCACCAAGCTCGGCCAGACCTGCGGCACGGTCTCCGCCACCGCGGCGGCCTACCAGCAGGTCGTCGACAAGTACGGGCTCAAGGCCATCGACTTCGACCTCGAGGAGCCGGAGTACGAGAACACCCAGGCCATCGCCAACGAGCTCGGCGCGGCGCAGACCCTGCAGAAGAACAACCCGGGCCTGTACGTGTCGGTGACGATGCCGGGCACCAGCGCCGGCACCGGCTGGTTCGGCACCCAGCTGCTGGACCAGGCGAAGTCGATCGGCTTCAGCCCGGCCAACTTCTCCATCATGCCGTTCGACGGCGGCTTCAGCGGCGCGGCGGCTCAGGTCTCGGCGCTGGAGGCGTTCCACGGGCTGCTGGAGTCGCACATGGGCTGGGACTCCACGACCGCCTACCAGCACGAGGGCGTGTCGATGATGAACGGCCGCACGGACGCGGCGGAGTACTTCTACCAGGCCGACTTCCAGACGGTGCTGGACTACGCGACCAGCCACGGCCTGGCCCGCTACACCTACTGGTCGGTGAACCGCGACCGGCAGTGCAACCCGCCGAGCAACAACGGCGGACTGTCCGGCAGCTGCTCCTCGGTCCCGCAGGCCGACTGGGACTTCACGAAGTACACCGCGAAGTTCGCCGGGGTCGCCGTGCCGCCCCCGCCGCCGTCGTCGAGCACGCCGACCACCTCGCCCAGCACGTCGCCGTCGACGTCCCCGTCCACGTCGCCGTCGAGCTCGCCGTCCACGAGCGGCAGCTGCACCGCGGCGGTGTGGAGCGCCTCCACCGCGTACAACGGCGGCGCGGTCGTGTCCTACAACGGCCACACCTGGACCGCGAAGTGGTGGACCCAGGGTGACGTGCCCGGCGCCAACTCGCAGAACGTGTGGGCGGACAACGGGGCCTGCGGGCCGGCGAGCACTCCGCCTCCGGGCACGTGCAGCCTGCCGTTGTGGCAGTCCGGCACCGCCTACAGCGGCGGCGCCGTAGTCCAGTACGGCTCCCCGGCCCACAAGTGGACCGCCAAGTGGTGGACCCAGGGCGAGACCCCCGGAAGCAACAGCTCCGGGGTGTGGACCGACAACGGCGCCTGCACCAGCTAGCGATCCGAGGCACCGCCGTATGAGAACCCTGACGCCCCGCGCGTTGACCCCGCTGCGGGGCGTCAGGCTCCTGATCCCGAACGGTTCAGACGCGAACGCTCACAACCGCGCCAGCACCATGTCCAGCGGACGCGGCACCCGCTCCAGCGGCACCGCCTCGGCCAGCAGCCGCGCCCACCGCTCCTTGCCGCCGGACCGGCCGCCCATCATGCGCCGCAGCTGGTGCAGCAGGGTCTTGTCACGCATCGCGGGCTGCCGCTGCAAGGTGCGGAACGAGCGCTCCTCCCCCTCCTGCGCGACGATGCGCAGCACCTGATCGGCGCCGACCGCGCGGATGAGCTCGTCCTCCAGATCGCCGCGGCAGACGAAGAACCCCAACTCCTCCAGGTCCTCGGTCGCCGGCCCCGGCTCGAACCCGGCCCGCTCCAGCCCGAGCCGGAAGAAGCGCTCCTCGGCCTCGTCGAACAGCCCGGCCAGCTTGAGATCCCGGCCGGTGGGGCCGTATTCCCGCAGGTAGCGGGCCGCGTTGGTGGCGCCGTCCATGACCAGGATCTCGATGCCCTCGGCGGTCAGATCACGGTCGCGCCGCGCCGCCAGGGCATGCAGAGCCGCCGAATCGCTCACTCCTTCGACGAGGATGGCCGCGCGCATGGGATCGAGCTTATTGGGCGGCGATGCGTATTAGGGCCTGGACTCCTCGCCCCGGCGGTTCGAAGCTCTAAGAAAACCCCGAGCCGAGGAGTCCCGCATGTTCCCCATGGGCCTGGTCATCCTCATCGCCTGCGTCATCGCCGTGGCGCTGGCGTTCTTGCTGCTCATCGACGCGCGTTCGGACCGCTGACCGATAGCCGCCGACTGCTCACCACCGATCGCCGACCGCCTATCGCTGACCGCACTGTCCGCTCAGTTGCCGTCCCGCTCAGCGCCGCCGGCCGGCGCGCGAGTTGAGCCGCACGAACTGTTCCCAGTAGGTCGCCGGGAACAGGCGGGCCAGCACGTCCGGGATCCGCGCCGACATCGCGATCAGCACCCGTCCGCGACGCTGCCGCACGCCCTCGAGGATGCGCCCGGCGGCGCGGTCGGCGGGGTATGTCAGCACCTTGTTGAAGGCACGCATCGCCTTGGCGCTCTGCTCCTGATCGGCGGCCGCGGCCACCCGCGCGTCCAGCGCGATGCGGGTCTTGATGCCGCCGGGATGCACGCTGGTGACGCCGACCTCGCCGGCGAGCTCGTGCCGCAACGCCTCGGTGAAGCCGCGCAGAGCGAACTTGCTGGCCGAATAAGCGCTCTGCCCGGGCGGGGCGATCAGCCCGAACAGGCTGGAGGTGTTCACGATGTGGCTGCCGGCCGACTCCCGCAGCCGCGGCAGCAACGCGCGCGTCAGCGCGACCGGCGCGCCGAAGTTGATGGCCAGCACCCAGTCGAACTCCGCGGCGGAGGTCTCCTCGAACGTCCCGGAGAGCGCCACCCCGGCATTGTTGATCAGCAGGTTGAGAACGGGCTCGGCAGCCAGGACGTCTTCGGCGACCCGCCGCACCGCCTCCGCATCGGCCAGGTCGACGACGAAGGTCCGCACCCGCGTCTCCGGCCGCCGCCGCGCCACGGTCCCGGCCACCGCCGCCAGCCGCTCGGCATCCCGGTCGATGAGGACAAGATGCGTGCCCCGCAACGCCAGACCGTACGCGAGCTGCTCACCCATCCCGCCCGCCGCACCGGTGACGACGGCCACCGCGCCGTTGAAGCGGAAGGGCGGCAACGGCGCGGGTTTGGTCATCGCGCGCGCCACCGGGTCCGCGCCGGCCGTCTGCGGAACCGCGGCCTCAGCGGCTTCTGCACTGTCTGCTTCTTCAGCCGGAGCGCCGTCCGCCTCCGGGCCCGCCTCCAGCTCCGCAGCGTCGCCCGCAGCCGTCTCCCGGTCCGCGTCGCCCGGGTCGCCCGCAGCCGTCTCCTGGCCCGCCTCGCCCGGGTCGCCCGCCGAGGCCTCAACGACTTCCGCTTCCGCTTCCGCTTCCGCTTCCGCGTCTACGCCCGCTTCCGCGTCCGCCGCCACCTCACCCACCAACTGCTCCCCATCCTCCGTCACGACCGCACCCCCACCTTCGCCGTCTCCCGCCGCGCCGGCCGCAGCGTCTTGTCCAGGTCGGTCCGCATCGTAGTCGCGGCGTCCAGGATGTAGTTCTGCCGCACCCGCCACGGGCTGCGATGCCCGGCGCGCGGGAACGCCTGGATGGAGCGCTGGATGTACCCGGAGTTCAGATCCAGCAGCGGACGTTCGCGCAGCGTGCCGTCCGGGACCGGGACCACCGCCGGGTAGCCGCGCGCGTCCATGTGGTTCAGGATCTTGCACACCAGCCGCGAAGTCAGGTCGCCGCGCAGCGTCCAGGAGGCATTGGTGTAGCCGATGCACACCGCGAAGTTCGGGATGCCGGTGACCATCGCGCCGCGCCACACGAACTGTTCGGCCAACGGGACCTCGACGCCGTCCACGCGCGGGGCGATGCCGCCGAACGCCAGCAGCCGCAGCCCGGTCGCGGTCACGACCACGTCGGCTTCGAGCAGCCGGCCCGACTTCAGGCGGATGCCCTCGGGCACGAACTCCTCGATGTGGTCGGTCACCACATCGGCCCGGCCGCTGCGGATCGCCCGGAAGAAGTCCGCGTCCGGCGCCGCGCACAGCCGCTGCTCCCACGGGTTGTAGCTCGGCGTGAAGTGCTCCCGCACCATCTCCTCGTCCTTGAGGAAGCGGGTGGCGAGCTTCGTGAACAGCCGCCGCGCGGCCTCGGGCCGGCGTCGGCAGAACTGGTACACGCCGATCGAGAACGCGATGTTCTTGGCCCGGATGACGCGGTGCGCGAGCCTGGGCGGCAGCACCGCGCGCAGCCGGTCGGCCAGCTTGTCCCGGCCCGGCACCGCGCCGATCCAGGTCGGCGAGCGCTGGAGCATGGTGACGTGCCCGGCTTCGGGCGCCAGCGACGGCACCAGCGTCACCGCCGTGGCGCCGCTGCCGATGATCACGACGCGCTTGCCCGCGTAGTCCAGGTCCTCGGGCCAGAACTGCGGGTGCACGACCTCGCCCCGGAAGTCGCCGATGCCCGGGAAGTCCGGGGTGTAGCCGGCGCCGTAGTCGTAGTAGCCGGCGCAGGAGTACAGGAAGTCGCAGGTCAGCGTCTGCTGTTCGACCGTCCCGTCCTCGGCGTCCCGCTCGACCGTCACCGTCCACCGCGCCTGCTCGCTGGACCAGTCGGCGCCGGCCACCCGGGTCCGGAACCGGATCCGGCCGTCGATGCCGTACTGCTTCGCGGTGTCGCGGATGTAGTCGCGGATGGTGTCGCCGTCGGCGATGGACTTGGGCGCGCGCCAGGGCCGGAACGGGTACCCGAGCGTGAACATGTCGGAGTCCGACCGCACGCCGGGGTAGCGGAACAGGTCCCACGTCCCGCCGATGGCGTCCCGGGCCTCCAGGATCACGTAGCTCCGCTCCGGACACTCGGTCTGCAACCGGTATCCGGCGCCGATCCCGGACAGCCCGGCGCCGACCACGACCACGTCGAAGTGCTCCATGCCGCCAGTCTGGCCGATATTGCTTTACGCGACAAGACTCGCTGTAAAGAAGATGTGAGCGAGTCGCGCCGCCGCACCCCTACCCGAGGTGCCGTCCGCGCAGATGGTGCTTGCGGATGTGCGCGATGGTCCGGTGCCGCCGCAGCTTGCCGTGCCGGCGCCGCAGCTTCTGCCTCTGGTTCACGGGAGCCCCCTTTTCGCAGAGTTCGATGACACGAACCTAGTCACGGAACGTGGGCAGTCAAGAGCTCAACGCTTCGGCGGGCACCGTCATCTGCCGGCTCCCCCGCCACCGCTCGGCTCCGCCGCCGATCAACCGCACGCCACCGCTCAACCGCACGTCACCGATCCGCGCCGCCCAGCACCGGATCCAGCGAAGCCACCACCGCGATCACGTCCGCCAGCATCCCGCCCTCGGCCATCGCCGGCACCGCCTGCAGGTGGGCGAACGACGGATCCCGCAGATGCACCCGGAACGGCCGCGTCCCGCCGTCGCTCACCACATGCGCCCCGAGTTCTCCGCGCGGCGACTCCACGCTGGAGTACACCTGCCCGGCCGGCACCGCGAACCCCTCGGTGACCAGCTTGAAATGGTGGATCAGCGCCTCCATCGACTCGGCCATGATGTGCCGCACCCACTCGTCGGAGTTGCCCAGCCCGTCTCCCGGCGTGCCGTTGCCGCCTCCGCCGAGCGCCAGGCGCGCCGGCCAGGCGATCTTCGGGTCGGCGACCATCACCGGGCCGGGCTCCAGCCGGTCCAGGCATTGTTCGACGATGCGCAGCGATTCGGCCATCTCATACATCCGCACCAGGTAGCGGCTGTACGCGTCGCACCCGTCGGCGGTCGGCACGTCGAACTCATACGTGTCATACCCCAGATACGGTTCGGCCTTGCGCAGATCGTGCGGCAGCCCGGCGGCGCGCAGCACCGGCCCGGTCATGCCCAACCGTATGCATCCGGCCAGGTCCAGGTAGCCGACTTCCCGCGTCCGCCCCAGGAACACCGGGTTCGCGTTCAGCAGCCGCTCATAGTCCCGCAGCCGCTCGGGGAACTCGCGGATCAGGTCCCTGATCGCGGCGACCGCGCCCTCCGGCAGGTCCTGCGCCAGCCCGCCGGGCCGCACGTAGGCGTGGTTCATCCGGTTCCCGGTGATCGCCTCCAGGACGTCGAGCACCGGCTCGCGGTCCCGGAACGCGTTCGTCATGACGGTCAGCGCCCCCAGCTCCATCCCGCCGGTGCCGATCGCCACCAGGTGCGAGGAGATCCGGTTCAGCTCCATCAGCAGGACCCTGATGACGTTGGCCCGCGGCGGCACGTCGTCCTCGATGTCGAGCAGCGCCTCCACCGCGCGGCAGTACACGGTCTCGTTGAACAGCGGCATCAGGTAGTCGGCGCGGGTCAGGAACGTGACGGCCTGCGTCCAGTTCCGGTACTCCAAATTCTTCTCGATGCCGGTGTGCAGATAGCCGATGCCGCACCGGGCCTCGACGACGCTCTCGCCCTCCAGCTCCAGGATCAGCCGCAGCACCCCGTGCGTGCTGGGATGCTGCGGCCCCAGGTTGACGATCAGCCGGTCCCGCGCCTCGGCGCCGTCCCCGGACCGCCGCTCGGCCTCGCGCAGCACTTCGTCCCAGTCATACACACGGCGCTTTTCTCCCGCTTCGCAAAGATGAAACGGTTATGCCGGATGTGGATACAGGACCGCGTCGAATGCCGCAGGCCGGTCCGGGTGCGGTCCGTGCCCCGAATGGGCGAGCACCACCCCCGAGCTGCCCGAAAGTGTGGCTCGCGGCTAGCGTGAGGCGTATGAGCACGTCAGCAGAGGGCAGCCCGGCAGCTTCAGCGCCGACGGCCGGCTTCTCCCAGTCCCTGGAGCGCGGCCTGCTGATCCTGTCCGCCTTCACCGAGCACCGCCCGGTCCTGGGCATCGCCGACCTGGCGCGCGCGGCCGGCCTGACCAAGAGCACCGCGCACCGCTACGTCGCGACCCTGGCCAAGCTCGGCTACGTCCTCCAGGACCCGGACACGCGCAAGTACTCCCTCGGCCCGCGCGTCATCGACCTGGGCTTCGCGGCCCTGAACTCGATGGAGATCACCCGGATCGCGGCGCAACCGCTGCAGGCCCTGTCCGATGAGACCGGCTATCCGGCGAGCATGGCGGTCCTGGACGGCTCCGACGTCGTCTACGTCGACCGCCGCCGCTCGCGCCGCGCCACCGGCTTCCCGATGGACATCACGCTGCACGTCGGCTCGCGCCTGCCGGCCTACTGCACGTCGATGGGCAAGGTGCTGCTCGCCGACAAGGAGCCGGACCAGCTCGCGGCGCTGCTGGAGCGCTCGGAGTTCGCCCGCCGCGGCCCGAAGACCATCACCGGCCGCGAACAGCTGCTCGCGGTGCTGGAGCGGGTCCGGGCCAGCGGCATCGCCGTGAACGACGAGGAGCTGGCCCCGGGCTTGCGTTCGGTGGCCGCGCCGGTGCGCGACCGGTCCGGGGCCGTGGTCGCGGCGGTGAACCTCGCGGTGCACCTGACCACGTGGAACGCGCCGGTGGAGACGGTCGTGGTGCGGCTGGAGGGGCCGCTGCGCGCCACCGCCAACGAGATCTCCGCCCGGCTCGGCTGGCGGCCGGAGCGGCCCGAGAACCGGTGATCGTCCCGCTCCTTCGAAGACCGTTCGAATATTCGGAACACTTCGTTGAACCGTGCACCGCCTCCGCCTAGCGTCTGATCGACCAGGGGCGGAGCAGCGAGAGGAAGGCGGCGACGTGGTGCTTGACGAGACGGTGTGGCGGGACAAGGTCTTCCTCGGCGGGACGTGGACTCCCGGCGAGGGCGGCACCATCGACGTGGTCGAGCCGGCGACCGGCGCCGTGCTCGGCGCGACCGGCCGGGCCTCGGCGGCGGACGTCGCGAAGGCCGCGGAGTCCGCGGTCCAGGCCCAGAAGCAGTGGGCTGCCATGCCCCACTCGCAGCGCGCGGGGGTGCTGCGCAAAGCGGCGCAGCTGTGGAGCGAGCACGCCGAGGAGATCGCGGACTGGAACGTCCGCGAGGTCGGCGCGATCCGCCCGATGGCGGAGTTCGCGATCCACGTCGCCGAGCAGGAGTGCTATGAGGCCTCTGCTTTGCCCAGCCGGCCATACGGAGAACTACTGCCCAGCGAGGAGCCGCGGCTGTCGATGGCGCGCCGCTGCCCGGTGGGCGTGGTGGGCGTCATCTCCCCGTTCAACGTGCCCATCATCCTGGGCATCCGGGCCGTGGCGCCCGCGCTGGCGCTCGGAAACGCCGTGATCCTCAAACCGGATCCGCGCACGGCCGTCACCGGCGGCGTCACCATCGCGCGTATATTCGAAGAAGCGGGACTGCCGCCGGGTGTCCTGCACGTACTACCCGGCGGCGCCGATGTCGGCGAGGCCCTGGTCGAACACCCGGCCGTGCGCGTGATCGCCTTCACCGGCTCCACGGCGGCCGGCCGCCGCGTCGCCGAGCTGGCCGGCCGCCACCTCAAGCGCGCGCACCTGGAGCTGGGCGGCAACTCGGCGCTGATCGTGCTCGAGGACGCCGACGTGGACGCCGCGGCGAGCGTGGCCGCTTTCGGGTCCTTCTTCCACCAGGGCCAGATCTGCATGACCACCGGCCGGCACCTGGTGCACGAGCGCCTGTACGAGGACTTCGTGGAGCGCCTGGCCGCCAAGGCCGCGGCCGTGGCGGTCGGCGACCCGGCCCGCGAGCAGGTCATGATGGGGCCGCTGATCGACGCCGGCCAGCGCGACAAGGTCCACGACCTGGTCACGGCGAGCGCCGCCGCCGGGGCGAAGACGGCGGCCGGCGGCAGCTACCGCGACCTGTTCTACGCCGCGACGGTGCTCACCGACGTGCCGCCGGACGCCCCGGCGTTCTCCGAAGAGGTGTTCGGCCCGGTGGCGCCGGTAGCCCGGTTCTCCTCCGCTGAAGACGCGGTCCGGCTGGCGACCGCCGGCGACTACGGGCTCTCCCTGGGCATCGTGACCCGCGACGTGATGCGCGGGCTGGCGGTGGCCGACCTGGTGCCGACCGGCATCGTGCACATCAACGACCAGACCGTCGGCGACGAGGCGAACAGCCCGTTCGGCGGCGTCGGCAGCTCCGGCACCGGCGGCCGGCTCGGCGGCGCGGCGGCCAACGTCGAGGCGTTCACCGAGACCCGGTGGGTGACGATGCGCGGCGAGACGCCGGCCTACCCCTTCTGATCTGCTTCGACTCCCAGAACGAGGAACATGGACAAGGTCTTCCCGGACGCCGCGTCAGCCGTCGCGGACGTCACGGACGGCGCCACGCTGGCCGTCGGCGGCTTCGGACTCACCGGCATCCCCGAGACACTGATCAAAGCGGTGCACGCGCAGGGCGCGCGGGATCTGCACGTGGTCTCCAACAACTGCGGCGACGCCCAAGGCGGCGGCCTGGGCATCCTGCTCGCGGCCGGCCGCGTGCGCCGCGTCACCGGCTCCTACATCGGCGAGAACAAGGAGTTCGCGCGCCAGTACCTGGCCGGAGAGCTGGAGGTCGAGCTGATCCCGCAGGGCACGCTGGCCGAACGGCTGCGCGCCGGCGGCTGCGGGATCCCCGCGTTCTACACCCCGGCCGGCGTCGGCACCCAGGTCGCCGAGGGCGGCCTGCCGTGGCGGTATTCGAGCTCTGAGCCGGGCGCGGTGGCGGTGGCGTCGCCGCCGAAGGAGACACGGGAGTTCGACGGCGGCGAATACGTGCTCGAACGGTCGATCGTCGCCGACTTCGGCCTGGTCCGGGCCCGCCGCGCCGACCGCCACGGGAACCTGGTGTTCACCAAGTCGGCGCGGAACTTCAACCCGCTGGCCGCGATGTCCGGCCGGGTGGGAATCGCAGAGGTCGAAGAACTGGTGGACGCTCTGAGCCCTGATGAAGTGCACCTGCCGGGGGTGTTCGTGCACCGGGTCGTGGTGCTCAGCGCCGAGGAGGCGGCCGACAAACGGATCGAGAAGCGGACGGTGCGGCTCTGATGGCCTGGGATCGCAACGCGATGGCGGCGCGCGCCGCGCTGGAACTGCGCGACGGCACCTACGTGAACCTGGGAATCGGCCTGCCCACGCTGATCCCCTCGTTCCTGCCGCCCGGCGTGAACGTGGTGCTGCACTCGGAGAACGGGATCCTCGGCGTCGGGCCGTATCCGGACCCCGACGGCGTCGACCCGGACCTGATCAACGCCGGCAAGGAGACGGTGACGGTGCTGCCGGGCGCGGCGTTCTTCGACTCGGCGCTGTCCTTCGGCATGATCCGCGGCGGCAAGATCGACACCGCGGTGCTGGGCGCGATGCAGGTGTCCGAACGCGGCGACCTGGCGAACTGGGCCGTGCCGGGCAAGCTGGTGCGCGGCATGGGCGGCGCGATGGACCTGGTGCACGGCGCGCGGCGGGTGGTCGTGGTGATGGAGCACGTGGCGCGCGACGGTGCGGCGAAGCTGGTGCCGGAGTGCACGATGCCGCTGACCGGGCGAGGCTGTGTGGACCGGGTGATCACGGATCTGGGCGTGCTGGACGTGACCGCGGACGGGCTGCTCCTGATCGAGACGGCGCCGGGGGTCGCGGTGCGGGACGTGGTGGAACGGACGGAGGCGGCGGTCACGGTGTCGGACTCCCTTTCCGAGGCGAGGAGCGTGTGATGGCGGCGGGGCAGCAGACGGAACAGCCGGCCGAGCAGGCGGCGGGCCCGGCGACGGTGCAGCCGGTGCCGGATCAGGCGTCGGTGGACGTGGAGATCGCCGAATGGCGGCTGCGGTATGAGAAGCACCTCGCCGACGGCGGCGCGCGGCAGAACCATCCCGACCGCGCCTACGCGGCATACCACAGCACCGCGCTGCGACACCCGACCCAGCCGCTGGTCGCCGTGGCCGACCCGGAGGCGCTGGAGCTGAGCGGGCCGGTGTTCGGCGTCACCGACGTCACCGACCTGGACCGGGACCTGACCCGGCAGCACAACGGCGAACCGCTCGGGGAGCGGATCACGGTGTCCGGGCGCGTCCTGGACCGGGACGGCCGTCCGGTGCGCGGCCAGCTGGTGGAGATCTGGCAGGCGAACGCCTCAGGCCGGTACGCCCACCAGCGGGACCAGCACCCGGCGCCGCTGGACCCGAACTTCTCCGGCGTCGGCCGATGCCTCACCGACGATCAGGGTGCTTATTCGTTCACCACGATCAAACCCGGCGCCTACCCGTGGCGGAACCATCTCAACGCCTGGCGTCCGGCACACATCCACTTCTCGCTGTTCGGCGAGGCGTTCACGCAACGGCTGGTGACGCAGATGTACTTCCCCGGCGATCCGCTGTTCGCCTACGACCCGATCCTGCAGTCGGTGACGGACGACGCGGCGCGCGCCCGGCTGGTCGCCGCCTACGTGCACGAGCTGTCGCAGCCGGAGTTCGCGTTGGGGTACCGGTGGGACATCGTGCTGGACGGTCCGGGGGCGACGTGGATGGAGGAGGGACGATGAGCGTGCTTCCCACCCCATCGCAGACGGTCGGGCCGTTCTACGGCTACGCGCTGCCGTTCGCGGGCGGCGGCGACGTGGTCCCGGCCGGGCATCCGGACGCGGTGACGATCCGCGGCGTGGTCCACGACGGCGCCGGCGAGCCGATCCCGGACGCGCTGCTGGAGTTCTGGACCGGGCCGGGCGCCCCGGGCTCGATGCGGCGCGACCCGACGTCGGGACGCGTCATCGGCCGGGACGGCGTCACGCTGACCGGCTTCGGCCGGGTCCCGACCGACGCCGACGGCTCCTACACGGTCCGGGTGGCCCGCCCCGGGCCGATGCAGTACGTGTCGGTGTGTGTGTTCGCCCGCGGCCTGCTGCACCACCTCTACACCCGCGTCTACCTGGACGGCGACGCCGCCGGCGCCGACTTCGGCTCGCTGTCGGCGGCGCGCCGTGCGACGCTGGTCGCGACCCCGGAACGGGAGGGCGTATGGCGTTTCGACGTACACCTTCAGGGCGCCGAGGAGACGGTGTTCCTTGAGTTCGGCTGACTACGGCCTGCTGGCGCCGATCTGGGCCGGCCGTCCGGTCGCCACGGTGACCGGCGACCCGGCCCTGGTCGACGCCATGATCGAGGCCGAGGTGGCGTTGGCCCGCGCGCAAGGCGTCCGGGTCCCGCCGCCCGTGCTCGACGCCGCCGCCCTGGCCGCCCGCACCCGCGAGGGCGGCAACCCGGTCACCCCGCTGCTGGCCGCGCTGGACGACCGCCGCCTGCACCGCGGCGCCACCAGCCAGGACATCCTCGACACCGCCCTGATGCTCACCGCCCGCCGCGCCCTGACCCTGGCCGCCCTGGACCTCGACACGGCCATCGCCGCCGCCGGCCGCCTCGCCGCCGAGTACCGGGACACCCCGATGGCGGCCCGCACGCTGACGCAGCAGGCGGTGCCGACCACCTTCGGCCTGAAGGCGGCAGGCTGGCACCACCTGCTGACCAGCGCCCGGCGCACGATCGGCGCCACCGCCCGGTCGCTGCCGGCGCAGCTCGGCGGCGCCGCCGGGACGCTCGCGAGCTTTGTGGCGCTGGCCGAGGCCGACGTTCCTTATGCGCCGCATGGGGCGGGATCCGAGCCTGCGTCCGGTGCTGGTGCCGATTCCGACTCCGGTGGCGGTGCCGATGCTGTTCCCGACGCCGTCGCCAGCTCCGATCCGGGTTCCGGCCCCGCCTCCGGCTCTGGCTCCGATTCGGGCACCGGTTCCGACGCCGTTCCCGACTCGGTTTCCAGCTCCGCGCAACACCACTCCGCCAGCGCCCACCTCCTGACCGACGCCGGCCACGAACAGCTTCCCCCCGGCGCCGAACCCTACGCGGGCGTCGAGCTCCTGACCGACAGCGCGGCATCATCGTCACCCGACCCGGGCGCGGTGACGGCCGGCGACGCCACCGTCCAGTCGCCTGCCGACACGGCTCTGGCCCTCGTCGCCCGCTTCGCCCGGACCCTCGGCCTGTCCGAGCCGCTGCTGCCGTGGCACGTCCTGCGCACCCCGATCGCCGACCTCGCCTCGGCGCTGGCGTCGGCGTCCGGCGCGCTGGGAAAGGTCGCGGCGGACGTGCTGGTGCTGGCGCGCACCGAGATCGGCGAGGTCTCCGAAGGCGTCGGCGGTGTGTCCTCGACCATGCCGCACAAGGCGAATCCGGTCCGGGCCGTGCTGATCGCGGGCGCCGCGCGGCAGGTGCCGGCGCTGGCCTCGGTGCTGTTCGCGTCGGTCGCGGCCGAGGACGAACGTCCGGCCGGGGCGTGGCACGCCGAGTGGCAGCCGCTGCGCGAGGCGTTGCGGCTGGTCGGCGGGTCGGCGGCGACCGCGGCGGAGCTGCTGACCGGCCTTCGTGTGCACCCCGACCGGATGGCCGAGAACCTGGCCCGGCTCGACCTGGCCGAGGCACGCAACTTCACCGGGCGCGACGTGACCGACCCCCGCGACTATCTCGGCGCCGCGCCCCTGCTCGTCGACCGCGCACTGAAAGAGACTCCATGAACCTGCATTACCGGCTCGACGGGCCGGCGTCCGGCACGCCGCTGCTCCTCGGGCCGTCGATCGGCACGTCCTCGCGGCTGTGGGAGCCGCAGCTCGCAGCCCTCGCGCGGCGTCACCGGGTACTGCGTTTCGACCTGCCCGGACACGGCGGCTCACCGGCCGGCACGGACGTCCGCGGCACCGCCGGCCTGGCCGCCCGCGTCCTGGACCTCGCCGACGCGCAGGGCTGGTCCACGTTCGCCTACGCCGGGGTGTCGCTCAGCGGCGCGATCGGCGCGCGGATCGCCGTCGACCACCCCGAGCGGGTGACCCGCCTGGCGCTGCTCGCCTCCTCGGCCGACTTCGGCGGCAGCACACCGTGGCTGGAGCGGGCCGCACTGGTCCGCGCCGAAGGGATCGCACCGTTGCTCGCCACCAGCCCCGGCCGCTGGTTCGCCGACCCGGCGACCGTCGACACCACCCTGGGGCGCGCGCTGCTCAGCGACCTGGCCGCCGCCGACCCCGAGAGCTACGCGCAGTGCTGCGAAGCCATCGCCGGCCACGACATCACCGCCGACCTGGGCCGGATCAAGGCCGCGACGCTCGTCGTCCAGGGCCGTCAGGACCTCGCCACTCCCCCGCCGCACGGCCGCACGCTCGCCGACGGGATCCCCGGCGCGGCGCTGACCGAACTGCCGGGCGCCGCGCACCTGCCCGGCGTCGAGCAGCCCGCGGCCGTCACCGCCGCCCTGCTCCGGCACTTCGAAGGCGACCGGCTCGAATCAGGGTACGAAGTCCGCCGCGCGGTCCTGGGCGACCGGCACGTCGAGGGCGCCGTGGCCGCCACCACCCCGTTCACCGCCGGCTTCCAGGACCTCATCACCCGCTACGCGTGGGGCGAGATCTGGACCCGCCCCGGCCTGGACCGGCGCACCCGCTCGGCCGTCACCCTGACCGCGCTGGTCGCCGGCGGCCACGAGAACGAGCTGGCGATGCACATCCGCGCCGCCTTGACGAACGGCCTGTCCCGCGGGGAAATCGAGGAAGTCCTGCTGCAGACCGCCGTCTACTGCGGCGTCCCGGCGGCCAACAGCGCGTTCGCCATCGCCCGAGAAGTCTTGAACAGCATCGACGAGGAAGCACCGGAATGACAGACCCCTCACTGAGCACCGAACCGATCTCGATATCAGCCCTGGCACCCGGCCGCACCCGCGTCGGCATCATCGGCGCCGGCCCCGCCGGACTGCTGCTGGCCCAGCTGCTGCACCGCGCAGGCGTCGACGCGGTGGTGCTGGAAGCCCGCGACCGCACCTACGTCGAACACCGGCAGCGCGCCGGGCTCCTGGAACAGAACACGGTCGACGTCCTGCGGGCCGCGGGCGCCGGCGCGCGCCTGGACCGCGAAGGACTCATCCACGACGGCGTGGAGCTGCGATTCGACCGCCGCTCGCACCGCGTCGACTTCCCGTCGCTGGCCGACGGCCGCCGCGTCACCATCTACGCGCAGACCGAGATCGTCAAGGATCTGATAGCCCTGCGCCTGGAGGAGGGCCAGCCGCTGCTGTTCGAAGCGGTGGCGCAGGAGATCGTCGGCATCGACACCGACCAGCCGGTGATCCGCTACTTCCACGCCGGCGCCGAGCACACGCTCGACTGCGACTTCGTCGTGGCCTGCGACGGCTTCCACGGCATCGGCCGCCAGAGCCTGCCCGAGCACGCGCTGACCACCTACTCGCGGGAGTACCCGTTCGCCTGGCTCGGGATCCTGGCCGAGGTGCCGCCGTCCTGCGAGGAGCTGATCTACGCCCGCCACGAACGCGGCTTCGCCCTGCACAGCATGCGCTCAGAGCATGTCAGCAGGCTGTATCTGCAAGTCGCACCGGACGACGAGGTCGAGAACTGGCCGGACGACCGGATCTGGGACGAGCTGGAACTGCGCTTCGCGGTCGAGGGCGACTGGAAACTGGAACGCGGCCCCATCACGGAGAAGAGCATCACCCCGATGCGCAGCTTCGTCGCCGAACCGATGCGCCACGGCCGGCTGTTCCTGGCCGGGGACGCCGCCCACATCGTGCCGCCGACCGGCGCCAAGGGCCTGAACCTGGCCGCCGCCGACGTCACCCTGCTGGCCCGCGCCCTCGACGACTGGTACAGCCGCACCGACGCCACCGGCCTGGACCGCTACTCCGACCGCGCCCTGCGGCGGGTCTGGCGCGCACAGCACTTCTCGAACTGGATGACGACGATGCTGCATCCGGATCCGCGCGACGACGCGTTCACCGCACGGCTGTACCTGTCGCAGCTGGACTACGTGGCGACCTCGTCCGCCGCGGCGGCGACGCTGGCGGAGAACTACACCGGGCTGCCGTTGGAGTGAGGCCACCCGCCGGGTTTTCCCTGCGCCTGCGTCAGCAAGCCGGGCCCAGCGTGGTCCCGCTCTTGAAGTTGTCCAGCGACATCCACGCCGGGCTGCTCGTGCCGTCGATGCGCCCGTAAACCCAGATGTTGCCGTAGCCGTTGGTGACGTGGCACCAGATGTACATGTGCTGCCCGGTGGTGAACTTGCCCACCGCCGAGCAGGACGCGTACGGACCCGACCGCATGTTGAAGGTGCCGGAGGCGGCGTAACCACTGCCGTCGTCGGCGACGACGTGGGTGATGTGCCAGCCGGTGCAGCTCATGTTCTTGGAGCTGGTCGGCGTGGTCGGCGGCTTGGACGCCGTGGTGCTCGGCGGCGGCGCCGGCGTGCTCGGCGCGGGCGCGGACGCGGAACCGGTGGGCTTCGTGACCGGCGGCGCGGTGCTGCCGGGGGCCGAGCTGGCCGAAGCATGGCTCGTGCTGCCGGGCGCACCGACAGTGCTGCTGGAGCCGACGCCACCGGGCTGGTTGGTCCCCGCACTCACCGACGTCGAGGAAGACCCGCCCGCCGTCGGCATGGGCCCACCGGCCGACACATCCTGCCCGACCGGCCGCGACGACCCGTCGGTCGGCTGCCCGGAGTCGCTGCCGTCCCCGCCGCCGGGACCCATCGCGGCCCCCGACCGCGGCGTCCCACCCGCACTCTCCGCCGACGACGAACCCTGCGACAACGCGATCGCCCCGATCGCCACCGCCACCGCGGCCGCCGCGCTCGCCCCGATGATCGCCGGCCGCCGACGCCGACTGCGCTGCTCATCCTCCACGCCCACCATCCGCGGCAGCTCAACAGGCTCCTCCCGCGGCGGCGCCTCGAACCCGGCGGCCGAACGCCTCGGATCCGGCGCGGACGGCGGGGCACCGGGCACGTGCGAGGCAGGGGGACCGAAACCCGGGGCCGGGTTCAGCGGTGCGCCCTGTGCGGGTATCCCGGCGACCGGCCCACTCGGTCCGACCTGCCCGGCCATCCCGCCGCCGGGCCCGCTCGGTCCGGCTGCGCCGCCACCCGGCACCACAGCTCCCCCTTGCCCGGCCACCGCTCCGCCCGGCCCGGCCTGCTGAGCGGCAGCGCCGTCAAAACCACCGGCGGCCGGCTGCCCGAAAACCCCACCGAACCCACCCGCCGCAGGCCCCAAAGCCTGACCAGGCACCCCTTCGAAACCCTGCGGCCGCCCGCCGTCCTGCGCCCGCGCACCCGCCTCGGCCCCGAACCCCTCCGATCCCGCCCCGTGCACCGTGACCTCCTCGGGTCCCGAATCCTCAACCGTCCCGTTCGGCCCGGCCACCGCCCCCGGCGCCCCGACGAACCGTGGCCCCGCCCCCTCAGGCTCCGCCCCATGCGTCGGATCCGCACTCGACAACGGCGGCATCGCGATCGCCGTCACCGACAACCGCACACCCGCCCCCACCAGCGTCCGCAACTCCGCCGCCATAGCCGCGGCGCTCTCCGGCCGGTCGCCGGGATCCTTCGCCAGCGTGCGCATCACGAGCTCAGCCAGCTCCGGCAGCTCCGGACACGCCAACGGCGGCGGCGGAGCATTCACGATGCGATACATCAGCGCCGAAAGCTGCGCGCCGTCGTCATCACCGGCGAAAGGCGGCCACCCAGTCAGCAGCTGATACAGCGTCGACCCGAGCGAATACACATCCGACAGCGCGGTGGCATCCGCCCCCTCCAGCACCTCCGGCGCCGCATGATGCGGCGTGAAAGCCCGGAACATGGTGACCACGGTCCCCGACTCCGGCACCACCGCCACCCCGAAGTCGGCCAGCGCCGGTTCGCCGAAACGCGAGACCAGGATGTTGTTCGGCTTCACATCGCGGTGCACCATGCCCAAGGCGTGAGCGTCAGACAACGCGGCGGCGATCTTCGCACCGATCACCGCGACCTCCGCCGCCGGGAACGGCCCGGACTG
Organism: Catenulispora sp.; assembly: GCA_013361685.1. GTDB lineage: Bacteria > Actinomycetota > Actinomycetes > Streptomycetales > Catenulisporaceae > Catenulispora. The sequence continues at coordinate 19,322 of JABFXP010000011.1, forward strand.
CGACAGCCGGTCCTGCAAAGAACCCCGTTCGAACAGATCCATCGCCAGATACGGGGCGCCGCTGTCGGTCGTGCCGGCGTCCAGCGCCGTGACCACGTTCGGATGCCCGGTCAACCGCCCCGTGAGCCGGGCCTCCCGCAGAAAGCGGCGGCGAGCCGACTCGTCGAAGTCGCCACGCAACACCTTGACCGCCACGTCACGGTCGAAGGCCTGCTGCCGGGCACGGAAGACGACACCGGAGCCGCCCAGCCCGATCCGCGTCAGATCGCTGTATCCGGGTATCGACTCGATCGGCTCGTCCGTCACACCGCTCTCCAGTCCACCGCCTGACCAAACTTCCCCGGGAGTCTAGTACTCCGCTTGTTAAGTGCCGAGGCCGGCGATCTCCTGCCGAGCGTTCTATCCCGCGCTCCACTCCACCTTCGGCGGCACCAGCCGCGCGCTGATCGGCTGCCCCTTGGCGTCGGTGAGGTGCACGCGGGCATGCAGGACGCCCGACTCGACCGCGGCTTCGAGCACACCGTCCGGGATCGCCTCCAGCATCAGCTTGGAGCGGCGGAACATCACGAAACCGGCGCCGTCGTCACCGGCCTCACCCCACGACAGATACACGAACCGCCCGCCGATACCGGTCTGAACATGCCGTCCGCGCAGCGTACGGACTCCGTCCTTGGTCGTGAACGGCTCGACCGGCAACTCCCACGCGACCGCCTCGGCGTCGCCGCGCTGCGGATCCAGCAGCTCCTTCGGCTTGTCCTTGACCTGCACCGCGACCCGCACACCGGCCATCCCGGGCAGATCACGCCCCTCGATCCGCAACAGCATGCCCTCATGCTCGCATAGCGGTCGGACATCTCCTTGTCAGCGCGGCGGTGCATATCCTTTTCCGGTGAACGAACCGAACGCGGGGGCGGTGCCGAGCCGATGACGATCTCCGAGATACGACGCCCGGCCGGCCAGGCCGCGCCGCCGGCCGCACAGCACCCCGAAGAGCACGCGGTCGAGTCCTGGCACCGCCGCGAACCGCCGCTGCCGGCCGTGGCCGTCCTGGGCGTCGGCGCGGTCGCCACCGCCCTGGCCGCCGCCACCCACCGCCGCCTGGCCGACGGCGCCGCCCTGCGCACCGTCGCCGACCCCGAATACCTGGTGGTCCTCGGCGAGCAGGACGCGCTGCCGTGGGTGGACGGCGCCCGCTACCTCGGCTGGGACGGCGCCGCCCTGACCCTCACCACGCACCAGGTGCTGCCGTCCGCCGACCTGTGGCGCTCGACGGCGCTGGCCGCCCGCGGCACGGACGCCGCCGCCGACCAGCCCGCTCAAGCACGCCATTCCGGCCATTCCGACGATCCCGACCAGGCCACGCTGGTGATCGTGCTGCCCGAACAAGTCCTGATCGCCGCCGACACGATCGCCGACGCCGACCCGGCGGCCCTGGCCGAACTGTTCGCGGCCTGACACCGGCCACGCCCCGGCGTCGACCCGCACGCCGGACGCGCCGCGCGAGCCTGACACCGGCCATGCGTCAGCCCCGGCCCGCACACCCGGCGCGCCGCACGGCCTGACACCAGCCACGCGTCAGCCCCGACCCGCACGCCGCCGGGCGCGCCGTCACCACACCCACAACTCCCTCCCCCGCGCCGCCACCCGCTCCGCGATGCGCTTGCCCGCCTCCGCGACCTCCAGCGGCTCCACCTTCCGCCCGTCCCGCAGCCGGATCGCGACCGCCCCGGCCGCCGCCTCCCGGCCGCCGATCACCGCCTGATACGGCGCCAACCGCACCTCCCGGATCCGCGCCCCGAGGCTCCCCCGCTCCGGATACGCCACCTCGGCCCGCAACCCGAGCTCCAGGCACAGCGCCTGGAAGGCGCGCGCCGCGGCGACCTCGTCCTCCCCGACCGGCAGCACCGCCACCTGCACCGGCGCCAGCCACGCCGGGAACGCGCCGCCGTGCTGCTCGATCAGGTGCGCCATCACCCGCTCCATGCTGCCCACGATGCTGCGGTGCACCATCACCGGCCGGTGTTTGGCGCCGTCCGCGCCGATGTACTCCAGCCCGAACTGCTCGGGCTGGTGGAAGTCGATCTGCACGGTCGACAGGGTCGACTCCCGCCCCGCCGGATCGGCGATCTGCACGTCGATCTTCGGCCCGTAGAACGCCGCCTCGCCCTCGACGGCCTCGTAGGCGAGTCCGGAGGCGTCCAGCACCTCCCGCAGCATCCGGGTGGCGCGCTCCCACATGTCCGGCTTGTCGATGTACTTCCCGCCGGGCCCGGGCAGCGACAGCCGGTAGCGGACGGCCTCGATCCCCAGCGCCTCGTACGCGTCCCGGATCAGCGCCAGCGCGTCCTGCGCCTCGGACGCGACCTGCTCCAGGGTGCAGAAGATGTGCGCGTCGTTCAGGGTGATGGCGCGCACCCGGGTCAGTCCGCCGAGCACCCCGGACAGCTCCGACCGGTACATCCCGCCGATCTCGGCCATCCGCAGCGGCAGTTCGCGGTAGCTGTGCGCGCGGGATCGGTAGATCAGCGCGTGGTGCGGGCACAGGCTCGGCCGCATGACGACCTGCTCGGAGCCGAGATCCATCGGCGGGAACATGTCGTCGCTGTAGTGGGACCAGTGCCCTGAGATCTCAAACAGTTCGCGTTTGCCGAGCACCGGCGAATACACGTGCTGATATCCGGCCCGCTTCTCCTGCGCGCGGATGTACTCCTCGATGGTGTGCCGCACCACCGCGCCGTCCGGCAGCCAGTACGGGAGCCCGGCGCCCATCAGCGGATCGGTATCGAACAGGCCGAGTTCGCGGCCGAGCTTGCGGTGGTCGTGCAGGTGGTCGGGCAGGT
>JABFXP010000404.1 GCA_013361685.1 Catenulispora sp.
GCCTCGGCGGCGTCGCCGCGCAGCGCCCGCGGCCCGGAGGCGTCGGCCACCGGCCCGGCCAGCAGGAATCCGGGCACGTACACCCGCGCCGTGGTGCCGCCGCCGGGGGTCGCCGACAGCTCCACCGCGGCGCCGGTGCGCACCGACAGCCGGCCCACCACGAACAGGCCCAGCACCCGGGTCGGGGCCAGGTCCAGGCGTTCGCGGCGGACCAGGCGGGCGTTCTCCTGCGCCATCTGCTCCGGGCTCATGCCCATGCCGCGGTCCACGACCTCGATCACGAAGCCGCGGGCCGACAGCCCGACCGCGATCTCCACGCGCTGGCTGGCCGGGGAGAACGACACCGCGTTCTCCACCAGTTCGGCGACCATCAGGGTCAGGTCGCCGACCGCCGAGGGCGCGACCATGGCGTCGTCCTCGGCGATCAGCACCACCCGCTGGTAGCCCTCGACGCGGCCGACGGCGGAGCGGACCACGTCGGTCAGCCGCATCGGGGCGCCGGAGAGGTTGGCCTCGCGTTCGCCGGAGAGCAGGATCAGGCTGTCCGCGCCGCGCTGCAGGCGGACCGCCAGGTGGTCGATCCGGTACAGCCGGTCCAGCAGCACCGGGTCGGTCTCGGTGCGCTCCACCTGGTCGATGATCGACAGCTGGCGGCCGGTGAGGTTGTGGATGCGGTGCCCGACGTTGCCGAACATCTCGGCGGTGTTGCGGCGGATGGTGACCTGCCGCTCCAGCATCAGGACCGCGGTCTCCTGGACCTTGTTGAACGCCTGCGCCAGGTCGCCGAGCTCGTCGTCGGTGGGCACCGGGATGGCGCCGAAGTCCGGCAGGTCGCCGGACTCGCCGAGGTCCTCGTCGGTGACCCGCTCCAGGTCGGCGGCGGCGGCCCGGGCCACCCGGGAGGCGGCGCCGGTCAGCGCCAGCACCGGGCGCACCACCGAGCGCCGGATCAGCACCGACAGGCCCATCAGGCCGGCCGCGGCCAGCGCGGCGACGCCGACCAGCGCGACCGCGGTGGTCTCGGCCTGCCGGGCGTTGGACCGGGCCAGGGCGATGATCCGGTCGGTGATCTGCGCCTCGGCCGTGGCGCGCTGGTTGCTCGCGGTCTCGAAGGCGGAGGTGAGCGAGTTGCGGTCGGCCAGGGTCTGGATGTCCTGCAGGTTCTTCGGCGGGGTGATCACGCCGCGCTGGTCCTGGAAGGCGGAGCCGAAGTAGGTGTCGGCCTTGTCCTGGTAGACGCGGAAGGTGCGGTACTCCGGGGCGTTGAGCACCGCGGAGATCATCGCCCGGTCCTGCGCGGCCGGGAACTGCAGGACGAATCCGAGCTCGGCCTGCGCGACCTGGTCCATGCGGGTCGCGGTGCTGTACTGCTTGGCGGAGTTGAACTCGGTGGGGGCGCTGGCGAACGCGGTCAGCGAGGCCTCGCGCTGGCTCTCGGCCATGTCGCCGGCGTAGAGCGCGGCCAGCTCGGTCTCCAGCGCCGAGGCCGGGCCGCCGGCGGCGCTGTGGCCGGCGAAGTCCAGGGCGTCGACCAGCTGCGCGTCGATCGCCCCGTACACGGTGTCGACCAGCTGCTGCACGTGGGCCTGCAGCACATAGTTCTGCGACAGGCCGTCGCGGGCGGGCAGTTCGCGCACGTAGCTCAGGTCGGACACGGCGGCCAGCGCGGCGGTGAGCTTCGGGGTGGCCTTGGCGCCGAACGCCTGGGTCACGATGCTCACCTGGGCGTTGGTGGCGCTGATCGCGTCGGCGTAGGAGCGGGCGCGATCCGGGTCGCCGTTCATCGCGGCCTGGGCCTTGTCCCGCTCCAGCGACAGGTTCTGGATCAGCTGGCTGACGCTCTTGGTGGAGCCCAGGAAGTCCGCGGCGGTGTTCCACTCCGAGGCCACGCCGGCCTCGTGCACCGCGACCGGGGTCATCAGCACCGCCATGGCCACCGTCGGCAGGATCACCAGCAGGTCCATCTTGCGCCGGAAGGGCAGGCGGTGGCGCATGCCCGGCCCGCCGCCGGCCCGGACCGCGCCCGTGCGCTCGGCCATGTCCGCACCGCCTCGCTTCGCCGTCATTTCTGCGTGATCCGGGTCCAGGCCGTCACCCAGTCCGCGTACGGCACGCAGAGCCGGGAGCTGCCGTCCAGGCACCGGGCGGTCGGCGTCGTCCAGTACCAGACGTCTTTCCAGTAGACCGGATCGTCGGCGTGGTACTCGGCGCAGAACTTGGGGTCGGTGGTCTTGGCGCAGGCCTGCGAGTTCGCCGGGGCCTCGCCGAAGAACTCGGCGGCCTGGGCGTTGACCGCCGGGGAGGAGATGTAGTCCAGCCACTTGTAGGCGCAGGTGGGGTTCTTCGCGCCGGCGGCGATCATCCAGGTGTCGGACCAGCCGGTGAGGCCCTCGACCGGCTTGACCGAGGCGATCTGCTTGTAGCCGTCGCGGCCCAGGTTGTTCAGGACCACCTGCCAGCTGATGCCGACCAGGTCGGTGCCCTTCTCCAGGTCGAGCTGCTGGGTCTGGGCGTCCGCCCAGTAGCGGCTGACCGCGGGCTGGAGCTTGGTGAGCAGTTCGATGGCGGCGTCGAACTGGGTCTGGTCCAGCGCGTAGGGGTTCTTGATGTTCAGGTCGGGGCGCTGGTGCATCAGGTACAGCGCGGCGTCGGCGATCGAGATCGGCGAGTTGTAGACCGTGACGTGCCCGGCCGCCGCCGGGTCCGGGTTGAAGATCGCGCCCAGCGAGGTCGGCGGCGTGGTGATCTTGTCCTTGTTGTAGACCATGACGTTGGCGCCGCGGCCGTGCGGGATGCCGTAGGGGACGCCGTCGACGGCGTTCCAGCGCTGGTTCTTCAGGTCCGGGTAGATCTGCGCGTAGCTGGGGACCTTGCTGACGTCGACCGGGGCGACGTCGCCGCTGGCTATCAGCCGCAGGCTGGCGTCGCCGGAGGCGGAGACCACGTCGTACTCGCCGGACTTGACGTCGGCGACCATCTCGTCGGAGCTGCCGGCCACGCTGGCGTTCACCTTGCAGCCGGTGGCCTTGGTGAAGGCGTCGGTCCAGGCCTTCTCGGCGTAGCCGGCCCACACCACCATGTTCACCTGTCCCTCGACCTGCGGCCCGGGCTCGGCCATCGCGACCGGCGGGGCGACGAAGGCCCGCGGTGCGGTGTTCGCCGGATTCGGTGAGCACGCCGCCAGCAGCGCCAGGAAGGCGGCACCCGCGCACAGGCGCGCCGCGATGGCCCCCCGCCGACGTAGGGGGGACACCGACCGCACTATCGCCATGGACCGGGGCTTTCTGCTCACTCGTCGCTAGTCATGCCAGAGCCTTGCGAGGGGGGACACGAAGGGCGCGCGGCCATCCGACGCGTGGCAGACTACACGATCGCACCGGGCGTAGAGAATCAGTGGGCGTATGGAAAGCCGTGGATCGGCCGGCCGGATGATCTGTCCGCCGAGGTGGTGGGCGGGTAAGCGTTCTGGCGAGGCCCGGCGCCGTCCGCCGGCGAACGACGGTGTCCGATGCCGTACGGTGCCGTACGGTCCCGGGCGATGTCGAACGGTGCCGACCGGGCGGCGGGGGTGCCGCCCTTTAGGATCGGGCCATGGCGAACACCGCTGAGCGCCTGATGGTGCTCGACACCCCGACGCTCTACTTCCGCGCCTTCTTCGGCGTGCCGGACTCGATCAAGTCTCCGGACGGCATGCCGGTGAACGCCGTGCGCGGGACGGTGGACTTCTTCAGCCACCTGATCACCGCCTACCGGCCGGACCGGATCGTGGCGTGTTTCGACGCCGACTGGCGGCCGGCGTTCCGGGTTGAGGCCATCTCCTCTTATAAGGCACATCGCGTACTGGTCGAGGGCCCCAGCGTGGAGGACGTCGACGTCGAGGAGGTGCCGGACGCGCTGAGCCCGCAGATCCCGGTCATCGAGGCGGTGCTGGACGCGGCGGGCATCGCCCGGGCCGAGGCGCCGGGGTTCGAGGCCGACGACGTGCTGGCGACCCTCGCCGAGCGCTGGGCCGGGCGCGGGCCGGTGGACGTGGTGACGATGGACCGGGACCTGTACCAGCTGGTGGACGACGACCGCGGGGTGCGGGTGCTGAACATCGGCAAGGGCGTGGCCAAGCTGGAGATCGTCACCGACGCGGTGCTGCGGGAGAAGTACGGGATCCGCGGCGCGGACTACGCCGACTTCGCGGCGCTGCGCGGCGACCCGAGCGACGGGCTGCCGGGCGTGGCCGGGATCGGGGAGAAGACGGCGGCGACGCTGATCTCCCAGTACGGGGACCTGGCCGGGGTGCGGGCCGCGGCGCTGGATCCGGCGTCGGCGCTCAGGCCGGCGCAGCGGACCCGGATCGTCGAGGCGGCCGAGTATCTGGACGCCGCGCCGACGGTGGTGCGGGTGGTGCGCGACGCGCCGGTCATCGAGCACGACGACCGGGTGCCCCGGCAGGCCGAGGATCCGGTCGCGCTGGCGGCGCTGGCGGAGAAGTACGGGTTGAAAGCGGCGGTCGGGCGGCTGGAGAAGGCGTTGGCCGAGCGCTGATATCGCGCAGATCGCGTGAATCACGGAGATCCAAGCGGATCGGGCAGATCAAACAGATCGCGCAGATCGCGACTCTGAGTCCGAACTTTGTGGGGCCGCCGGCGAAACCGGCGGCCCCACAATCAGTTCCAGCCCCGTCTCACCCGTTCATCATCGAGTACGCGACCACACCGCGCCGCATCCCGTCGATCGCCTCCTGCGCGGCCTCGCGCACGGTGCTGGCTTTGCCGCCGGGACTCGTGAGCTCGGCGGCGGCGTTGGCGATCTGCCCGAGCAGGTCGATGAGCTGCTTGCACCAGCGGACGAAGTCGCCGGCGGGCATCTCGACGTCCCAGAGCACCTCCTCCAGCGCCTTGCCGGAGGCCCAGTGGTAGGCCGGCAGGGCGAAGCCGAGGTCGGGTTCCCGCTGGAACTCCAGGTGGTGGTCCGCTTCCAGGTCCTCGAGCTTGGCCCACAGGCGGACCATGTCGTCCAGCGTCTTCGGGACCGCGCCGCCGGGCAGGCGGGCGGGACCGGCGTCATCGGCGCGGCGGGCCTCGTAGACCAGCGCCGAGACGCAGGCCGCCAGTTCCGCCGGGGACAGGCCCTCCCACAAGCCGGCGCGCAGCGTCTCAGCCGTGAGGAGGTCCAGTTCGGTGTAGAGGCGGCCCAAGCGGCGGCCCACCGGGGTCACCTGGTCGCCGTCGAGGTAGCCGAGCTGGTCCAGCAGGGCGCAGACCCGGTCGAAGACCCGGGCGATGCTGTTGGTGCGCCCGGCCACCCGCTTCTCCAGCTGCTTGGTTTCGCGGTCCAGCTTGAAGTAGCGCTCGGCCCAGCGGGCGTGGTCCTCGCGTTCCTGGCAGCCGTGGCAGGGGTGGGAGCGGATCGCCTTGCGGAGCCGGCCGATCTCGGCGTCGTCGGCGGCCTCGGTGCGGTAGCGGGTCTTGCGGTAGGGCGGGATCTCCTTGTCGCCGGCCTTGCTGCGTAACACGGTGGCCAGGTCGCGCCGGGACTGCGCGGACTTGGCGTTGAAGGACTTGGGGATGCGCATCCGGTCCAGCGGTTCGGCCGGGCTGGGGAAGTCGGTCAGGGACAGGCGCACCACCTGGCGGTCCACGGTCAGCACCACCGGGCGCGGGCCGTCGCCGGTGACGTGGCCCGGCCGGCCGGCGGTCGCCGCCGATATCCCCGGGTCCAGCACCACGGCCACGCCGGCGCGCTTGCCGGCCGGGACCACGATGATGTCGCCGGGCTGGAGCTTCTCCAGGGCTTCCAGCGACGCGGCCCGCCGGTTGGCGGCGCCCTGCCGGGACAGGTCGGCCTCCCGGTCCGAGAGCTGGCGGCGCAGGGCCATGTACTCGTCGAAGTCGCCGAGGTGGCAGGTTATGGCCTCGGCGTAGCCGTCCAGGGCGGCGGAGTTGCGGCGGACCTGCTTGGTCAGTCCCACCACGGCCTGGTCGGCCTGGTACTGCGCGAAGGAGGTCTCCAGCAGGTTGCGCGCCCGCTCGTGCCCGAACTGCCCGACCAGGTTCACGGCCATGTTGTACGAGGGCTTGAACGAGGAGCGCAGCGGATAGGTGCGGGTCCCGGCCAGCCCGGCCAGGGCCTTGGCGTCCAGGTCCGGGCGCCACAGCACCACCGCGTGGCCCTCGATGTCGATGCCGCGGCGCCCGGCCCGGCCGGTGAGCTGGGTGTACTCCCCGGCGGTCAGGTCGACGTGGTTCTCACCGTTCCACTTGGTCAGCGCCTCCAGCACCACGGTGCGGGCCGGCATGTTGATCCCCAGCGCCAGCGTCTCGGTCGCGAAGACCGCCTTGACCAGGCCCTGGACGAAGAGTTCTTCGACGATCTCCTTGAACGTCGGCAGCATCCCGGCGTGGTGCGCCGCCACCCCGCGCTGCAGCCCGTCGAACCAGTCGTGGAAACCCAGGACATTGAGGTCCCCGGACGGGATCCGCGCGGTGCGCTCCAGCACGTGCGCCTTGACCCGGGCCCGCTCGTCGGCGTTCAGCAGCCGCACGCCGGCGTGCAGGAACTGCTGCACCGCGGCGTCGCAGCCGGCCCGGCTGAAGATGAAGGTGATGGCCGGCAGCAGGCCCTCGGCGTCCAGCTTCTCGATCACGTCGACGCGGCTGGGCACCCAGCCCGCGCGCCCGCGCCGCCGGTCCCGG
>JABFXP010000954.1 GCA_013361685.1 Catenulispora sp.
CGCAGTGCGTGAGAGCTGAGGCGCCGGAACCCTCGAGGGTTCCGGCGCCTCGTGCTGTCCCGGGGCTGAACGGCGCGGCGGCCCGGGCATCAGCCTCCTGAGTCCTCCAGCTCGGCCGCGGCCGGGACGGTGTCGTCGTCGCGGTCGGCGAGCCAGCCGTACGGCAGGGAGACCTTGCCCGGGGAGTTCGTCCGGCCGCGGGGCTTGCCGAGGGTCTCCGTCGGGAACGGCACGTCCGGGTCCAGACGCGCGAAGTGGGCGTCGAGGTCGGCCAGCGACGAGGAGGTCGCCAGGGCCCGGCGGGTGTCGCCGCCCACGGGGAAGCCTTTGAGGTACCAGGCCACGTGCTTGCGGAAGTCGACCACGCCGTCGCGTTCGGTGCCGAGCCAGGAGGCCAGGAGTTCGGCGTGGCGGCGCATGGTGGCCATCACTTCGCCGAGGGTCGGCAGGGCGCGGGTGTCCTGACCGCTGAAGACCGCCGCGAGATCGGCGAAAAGCCAGGGGCGGCCGAGACAGCCCCGGCCCACGACCACGCCGTCGGCGCCGGTTTCGGACATCATGCGGACGGCGTCGGTGGCTTCCCAGATGTCTCCGTTGCCCAGGACGGGGATTTCGAGGGCTTCTTTGAGGTTCTTGATCGCCGACCAGTCCGCTTCGCCGCTGTAGCGCTGGGCCGCGGTACGGCCGTGGAGGGCGACCCAGGCGGCGCCGGCTTCCTGGGCGATGCGCCCGGCCTCCAGGTAGGTGTGGTGTTCGTCGTCGATGCCGATGCGCATCTTGACGGTGACGGGGATGCCCGCCGGTTCAGCCGCCCGCACCGCCGCTTCGATGATCTGGGCGAAGAGCCTGCGCTTATAAGGGAGGGCCGCGCCGCCGCCCTTGCGGGTCACGCGGGGAACAGGGCAGCCGAAGTTCATGTCGACGTGGTCGGCCAGGTTCTCGGCGGCGATCATCTCCACCGCCTTGCGGACGGTGACCGGGTCCACGCCGTAGAGCTGGAGGCTGCGGGGCTGTTCGTCGCCGGCGAAGGTGACCATGCGCAGGGTCTTCTCGTTGCGCTCGACCAGAGCGCGGGTCATGACCATCTCGCAGACGTAGACCCCGGCGCCGTGTTCGCGGCACAGCCGGCGGAAGGCGACATTGGTGATGCCGGCCATCGGAGCCAGCACCACGGGTGGCGCAACCGGGAAGGTCCCCAGGGTCAGGTTCGGTTTGCGGGGGGAAGTCACGGTTCCAGGATCCCATACCGCGAGGCGGCACCCGTTCGGGATATTTCGAGTCGGTGCCGGGACAACCGGCCCAGTACTCTGAACGTCATAAGGAATGAGTTAAAAACCGGCGGGGGGACACCGCTGGAACACCGGAACAGCGGGTAGGCGAGAGTGAGAAGAGAAGTGAAGGCAAGGAGCCGTGCCGGCGGAGGCGGCACGGACCAGGGCGGGCCGCGGGGGCGGGCCGCCGAGCGGGGGCGCGACAAACTCGCGCAGGCCCTGCTGGCCGGCGCGCTCGGCGTCTTCGTCGCGGTCGGCATCTCGGCGTGCAACACCAATCCGCACGCCGCGGACGTGCCGCCGCCCTCGACGGTGGAGCAGCAGGCCGGCCCCGGGCAGACGCCCGACAACGCGTCCTCCGAACACCACACCAAACAGAAGCCGGGCATACAGCTGCCGAACACCATCCAGGTGCAGTACGCGACCACCCCGGCCTTCCAGGACCTGACGCACCACATCGTGCTGTGGAACGCGTCACAGGCCTACAAGGCGGAGTACGCGGCGGCGTATCAGCCGCTGTCGGCCGCCACGCCCGATCTGAAGCGGTACTGGACCGGGGCCGGATATCAGCAGGCGCACACGTGGGCGCAGGCCTGGATCGACACCAAGCACCAGCCGGTGGGCCAGGCGGTGCTGTCGAACGTGAGCGTGGAGAGCCTGAACGCCGAGCAGGCCAGCGTCGGCTTCTGCGAGGACCTGGCCGGCGTGGTGCGCGGGGACGTGCAGACCCACACCCCGGGCAAGGCGCTCCAGGAGCGCGGCACGCCCGGCGACCGGATCGTGTTCACGATGGTGCCGACCGGCTCCAAGGGGCAGTGGCAGGTGACCGCCGAGTCGATCACCAAGGCCTCGCCGCAGTGCCCGCCGCCGACCGAGAAGAAACGGCACCACTGACGGCGCCCGGCGACAGCCGGCACTATCAGCGCAGACGGCGGTGCTGATCGCAGATCACGCCGATCACGAAATGCATATGGCAATGGGACCGCCGGAGATTCCGGCGGTCCCATTGCTTTGGCGTCGAAATAGTGCGTTCGGCGCCGTACAGCGTCGATCAGCGCGCGCCTCAGGCGCCGATCAGCCGCGCCGCCAAGTAGCCCTCGACCTGGTCCAGCGCCACCCGCTCCTGCTCCATCGAGTCCCGCTCGCGGACGGTCACGGCCTGGTCGTCCAGGGTGTCGAAGTCGACGGTGATGCAGAACGGGGTGCCGATCTCGTCCTGGCGGCGGTAGCGGCGGCCGATGGCGCCGGCGTCGTCGAACTCCACGTTCCAGTTGCGGCGCAGCCGCTGCGCCAGGTCCCGGGCCTTGGGCGACAGGTCGGCGTTGCGGGACAGCGGCAGCACCGCGGCCTTGACCGGGGACAGCCGCTTGTCCAGGCGCAGGACCTTGCGGACCTCCATCTGGCCCTTGGCGTTGGGGGCCTCGTCCTCGGCGTAGGCGTCCAGCAGGAAGGCCAGCATGCCGCGGTTCACGCCGGCGGCCGGCTCCACCACGAACGGCGTCCAGCGCTCGCCGCTGTCCTGCTCCAGCTGAGTGAAGTCCTCACCGGAGTGCTTGGAGTGGGTGGACAGGTCGAAGTCGGTGCGGTTGGCGACGCCTTCGAGCTCGGAGAACTCCTGGCCGCCGAAGTTGAAGCGGTACTCGATGTCGACGGTGCGCTTGGAGTAGTGCGACAGCTTCTCGGCGGGGTGCTCGTAGAAGCGCAGGTTCTCAGCCTTCAGGCCCAGGTCGAGCCACCAGTTGTAGCGCTCGTTGAGCCAGTACTCGAACCACTTCTCGTCCTCGCCGGGCTTGACGAAGTACTCCATCTCCATCTGCTCGAACTCCCGGGTCCGGAAGATGAAGTTGCCCGGGGTGATCTCGTTGCGGAAGGACTTGCCGATCTGGCCGATGCCGAACGGCGGCTTCTTCCGGGAGGCGTCGCGCACCGTCTTGTAGGAGACGAAGATGCCCTGCGCGGTCTCCGGCCGCAGGTAGGCCAGGCCCGCGTCGTCCATGGTGACGCCGAGGTGGGTCTGCAGCATCAGGTTGAAGACCTTGGGCTCGGTGAACGTGCCCTTGTTGCCGCAGTTCGGGCAGTTCAGGTCGGCCAGGCCGTGTTCCGGCGTGCGGTGGTGCTTGGCCTCGTAGGCCTCGATGAGGTGGTCCTCGCGGAAGCGCTTGTGGCAGGACTGGCACTCGGTCAGCGGGTCGGTGAACTCCTTGACGTGGCCGGAGGCCTCCCACACCTCACGCGCCAGGATGACCGAGGAGTCCAGGCCGACGACGTCCTCCCGGCCGGTGACCATGGCCTTCCACCACTGGCGCTTGATGTTCTCCTTCAGCTCCACGCCGAGCGGCCCGTAGTCGTAGGCGGCACGGGTGCCGCCGTAGATCTCGCTGGAGGGGAAGACGAAGCCTCGGCTCTTCGCGAGCCGGACGATGGTCTCGATCTTGTCGGCGGCCACAGTCGCTCTCTTTCTTGTTGCCACCGCATCCACGGTGGCGAAGCCCGGCCGGATGCCGGGTTTCGGATGATGCCCCAGCTTAGCCGGTCGGGTGATCGGTTTCGGAGCGGTTTCCCCGCGAAGGGGAGGACCCACGGCGAACAGCTCCGCGCCCCGTCCCGGCCGGTGCGACGATCAGGCAAATTGACAATCGTTTTCATTTTCAGTCACCATGGCGTCATGCTCTTCCCGCGCCACGCTGTGCCCGGCCCCCGCTCCGCGCCCGATCCGCGCCACCGCCCCGGCCGCCGCTGCGGCCACTCCCGTCACAGCCGCCACACGGTGCCGGCGGCCGTGGCCGTCGCCACCGCCGCGGCCGTCGCGCTCAGCGGATGTGTGAAGGCCGCCGACCGGCCCGGCGCGGTCAAGAACGGCCGGCTCGACGTGGTGGCCGGCTTCTATCCCTTCGCCTACCTCGCCGAACGCGTCGGCGGGGCGCACGTGGACGTGCTCAACCTGACCAAGCCCGGCGCCGAACCGCACGACCTGGAGCTCACGCCCTCGCAGGTCGCCGCCGTCGGCAACGCCGACCTGGCGCTCTATGAGAAGGGCCTGCAACCGCTGGTGGACACCGCGATCGGCCAGGAGAAGCCCAAGGCCGCGCTCGACGCCGCCGGCGTGGTGCACCTGGAGAACCACGGCGACCTCGGCGAGGGCAACGGCCACGACGCCGACCCGCACGTCTGGCTGGACCCGGTCGACTTCGGCAAGCTCGCCGACGCCGTGTCCGGCAAGCTCCAGCAGATCGACCCGGCGCACGCCGCGGACTACCGCGCGAACCAGGCCGCGCTGGACGCCGACCTGGCCGCGCTGGACGCCGACTACCGCGCCGGCTTGGCCTCGTGCCAGCGCAAGGCCATCGTCACCAGCCACGCCGCCTTCGGGTACCTGGCCGAGCGCTACGGCCTGACGCAGATCCCGATCTCCGGGCTGTCCCCGGAGGAGGAACCCTCGGCGTCCCATCTCGCGAAGATCCAGGACCTGATCAAGACTGAGGGCGTGACCACGGTCTTCTTCGAGGCCCTGGCCAGCCCCAAGACCGCACGGACGCTCGCGGCGGACACCGGGACCAAGGCCGCGGTGCTCGACCCGATCGAGGGCGTGCGGGACCCCTCGAAGCAGGACTACCTCTCCGTGATGCGCGACAACCTCGCCGCGCTCCGCACCGCGTTGGGATGCGCCTGATGGGCGGCACCGGCTCCGAAATAACGGCCCCGGCCCTGGCGGCGCACCAGGTGACGGTGACGCTCGGCGGCCGCGCCATCCTGCACGGCGTGGACCTGACGGTGCGCCGCGGCGAGACCGTCGCGCTGCTGGGCGCCAACGGCTCCGGCAAGTCCACCCTGGTCAAGACGGCGGTCGGCCTGTATCCGGTGGAGTCCGGCCGGATCGAGGTGTTCGGCACCCCGCTGCCGGGCTTCCGGGCCTGGCAGCGCGTGGGCTACGTGCCGCAGCGCACCACCGCCGCGGCCGGCGTCCCGGCCACCGTCGGCGAGGTGGTGTCCAGCGGGCTGCTGACGCCGCGCACCTGGATCGCCCGCCGCGGCCGCTCCGAGCGCGGCGCGGTGCGCGAGGCCCTGGGCACCGTCGGCCTGCTGGACCGGATCGGCGACCCGGTGGCCGCGCTGTCCGGCGGCCAGCAGCAGCGGGTGCTGATCGCGCGCGCCCTGGCCCGCCGCCCGGACCTGCTGATCATGGACGAGCCGATGGCCGGGGTGGACCTGGCCAGCCAGCAGACCTTCGCCGACGCGCTGTCCGAGCTGTCCGAGGGCGGCACCACGATCCTGCTGGTGCTGCACGAGCTGGGGCCGCTGGCCCGGCTCATCGACCGCACCGTGGTGCTGCGGTCCGGCACCGTGCAGTACGACGGCGCGCCGGTCGAGCACGGTGAGGACGATCCCGGCCACGGCCACGAGCGCCCCGGGCACGACCACGTGCACCCGCACGACACGCCGAGCACGGCGCCGGGCACGCCGGCCTGCCCGCCCGGGCCGACGCCGGTGGAGACCCTGAAGATGTCCATGACCCCGCGGTCCCCCGCGGCGGCCCCGAACCGGAAGGCGGGCCCGGCATGCTGAGCGACACCATCTTCGGCCTGGCCTTCATGCAGCGCGCGTTCCTGGCGGCGCTGGTCATCGGGCTGGCGGCGCCGGCCATCGGCACCTACCTGGTGCAGCGGCGGCTGGCGCTGATGGGGGACGGCCTCGGGCACGTGGCGCTGACCGGAGTCGGACTGGGACTGATCACGAACACCTCGCCGGTGTGGGGCGCGGTGCTGGTCGCGGTGGCCGGGGCGGCCGCGGTGGAGCTGATCCGGGAGCGGGCCAAGGCCAGCGGGGACGTGGCGCTGGCGATGCTGTTCTACGGCGGTCTGGCCGGCGGGTCGATGCTGATCTCGCTGTCCGGGGGCAACGCGAATCTGAACGCGTACTTGTTCGGCTCGATCCTGTCGACGTCGGACGGGGACCTGTGGGCGATCGCCGCGCTGGCGGTCGGGGTGCTGCTGGTGACGCTGGGACTGCGCCGGGCGCTGTTCGCGGTGTGCCAGGACGAGGAGTTCGCGCGGGTCGCCGGGCTCCCGGTGCGGGCGCTGAACCTGTTGCTGGCGGTCACCACCGCGGTGACGGTGACGGTGGGCATGCGGGTGGTCGGGGTGCTGATGGTGAGTGCCCTGATGGTGGTGCCGGTGGCGGCGGCGCAGCAGCTGACGCGGGCGTTCGCGGCCACGATGGGCGCGGCGATGGCGATCGGGGTGGGCGCGGCGATGTCCGGCGTCACGATGTCGTACTACGCGGACACCCCGCCGGGAGCGTCGATCGTGCTGATCGCGATCGGGGTGTTCCTGCTGGCCAGCATCGGCGCCGGACTGCGGGGCCGGCGGCGGGGCCGGGCCGACGCGCGCGGCGCCTGCACCGGTCC
>JABFXP010000073.1 GCA_013361685.1 Catenulispora sp.
GCTGCCGGCCACCCTGGTCTTCGACCATCCGACGCCTGAGGCGCTCGCGCGGCAGCTGCGCAGCCGGCTGCTCGGCGGTGAGGCGGCACTCGCCACCTCCGGTGCGCCGACGTCCGCGCCGCGGACGCGGGTGGACGATGAGCCGATCGCGATCGTGGGCATGGCCTGCCGCTACCCAGGCGATGCCGACACCCCCGAACAGTTCTGGAACCTGCTGACCACCAGCACCGACGCCATCGGCGACTTCCCCACCAACCGAGGCTGGAACCTCGACCACCTCTACCACCCCGACCCCGACCACCACGGCACCAGCTACGTCCGCCACGGAGGATTCCTCTACAACGCCGACCAATTCGACGCCACCTTCTTCGGGATGAGCCCGCGCGAAGCCGCTGCGGTCGACCCGCAACAGCGGCTGCTGTTGCAGACCGCGTGGGAGTCGGTCGAGCGTGCGGGGATCGATCCGACCGGCCTGCGCGGCAGCCGCACCGGCGTGTTCGTCGGCGTCATGTATGACGACTACGCCTCCCGCCTGCTCGCTCACCGCGCGCCGCAGGAGTTCGAGGGCTACTTGAGCACCGGCAGCGCGGCGAGTGTCGCCTCCGGGCGCATCGCCTACACGCTGGGGCTCGAAGGACCGGCGCTGACGGTCGACACGGCATGTTCGTCGTCGCTGGTGGCGATGCACCTGGCCGCGCAGTCGCTGCGGCGCGGGGAATGCGAACTGGCGCTGGCCGGCGGCGCGACGGTCATGGCGACGCCGAGTGTCTTCGTCGAGTTCAGCCGGCAGCGCGGGCTGTCGGAGGACGGACGGTGCCGCGCGTTCTCGGCCGAGGCCGACGGCACCGGCTGGGCCGAGGGCGCCGGGCTGGTGCTGCTGGAGCGGTTGTCTGATGCGCAGGCCAACGGACACCCGGTACTGGCCTTGATCCGCGGCAGCGCGGTGAATCAAGACGGCGCCAGCAACGGACTCACCGCTCCCAACGGACCTTCGCAGGAGCGGGTCATCGCCGCCGCACTCGCCGACGCCGGACTCGAACCGGGCCAGATCGACGCCGTCGAAGCACACGGCACCGGAACCAGCCTCGGCGACCCGATCGAAGCCCAGGCACTGCACAACACCTACGGTCGCGACCGCGACCCGCAGCACCCGCTACGTCTCGGCACAGTGAAGTCGAACATCGGACACGCCCAGGCGGCGGCCGGCGTCGCGGGTGTCATCAAGATGGTGATGGCGTTGCGCCACGAGGAGCTTCCGCCGACGCTGCACGCCGCGATGCCGAGCCCGCACGTGGACTGGTCCGCCGGAACCGTGGCACTGCTCACCGAGACGACACCGTGGCCGCGAAACGGCCGGCCGCGCCGGGCCGGGATCTCCGCCTTCGGGATCTCCGGCACCAACGCACACGTGATCATCGAGGAACCCGCAGCCGATCCAGCGTCCGCGATGGCGGACGATGCGCCGCCCGCTCCGGCCGACGCCGTGAGCGACGACAGCCGACCGGTGGCCTGGCCGCTCTCGGCCAAGACCGCCGAGGCGCTGCGGGCCCAGGCGACGCGGCTGGTTTCCTTCCTGCCCGATCATCCCGACGTCTCCGAGTCCCAGATCGCCCGCACGCTCGCCGGGCGCAGCCTGTTCGAGCACCGCGCGGTCGTCCTGCGCACCGACCGTGCCGAGTTCGCCTCGGGGCTGAAGGCTCTCGCCGCCGGGGAACCCGCCCCGAACCTGATCACCGGCGTGGCACGCCACCCCGGCAAGACCGTGTTCGTCTTCCCCGGCCAGGGTTCGCAATGGGCTGGTATGGCCGCGGACCTGCTGGACACCTCGCCGGTGTTCGCCGACAGCATCGAGCAGTGCGCCGCGGCGCTGACCCGGTACGTCGATTGGAACCTGGTCGACGTCCTGCGCACCGCGCGACCGCTCGACCGCGACGACCTGGTGCAGCCTGCGCTGTTCGCCGTGATGGTCTCCCTGGCGCGCGTCTGGGAATCCATCGGCGTCCACGCCGACGCCGTCATCGGCCACTCCCAGGGCGAAATCGCCGCCGCCTGCGCGGCGGGGGCTCTGAGCGTGGACGACGCCTTCCGCATCATCACCGTCCGCAACCGCCTGCTGATCGACATCACCGACATCGGCGGCATGGCCTCGGTCGCGCTGCCGCTGGATCAGACCCTTGAGCGCATCGCAGCCCTCGAAGTCGGGGAGACCTTGGGGATCGCCGCGATGAACGGCCCCGCGGCGACCGTCGTCTCCGGCGACCTGGACGCCTTGCACCGCTTCGTGGAGCACCTGGAGGGCGAGGGCGTCCGCACGCGCGGCGTGCCGATCCGCTATGCCTCCCACTCGGCACACGCCGAGGTGCTGCGCGACCGGCTCGTCGGGCAACTGGCGGATCTGACCGTCCGGTCCACGGGTACCGCGTTCCATTCGACCGTCACCGCCGACGTGCTCGACACCGCCGCGCTGACCAGCGAGTACTGGTACAGCAACCTGCGGGAGCCGGTGCGGTTCGCGCCGACGGTCAGCGCTCTGCTGGCGCAGGGGCACAGCACGTTCGTCGAGATCAGCCCGCATCCCATCCTGACCGCGGCGGTCCAGCAGATCGCCGAGGCCGATTCCGATCGGCGGGTCCTGACCGTCGGCACGCTGCGGCGGGACGAGCCGGGGCGGACGAGCCTGGCGCAGCACGCGGCCCGGCTGCACACGGCGGGAGTCCGGATCGACTGGGCCGGTGTCAACGATCCGGCCGTCGGCGGCCGGGCGGCCGACGCCCCGGCAGGCGACGATTCGGCACGCAGCGGCTCGGCGAGCGAGGGTTCGACGGGCAGCGGCTCGGCGCCCGGCAGCTCGGCGCGCCGGCATGTCGAGCTGCCCACCTACCCCTTCCAGCAACGCCGGCACTGGATCAGCGCACCCGCTGCCGGTGACGCGGCGAGTCTGGGCCTGGGCGCGGTGGCGCACCCGCTGCTGAACGCCGTGATGGAGCTGGCGGACAGCCGGACGCCGGTGTTCACCGGACGGTTCTCGCCGCACGACGTGCCGTGGTCCGCCGATCACGCGGTGGCCGGGACGGTGTTGCTGCCCGGGACCGCGTTCGTGGACCTCGCGCTGGCCGCCGCCGGTCATCTCGGGCTCGGGCACGTCGAGGAGCTGACGCTGCACCAGCCGCTGGTGCTGCCGGCCGACGGCCGGGTCCACCTCCAGATCACCGTGGGCGCGGCGGACGACGCCGGGCTGCGGCCGATCGCGATCCACTCCGGAGTGCGCGCCGAGTCCGGCGAGCAGGTGTGGACCAGGCACGCGACCGGGGCCGTCGGCGCGGGCTCCGGCGACAGCGGCGCGTCGCCGCAGCTGTCCGGCGCCTGGCCGCCGCCGCGGGCCACGCCTTTGGACATCGCAGCGTTCTACGACGAGTTGGCCGATCGCGGCTATGAGTACGGGCCGGTGTTCCAGGGCGTGACCGCCGTCTGGCAGCACGGCGACGACGTCTACGCCGACGTCCAGGTGCCGGAGGAGACGGACGTCGCCGGGTTCGGCGTCCACCCGGCGCTGCTCGACGCCGCCTTGCACCCGCTGCTCGCGGTGTCGCGGACCGAGGACTCCGGCCAGGTGCGGCTGCCGTTCGCCTGGGAGGGCGTCACCCTGCACGCCACCGGCCGCCGCGCCGCGCGGGTCCACCTGCGCACCACCGGTGACAGCACGCTGAGCGTCGTGCTCGCCGACGAGAACGGGGAGCCGCTGGTCTCCGTCAGGAGTCTGACGATCCGCCCGGTGGCCGCCGACCGGCTCGGCCCGGCGGCGACAGAGCGGGTCCGGCACCTGTATCGGCCGGCCTGGCATCGGCTGACGCTCGCCGAGACGACGGCCGGGACCGAGGTCGCGACCGGGCCTGACACCGGGACCGACGCCGAGCTCGGCACCGGCATCGAGACCGGCACCGAAGCCGAGACCGGGGCCGAGACCGAGCTCGCCGCGGCGATCCTCGACTGGCCCGCACGCGGCGACGGCGCTCGCGCGGCCGATGGCGTCGGCGCCGCCGACCCCGCCACCGATTCGCAGGCCTCGACGACACTCCTCCAGTGGCCGCCGAGCCGTGACAACGATCCGACACCACCGACCACCGCGGCGGACAACGGCGAGCCGGGCCTGGTTCATTCAGCGGTCCGGGACATGCTGCGCATCGTCCAGGACTGGCTGGCCGACGAGCAGCGCGCGGACCGGCTGGCGATCCTGACCCGGGGCGCGGTCGCGCTCGGGCCGGGCGAGCCGGTGGCCGATCTGGCGCAGGCGGCGGTCTGGGGCCTGATCCGGACCGCGCAGACCGAGCATCCCGGCCGCTTCGTGCTCCTGGACAGCGACGGCACCGCCGCCTCGACCGCCGCGATCCCGGCGGCGCTGGCCTGCGGCGAACCGCAGCTCGCGCTCCGCGACGGTGACCTCTACGCCGCCCGGCTGGAGCGCGCGGACGACGACCGGGCCGGCTCCCCCTCCGACTCCGGGTCCGGTCCGCTCGCCCTCCCGGAGGGCGGCGCGTGGAAACTGGACACCACCGGAGCCGGAACGCTGGAGAACGTCGCCCTGCTGCCGAACCCCGACGCCGGGGCGCCCCTGGCGCCCGGCCAGGTCCGGATCGCCCTACGGGCCGTCGGGCTCAACTTCCGGGACGTCCTGGTGGGGCTGGGCATGTATCCGGGTACTGCGAAGCTCGGCGGCGAGGGCGCGGGCGTGGTCGTCGAGACCGCGCCGGACGTCCTCGGCCTGCGGCCCGGGGACCGGGTCATGGGGCTGTTCCCCGAAACCGGCACCGGCAGCGTCGCGGTCACCGACCGCCGACTGCTCGCTCCGATCCCCGCCGACTGGGGTTTCGCGCAGGCGGCCGGGACGCCGGTGGCCTTCCTGACGGCGTACCTGGGGCTGCGCGAACTGGGCGGCCTGGAGGCCGGAACCAGGGTCCTGATCCACACCGCCACCGGCGGCGTCGGCCAGGCAGCGCTGCAACTGGCCCACCACTTCGGCGCCGAAATCTTCACCACCGCAAGCCCGGCAAAGTGGCCGGTGCTGCACGCGCTGGGTGTCGCACCCGACCGGATCGCGTCCTCGCGGGATCTGGACTACGAGACGACGTTCCGCACCGCGACCGGCGGCGCCGGATTCGACGTGGTGCTGAACTCCCTGGCCGGAGAACACACCGACGCCTCACTCCGCCTCCTCAACCCTGGCGGCCGATTCGTCGAAATGGGCAAGACAGACCTGCGCGACCCGGCCACCATCCGCCAGGACGTGTCGTATCTCCCGTTCGACCTCGTCGAAGCCGGGCCCGACCGGATCGAGGCGATGCTCGCCGCGCTCACCGACCTGTTCGCGCAGGGCGTTCTGACCCCGCTGCCGACCACCGCTTACGACGTCCGCCACGTCCCGGCCGCGCTGCGCCGCCTGAGTCAGGCCCGGCACACCGGCAAACTCGCCCTCACCCTGCCCACTCCCCTGAACCCGGACGGCACGGTGCTGATCACCGGCGGCACCGGCACCCTCGGCGCCCTCACCGCCCGCCACCTCGCCGAACACCACGGCGCACGACACCTGCTCCTGACCTCACGAAGCGGCCCGGACGCAGCAGGCGCCGCCGAGCTGCAAGCCGAACTCGCCGCGCTCGGCGCGCAGGCCACCATCACCGCCTGCGACGCCACCGACCGCGACGCCCTGGCCGACCTTCTAGCCGCCATTCCCGACGACCACCCCCTCACCGCCGTCATCCACACCGCCGGTGTCCTGGACGACGCCGTCGTCACAGCACTCACCGACACGCATGTCGACACCGTCCTCCGTCCCAAGGTCGACGCGGCGTGGAACCTGCACGACCTCACCGAGCACCACGACCTGTCGGCGTTCGTCCTCTTCTCCTCGGCCGCCGGGATCCTCGGCGGGGCGGGCCAGGCCAACTACGCCGCCGCCAACACCTATCTCGACGCGCTGGCCCAGCACCGCCACGCACTCGGCCTGCCGGCCACCAGCGTCGCGTGGGGGCCGTGGCAGCAGACCAGCGGCATGACCGGCACGCTCAGCGAGGTCGACCAGGCCCGGATCCGCCGCACCGGCCTGCGTCCGCTGAGCACCCACCAAGCGCTGACCCACCTCGACGCCGCCCTGGCGGCTCCGCATCCGGCGCAGGTCTGCGTCCACTTCGACCCGGCCCAGCTCGACCCCGACCGCCTGGACCCGAACGCCGCCGACCGTCCGCTGCTCAGTGCCCTGATGCGGAGCCCGGCCCGTCGCACCGCGCCGGCCGCCTCCTCCGGGGGCCCACTCGCCACACGGCTCGCGGCGATGTCCGAGGCCGATCAGCTCGCCGCGCTCGTGGAGCTGGTGCGGACCCGGACGGCGACGGTGCTCGGCCACGCCGACCGCACCGCGATCGACGCGCACCGGCCGTTCAGCGAGCTCGGCCTCGACTCGCTGACCGCCGTCGAACTGCGCAACGGCCTCAACGAGGCCACGGGTCTGCGGCTGCCCACGTCGCTGGTGTTCGACCACCCGACGCCGACGGCGCTGGCCACGTTCCTGCGGACCCGGATCCCGGGGCAGGAGGCGTCGCAGAGTTCTGGGAAGGCCGCAGTCCGCGCGCGGGTCCGGGCGGACGATGAGCCGATCGCGATCGTGGGCATGGC
>JABFXP010000838.1 GCA_013361685.1 Catenulispora sp.
GCCGTCCCCGATCACCGCCACCACCTGGCGGTCGGTGACGCCGCGCACCTGGTGCGCCTTGGCGATGCCGTCGGCGTAGGCCAGCGCCGTGGAGGCGTGGGAGTTCTCGATGACGTCGTGCTCGGACTCGGCGCGGGCCGGGTAGCCGGACAGGCCGCCCTCCTGGCGCAGGGTCGCGAAGTCGTGGCGGCCGGTGAGCAGCTTGTGCACGTAGGCCTGGTGGCCCACGTCCCACAGCACGGTGTCCTTCGGGGACTCGAAGACCCGGTGCAGCGCGATGGTCAGCTCCACCACCCCGAGGTTGGGGCCGATGTGCCCACTCGTCTTCGCCACGGTCGGGATCAGATAAGCGCGGATCTCCGCTGCCAGCTCGGTGAGCTGTTCGGAGCTGAGCTTGTCCAGATCGCGCGGACCCTGGATCGTCTCCAGCAGTGCCACCCGATCCTCCTTCAGTTGATACAACGCTCCTGGCTTCCAGTTATACGGCAGAGAGTCTAAGCGTGCTCTGAGCGCCGCCCTGGCGCTTGGGGCGCCTTCTACATGATCTTCACACGCCGCGCGCACGCCGTTCACCCCGGCGCGCCGCCGTGTGCGCACCGGGATTGCAGACCACAGATCACATCACGTCCCGCACCGGACCGCGCACGCCGAGCGGGTCGTCCAGCAGCGGCGCGAACGCCAGTTCGGCGGCCCCGAGCAGGGTGGAGTCGGCGCCCAGGCCCGGCAGCACGAAGCGGACGTCCTGGCGCGGCGGTTGCAGTCCCCCGGTGGTCAGCGCGCCGAGCACCTGGTCCCGGACCAGCGGGAAGATCTCCCGGAACATGCCGCCCATGATCACCACTTCGGGGTTGAGGATCGAGACCAGGTTCCCGATCCCGATCGCCAGCCATCCCCCGATGTGCCTAACGGCGGCCCCGCTGCGGCCGTCGCCGGCCCGGGCGGCGGCCACCACTTCGGCGACCGTGGTGCGCGCGCCCTGCCGGCCGGCCGCGTCCAGGATCGCCTTCTCCCCCACCTCGGTCTCCCAGCAGCCGCGCAGCCCGCAGGAGCACAGCCGGCCCGTGGGGTTGACCACGGTGTGACCGATCTCGCCGCTGTAGCCGCCGAAGCCGTTGAGCGGGCGGCCGTTGTTGATGATGCCGGCGCCCACGCCGACCTCGCCGGTGAGGTAGACCACGAAGTCCGAGCCGCGCCCGGAGCCGCGCAGGTGTTCGGCCAGCGCGCCGAGGTCGGCGTCGTTGCGGATGTGCACCGGGGTCCGCAGGCCCAGCCCGGCCAGGACGGCGGCGATCTCGGCCTGCAACGGCGCGTCCTGCCACACCAGGTTCGGCGCGTCGCGGGCCAGCCCGTCGGCGTGCCGCACCAGGGCCGGGATCGCCACGCCGCCGCCGGCGCACCAGGAGCCGGGCCGAGCGCCGGCGATCAGCTCCGAGGCGAAGCGCCGCACGTGCCCGAGCACGTCCGACAGCGGGTACTCCCCGCGCGGCCGGTACAGGTCGCGCCGGTCCAGTACCTGTCCGCCGAGCCCGACCCGGGCGGCGAACAGATAGTCGACGCCGATGTCGAAGGCCAGCACGTAGTTCTGGTCGCCGCGCGGCGTGACCAGCAGCGAGGGCCGGCCGGCCCCGGCCCGGGCCGGCGAGGGCTCCTCGCAGACCAGCTCGGCGCCGGTCAGCTCGGAGGTCAGGGCGCCGATCGTGGACCGGTTCAGGCCGGTCAGCGCGGTCAGCTCGGCCCGGGTGGTGGGTCCGTGGACGTGGACGTGGCGCAGGAGGGCGGACAGGTTGCGGGTCCGGACGCGGTCCTGGCCCCCCGCGGCCGCGGTCCCCTGCGCCACCGCCGTCACCCCTTCAGAGCTCCCGCCATCATGCCCCGCATGAAGAATCTGCCGAGGAGCACATATATCAGCAAAGTCGGCGCCGAGGTGATGAGCGCGCCGGCCATGGGCTGGTTGAAGTTCACGGTCTGCGCGCCGAGCAGGTTGTTCAGGTGGACCGTGGCCGTCCAGTTGTTGGTGCCGGTGAGGAAGACCGCGAACAGGAAGTCGTTCCAGATCGACGTGAACTGCCAGATGATCACCACCGCGAACGCCGGCCCGGAGTTCGGGACGATGATCGACCAGTAGGTGCGCAGCATGCCGGCGCCGTCCACGCGGGAGGCCTCGACGAGTTCGTCGGGGATCGTCGCGTAGTAGTTGCGCATGATCAGGGTGCAGATCGGGATGCCGTAGACGACGTGCGCGAGCATCAGCGAGAACAGCGACCCGGACAGGTTCAGGTTCGTGAACAGCTGCACCAGCGGGATCATCACCGCCTGGTAGGGGATGAACATCCCGAACAGGAACAGCGTGAACACCACGTCGGCGCCGGGGAAGCGCCACTTGGCGAGCACGTAGCCGTTGAGCGAGCCCAGGACCGCGGAGATCAGCGCGCCGGGGACGGCGACCTTGAAGCTGTTGGCCAGGCCCGGGGAGATCTCGTCCCACGCGGTGCGCCAGCCGTCGAAGCTCCAGTGGCTCGGCAGCGCCCAGGCGTGCGAGGGGTCGGTCTCCGAGGCGTTCTTGAAGCTGGTGACCAGCAGCACGTAGATCGGCAGGACGAAGAACAGGACGAAGAACATCAGCAGCACGAAGCGTGCCGAGCTCCAGGCCAGCTTCTTGCGGGCGGCGTCGGAGCCGGTCCGCTGCGGGGCGCTCTTCTCGACAGCGACAGCGGTCACCGCTTCTTCTCCGATCGCACGAACCACACCAGGTAGGGCACCACGAACACGGCCACGGCCAGCAGGATGTAGGCGCCGGCGGTGGCGCCGATCGCGGCGTCGCCGCGGTCGTAGACGCGCTGCCACATGAAGATCGCGGGAACCTCGGTGTTCACGCTCTTGCCGTTGATCGAGTAGACGAGGTCGAAGATCTTCAGCGAGATGTGGCCGAGGATGATGACCGACGTCAGCAGCACCGGCCGCAGCTGCGGCAGCACCACGTAGCGGTAGACCTTCCACTCGTTGGCGCCGTCCACGCGGGCCGCCTCGCGCAGCTCCTCCGGGACGCCGCGGAAGCCCGCCAGGAACAGGGCCATGATGTAGCCGGACATCTGCCACACCGCCGGCAGCGCCAGCGAGGCCATGTTGGTCCAGGTGGTGCTGTTGTACCAGTCGTTCTGCAGGGATCCCAGGCCCAGATCGGCGAACAGCCGGTTCAGGCCCGAGGCGTCCTTGCCGTGCGGGGAGGCCATCAGCCACTTCCACACCACGCCGGTGGCCACGAACGAGATGGCCATCGGGAAGAGGTAGACGGCGCGGAAGGAGCCCTCGCCCTTGATGGCCTTGTCCATCAGGAAGGCCAGGAAGAAGCCCAGCAGCAGCGCGCCGCCGACGAACACGAGGGTGAAGATGAGCCCGTTCTTGACCGAGCTGCTCCAGACCCTGATGTCCCAGATGTTGCTGAAGTTCTCCGTCCCGACGAACTTGCCGACGTCGTAGTCGTGGTGCTGGTCGGAGAGGGCGACCTTGAAGTTCCAGCCGATCAGGCCGTAGACGAAGATCGCGACCAGGATGATCGAGGGGGCCACCAGGAGGAGCCCCGGAAGCCAGTTTCGAGCACGTGCGTGACGCACCGAGGCTCCTCCTGTCTGTTCCGTTCCATGCGGACGGCGGGCCGCTGACGCTCCGGTGGACCGGAGGGTCAGCGGTTTCCCGCCTCTGCTGTCTATCTACCTGCTGTGGACCGAGAGATCAGGGCGCTTACTCAGCGTCCTGCTGCGCGGCGTCGACCAGCGCCTTCTGGAAGTTGGACACGTTCCAGTCCTTCAGGAACTGGCCCTCGGCGTTGTCGATGTCGTTGTGCCAGGCGTTGTTGGCCACGACGCCGTGGTAGAAGCTGCCGACCAGCTTGTCCTTGCTCCACTCGTCCAGCGCCCAGGTGAGGTAGCCGGGGTACTTCGACTTGTCCTCGTCGGTGCGCGCCGGGATCGAGCCCTTGATCGGGTTGAAGATGTCCTGGCCGTCCTTGCTGCCGATCTCGGCCAGCCAGGCCTTGGCCGCCGACGGGTGCGGGGCGCCCTTGGCCAGGGTGAAGGAGTCCGACAGCCAGTCGTAGATCCCGTCGGTGCCGGGCGCGGCGGCCCAGTCGAAGTCGGTCTTGGCGGTCTTGGCCAGCCCGCCGGAGGCCACCGAGGAGGTGAAGTAGCCGGCGGCCCAGTCACCCATCACGTTGTAGGCGGCCTTGCCGTCGATGACCTGCTTGGAGGCCGTCTGCCAGTCCGCGGCGTAGGACGAGGAGGGCACGTAGGTCATGATCTTCTTGAAGTCGTTGATCGCCTGCGTGACCTTCGGGTCGTTCCAGTTGGCGCCGCTCTTCCACAGCGCGTTCCAGCCGTCGGCGCCGAGGTCGCCGATCATGACCGTCTCCCACAGGTGCTCGGTGGTCCACTGGTCGCCGACCGAGATCGGGAGCACGTCGGGCTGGGTCTGCTTCACCTTGTCCAGGTCGGCGATGAAGTCCGCCACGGAGGTGGGAGGCGAGCTGATGCCGGCCTTCTGCACCACCTGCGGGTTGAACCACAGCACGTTGGCCCGGTGGATGTTGGCCGGCACGGAGTAGACGTGGCCCTTGTAGCTGATCTCGTCGATCAGGCTCTGCGGGAACGCCTTGTCCAGGCCCTGCTGCTTGTAGAAGTCGTCCAGCGGCTCGACCTGGTTGGCCTTGATGTAGTCCTGGAGCTCGGCGCCGGCGTGGCCCTGGAAGGAGTCCGGCGGGGTGTTCGCCTGCAGCCGCGACTTCAGCACGGCCTTGGCGTTGGTGCCCGCACCGCCGGCCACGGCGGCGTTGACGAAGTCCACGCTCGGGTTCTTCTTCTTGTAGTCGGCGATCAGCGCCTGCAGGCCCGCGGCCTCACCGCCGCCGGTCCACCACGAGAAGACCTCGACCTTGGAATCGGTCACCGCTCCGGTGTTGTTCCCCGGGGAGGTGCCGCTGGGCTTGTTGCTCTTGCTGCTGCTGCAGGCGCTGAGCGCGAGGGCGCCGGCCGCGGCGACCGCCACGACGGCCGTCCATCTTGCGCGCATGGGAGGTCCTCCCCTGGGACGAGAATCCGGTCAGGAATGTTGTGTCAGGCAACATATTCCGGCGGATTCATGATCACCAGGGTCCTGAGAAGGTTTTCGGAAACCCACGCGTAACAATTCGGCATACGTCGGCAGACGTAGGCCGTCTACGCGTCGAGAGGGCGGCGGTCTAGACCGGGGTGGTTAAGACAGGGTGATGCAGAGCGGCGCAGACCGCCACAGGACGGTACGGGAGTTACAAGAAGGCGATGCGCGGCTGGTCCGCGCCCAGGACCTGCACGGGGTCGGCGCCGAGGACTTTGTCCAGCAATGTGGCGTAGACGCTGCGGAAGTCGGTGGTGAACTTCAGATCGCCGTTGTCGAGGTCGGTCAGCGAGGGCTGTTCACCGTAGAAACCGCCGTTCACGGGCTCGCCGAGGACGAGTACGGGTCCTGCCGTGCCGTGGTCGGTGCCCTCGTTCGCGTTCGCCTTCACGCGGCGTCCGAACTCGGTGTAGAGGACTGTGACCACGTTCTTTCCGTGCGGACCGGACGAGATCGCGTTCTGGAAGTCGACGACGGCCTGGTCGACCTCGCCCCACAGCTGCGACTGGGTCTGCTTCTCGGCGCTGTGGGTGTCGAAGCCGCCGAGGGAGACGCTGTAGACGCGGGTCGGTACGGAGGCGTTGATGCACTGGGCGACGATGGCGAGTTGTTGAGCCAACGCTGAGGTTTTGGTGGCGGGCTTGCCGTTGGCGGCGGGGGCGGGGGTTTTGTTGTTTCCCGCGTTCTTCTTGGACGGGTTCGCGGAGTTCGCCGAGTTCGCCGATTCCAAGGCGGGGGTGAAGGTCTTGGCCACCGTGAACAAGTCGGAGACGTCGCGGGCGGCGTAAGCGGACATCGCCGAATCCTGAGCGGAGGACTGGCCCAGCGCCATGAAGCCGCTGTCCAGCGGACCGGGCTTGGGCAGCCGGAACTGGCCGATCGGCAGGGAGCTGCCGGCGGTCTTGGTGCCGCCGAGCAGGGGTGGCAGGGTTCCGCCGACGGAGATGGCTTTCAGGGCCCGGATCTGGTCGTCGGGCTGGGCGTCGAGCCAGCGGCCCAGCCAGCCGGAGCCGGAGGGTCCGGCCGGTGAGGCGGTCTGCCAGATGTCCATCGAGACGAAATGGCTGTGGTTCGGCTTGGGGTAGCCGACGCCGCGGACGACGGCGCACAGCTTGCGCTGCCACATCGCGTGCAGGCCGGCCATCGCCGGGTTGAAGCCGAGGTTGTCGCCGAGGTCGAGGACTTCCTTGTCGGTGAAGGCCAGGTCGGGGCGGGAGTCGTGGTAGGCGGGGTCGGTGTAGGGGATCACGGTGTTCAGGCCGTCGTTGCCGCCGTAGAGGGTGACGAGGACCAGGACGCCTTGGCCGGGGGTGAGGGGGGTGTGTTGGGCGGCGGCGCCGAGTTGGGCGGCGGAGGTCATCGGGCCGCCGGGGGTGATGGCGGTGCCGGGGTGGGGGTTGGTCGCGGTGGCGGGGTGGGGGTGGGAGGCGGAGCAGGCGGCGGCGAAGGTGCCGGTGGACAGGACGCCGGAGAGTTCGAGGAAGCGGCGGCGGGTT
>JABFXP010000368.1 GCA_013361685.1 Catenulispora sp.
GGTCGCTGGAGACCGGCTTGGCAATGGGTCGCGGGGCCATATCGGCGCGGTCCGGAGTGGAGCGGGAAGGTGCTAGACTGAGCCTGCAAGAACACGACGCGGGGTGGAGCAGCTCGGTAGCTCGCTGGGCTCATAACCCAGAGGTCGCAGGTTCAAATCCTGTCCCCGCTACCAACGAGGCCCCTCAGATTCCTGAGGGGCCTCGATTCATCTCCAGGAGCCGCGATGGTGCGCGAACCCGAAGCCCCGATGGGCGTGGTGACAGCCCTTGTGCGCTCGGCCTTCCTCGTCGACGCCACCTACGAGCAGGTGGCTCGCAAACACCAGCTCACGTCCCAGCAGGGACAGCTTCTCTGTGTCCTGATGGGCAAGCCCGAAGCCGGCTACGGCATGGGCGAGCTGGTGGGCGTCCTGGGCCTGGCCAAGTCCAGCCTCACCGGCCTGGTCGACCGCTCGCTGCGCCGCGGCCTGGTGCGGCGCGAGGCCGACGCCACCGACGGCCGCGCGGTCCGCGTCTTCCTCACCGAGGCCGGCGAGAAGGTCGCGGTCGAGTTCTACGAGGAGACCGTCGGCGCCGTCGCCGACCTGACGACCACCCTGTCCGAGCCGGACCAGCAGCGGCTGGCCGACCTGCTCGGGCGCTTGGTGCTGGCCAACCGCGTGCCGGTGGTCTTCGAGGACACGTCGTGTCTCGAGGCCGCCGTCGAATCCGTCTCGGAGTGATCCGCGGCGCTGCCCGGAGCCGACGGGACGCTCCGGCCGCCTCAGCCTCCCGAGCCGCCCGGGGTCCGTCGGCCAAGGTTCGCACCGCGAAGCATCCGTCCTGGCCAGCACTGCCTTCCGTACGCTAAGTGCAGGCCGGTAGCGCGCTGGTGGGGTTAACCCCACCAGCGGACACATGGTGGCTCCGTGGCGGCGCGTCAGCTGCTGCTGGCAGCCTGGAACCGTCGCGACACCGACCTTGCCCGAGTAAGCCACCTGAGGGGAAAAACCATGACAACGGCAGCACAGGCCGCGGTCACCAACCGCGCCGTCGGCACCGCCGCCCGCGCCCAGGCCGTGTCCAAGCTGTACGGCCGGGACGAGACCGCGGTCACCGCGCTGGACCGCGTGGACGTGGACATCGAACGCGGCCGGTTCACCGCGATCATGGGGCCCTCGGGCTCCGGCAAGTCCACGCTCATGCACTGCCTGGCCGGCCTGGACTCGGTCAGCTCCGGCAAGATCTGGATCTACAGCCGGGACGGGGCGGCCAGCGAGGTCACGGCGATGAAGGACAAGGAGCTCACGAACCTGCGCCGGGACCGGATCGGGTTCATCTTCCAGTCCTTCAACCTGCTCCCGACGCTGAACGCGGTGGAGAACATCACGCTGCCGATGGACATCGCCGGCCGCAAGCCGAACAAGGCCTGGCTGGACCGGGTGATCGGCACCGTCGGCCTGGAGTCCCGGCTCAAGCACCGGCCCAGCGAGCTCTCCGGCGGCCAGCAGCAGCGGGTGGCCGTGGCCCGGGCGCTGGCCGGCCAGCCGGAGATCATCTTCGGCGACGAGCCCACCGGCAACCTGGACTCCCGCAGCGGCGCCGAGGTGCTGGGGTTCCTGCGCCGCTCGGTGGACGAGCTGGGCCAGACCTTCGTGATGGTCACCCACGACCCGACGGCCGCCGCCTACGCCGACCGCGTGCTGTTCCTGGCCGACGGCCGGATCGTCGACGACATGGCGAACCCGAACGCCGACAAGGTCCTGGACCGGATGCGGCAGTTCGACACCCACGGCCACAACCGCGACGACGCGGCGCAGCACTGAGGGCCACGGGGGACACGGAATCATGTTCAAGGCATCCCGGCGCAACTTCTTCGCGCACAAAGGCCGGCTCGCGCTGTCGCTGATAGCGGTGGTGCTCAGCGTGGCCTTCGTCACCGGCACGCTGATGTTCACCTCGACCATCACCAAGACCTTCGACCGGCTGTTCGCCACCACCGCCTCCGACGTCGCGGTCACGCCCAAGTCCGACAAGGACGCGCTGCCCGGCTCGCCGGAGCAGACCGTGCCGGCCTCGGTGCTGGACACCGTCAAGGCGCTGCCCGGCGTGCAGGCCGCCTACGGCGACGTCAGCACCGAGCGGCTGGCGGTGGTCGGCCCGGACAACAAGGCGATCTCCAACGCCACCGGCGGCCCGACCATCGGCGGCAACTGGTACCTCACGCCGCACCCGTCGGTGGACCTGACCTCCGGGCGGGCCCCGGCCGGCCCCGGCGACGTGGTCGTGGACGCCGACACCGCCGCCAAGAAGCACCTGGCGGTCGGCTCCCAGCTGCGGATCGTCACCGACACCCAGGCCGGGAGCTTCCCGGTCACGGTCTCCGGCATCGCGACCTTCCGCACCACCAACCCCGGTGCCAGCATCTTCTACTTCGACACCGAGACCGCGCAGACCAAGCTGCTGGGCAAGCCCGGCGTCTTCAGCGGTGTGGACCTGGACGCCAAGCCCGGCACCGCCGAC
The DNA here is from genome assembly GCA_013361685.1 of Catenulispora sp. Taxonomy (GTDB): domain Bacteria; phylum Actinomycetota; class Actinomycetes; order Streptomycetales; family Catenulisporaceae; genus Catenulispora. The sequence goes on from JABFXP010000368.1 coordinate 2,504, forward strand.
GACACGCTCAAGGCCGAGGTGTCCGGCAAGCTCGGCGCCGGCTACGACGTCAAGACCCGCGCCGAGCAGGAGGCCGACGGCCGCAACGCGGTGGGCTTCATCGGCTTCATGAAGTACGTGATGCTCGGCTTCGCCGGGATCTCGCTGCTGGTCGGCGCGTTCCTGATCATCAACACCTTCCAGATGCTGGTGGCCCAGCGCACCCGCGAACTCGGCCTGCTGCGCGCCCTGGGCGCCAGCCGCAGGCAGGTCAACCGCTCGGTGCGGTTCGAGGCGCTGCTGCTCGGCGTCATCGGCGCCACCCTGGGCATCGCCACCGGCGCCGGCCTGGCCTACGCCCTGATCGCGATCATGAACAAGGTCGGGCTGAACCTGGCCGCCTCCGACATGCAGGTCACCGTCTCCTCGGTGGTGGCCGGCTACGCCGTCGGCATCGTGGTCACCCTGCTCGCCGCCTGGATCCCGGCCCGCCGCGCCGGGCGCATCACCCCGATGGCGGCGCTGCGCGAGGTCGGCACCCCGGGCGACCGCCGGTCCTCCCGGATCCGGAACCTGATCGGCCTGGTGGTCCTGGCCGGCGGGGCCGCGGCCCTGGTCGGCGGGGCGGCCGCGGGCGCCACCGGCAGCGGCGGCTCGCTGCTGGGCCTGGGCGTGCTGGTCACCCTGATCGGCGCGATCCTGATCGGCCCGCTGCTGGCCGGCCTGGTGATCCGGGTCCTGGGCGCCTGGCTGCCGACGGTGTTCGGCTCGATCGGGACCATGGCGCAGCGCAACGCCCTGCGCAACCCGCGCCGCACCGGCGCCACCGCCGCCGCGCTGATGATCGGGCTGTCGCTGGTCTCCGGCATGGCCGTGGTCGGCTCCTCGCTGGTCACCTCGGCGACCTCGGAGATGGACAAGACCGTCGGCGCCGACTACATCCTGACCGCCAACGGCGGCCTGGAGATCACCCCGGAGGCGCTGGCCAAGGCGCGCGCCACCCCGGGCCTGGAGCACGTCACCGAGAACCGGTTCCTGAACGCGACCGTGTCCGGCACCTCCGGCGAGGGCAAGATGCCCTTCTCGGCCTCCTCGCCGACGATGGTCCAGGACTTCAACGTCCGCACCGTGGCCGGCTCGCTGAACGACGTCTTCACCAAGGGCGGCATCGCGCTGCCGGAGGCGGAGGCCAAGTCCCGGCACATGACGGTCGGCTCGGTCGCCACCGTGACCTTCCACGGCGGCTCCGGCCCGGTGCAGCTGCCGGTGCTGGCCGTCCTGCGCGACGACACGGTGTTCAACCACGGCGACGGCTACGTCTCCCTGGACACCCTGGGCAAGACCGTGCCGGCCGACAAGCTGCCCGCCGTCGACCTGGTCTTCGCCAAGGCCGACAAGGGCAAGCAGGACCAGGCCTACCAGGCGCTCAAGGCGGACATGGCGCCCTTCCCGCAGATCACGGTGAAGAGCCAGACCGACTACAAGAAGCTGATCCACGACCAGGTCTCCGGCGTGCTGAACATGGTCTACGGCCTGCTCGGCCTGGCGATCGTGGTCGCGATCCTGGGCGTGGTCAACACCCTGGCCCTGTCGGTGGTGGAGCGCACCCGCGAGATCGGCCTGATCCGCGCCATCGGCATGAGCCGCCGCAAGACCCGCCGCATGATCCGCCTGGAGTCCGTGGTGATCGCCCTGTTCGGCGCCACCCTCGGCGTCGGCCTGGGCCTGGCCTGGGGCGTGGCCGCGCAGAAGGTGCTCTCCGGCATCGGGATCAGCACCCTGGCCATCCCGGTGGGCACCATCGTGGCGGTGTTCATAGGCGCCGCCGTGGTCGGCCTGCTGGCCGCCCTGGCCCCGGCCTTCCGGGCCTCCCGGATGAACGTGCTGCGGGCGATCGCCGCCGACGGCTGACGGGCCGGCGGCCGCGGCCCGCGGTTCGGGGGGACCAACGGGGCTGCGGGGGATACGGGGACACGGGGGTCACGGCGTACGGGGGACGAGGGTGCGGTTCCGCTTCGGCGGGGCCGCACCCCCTGTTTTCCGGCTCCGTGGCAGCCGGCGTGGCGGGGCAGGACGGCCGACGGGCCCCTCACCGCCCGTGTAACCACCGACCACCCATGGCCAACCTGTACAGCCGTTGTGCGAAAGCGTGCCATTCCGTCATCGGCGAACCCCTCGGAGCCCCGGCCGCGCGGCGGTAGCCTGGCAGGCGTGACGAAAGAACAGCCAGCCGACAGCGTCGTCGGCTGCCCCGCAGGCCGCCCGGAGGATTTCGGGGACGAGACGGTCACCAGCCACCACTTCGGCGAGGAGGGGGCGAAGCTGACCTACGGCTCCTACCTCCGGCTGGAGCAGCTGCTGAGCGCCCAGGTCCTGGAATCGGATCCGCCGGCCCATGACGAGCTCCTGTTCATCACCATCCACCAGGTGTACGAGCTGTGGTTCAAGCAGCTCCTGCACGAGGTCGACGCCGCCACCGAGGCCATGTTCGGCGGCCGGCTGTGGTGGGCCAGGCACCTGCTGAAGCGGGTGGCGGTGATCGAGGACGTCCTGGTCCGGCAGATCGCGGTCCTGGAGACCATGACCCCGCAGGACTTCCTGGTGTTCCGCGAGCTGCTGTCCCCGGCCTCGGGGTTCCAGTCCGCGCAGTTCCGGGAGCTGGAGTTCGCCTCGGGCGCGAAGGACCCGACCTACATCAAGCGGTTCCGCGGCCTCACCGAGCAGGAGCAGGACCGGCTGGCCCGGCGGCTGGCGGCCCCCAGCCTGTGGGACGGCTTCGTGCACGCGCTGGCTTCCTCGGGCCTGGCCACCGGCACCGAGGACGAGCTGCGCGAGTCGCTGGTCGCGGTGGCCCGCGACCGGGACAAGTACGGCGAACTCTGGGAGCTCGCCGAGGTCCTGCTCGACCACGACGAGGCCGCGGCGATGTGGCGCGCGCGGCACGTGACGATGGTGGAGCGGCAGATCGGCACCAAGTCCGGCACCGGCGGTTCCACCGGCGCCCCGTACCTGCGCTCCCGCCTCGGCCTGCACTATTTCCCGCTGCTGTGGGAGCTCCGAAGTTCGCTCTAGACGGTGACTTTTCGGCGCGTCCGTCGTCATTTCAGTATGACCACCAGCGCGCCGGATCCGCCCGACAACTCCACATGCACCACTGCGAGTCCCCACGCAAACCACTGAAGTCACGCAACGGCGCGCGACAGAATTGAGTTCACACGGCCATGCAGAGCACGTATATGGGTGCGACACTGGGCAAGCTTGATCAGGCCAAGGCCGACCTGCTGAGCCAGGCGGCCAGATCCGGCACCGACGGCGGCGCCGGGAGCGCCATGGCCGGGGTGCTGATGCCGGCCCGCGGGGACGGCGCGATGGAGACGTTCCTCGACGAGTACTACCGGCACGCGGCACCGGAGGACCTGCTCGGCACCTCCCCGAAGGACGTCCGGTCCGCGGCGCTGTCCCACGCCGTGCTGGCCGCCGCCCGGCCGCAGGGCACGGCGAAGGTGCGGGTGCACACCCCCAGCGTGGAGACCACCGGCTGGTCCAGCGGGCACACCGTGGTCGAGATCGTCACCGACGACATGCCGTTCCTGGTGGACTCCGTCACCTCCGAGCTGTCCCGCCAGGACCGCGGCATCCACGTGATAATCCATCCGGTGCTGTACGTGCGCCGCGACCTCACCGGCGCGCTGCTGGAGATCCTGGCCCCGGACCAGGACAAGTCCGGCCCGGACGTGCAGGTGGAGTCCTGGATCCACATCGAGATCGACAAGCTGTCCCCGCGCGAGGACGCCGACGGCCGGCGCTACTCCGAGATCGAGGGCGACCTGCAGCGGGTGCTGCGCGACGTGCGCGAGGCGGTCGAGGACTGGCCGAAGATGCGGGCCACCGCGCTGTCCCTGGCCGAGGACCTGCACCCGGCCGCCGAGGCGCCCAAGCCGCCGGTGCCGCCGGAGGAGCTGGCCGACTCCTCGGACCTGATGCGCTGGCTGGCCGACGACCACTTCGCCTTCCTCGGCTACCGCGAATACGACCTGGTCACCGACGACAACGGCGAGGAGAGCCTGCGCGCCGTGCCCGGCACCGGCCTGGGCATCCTGCGCGGCGACCAGCCGATGTCGCAGAGCTTCTCCAAGCTCGGCCCGGACGCCCGGGCCAAGGCCCGCGAGCCCCGGCTGCTGGTGCTGACCAAGGCCAACACCCGCTCCACCGTGCACCGCCCGGCCTACCTGGACTACGTCGGCGTGAAGAAGTTCGACGCCGAGGGCACGGTGGTCGGCGAGCGCCGCTTCCTGGGCCTGTTCGCCGCGCCCGCCTACACCGAGTCGGTACTGCGGATCCCCGTGGTGCAGCGCAAGGTGCGCGCGGTCCTGGCCGACTCCGGCTACGACCAGAACTCCTTCTCCGGCAAGGAACTGCTCCAGATCCTGGAGACCTACCCGCGCGACGAGCTGTTCCAGATCCCGGAGTCCGAGCTCGCCGAGATCGCGATCGCGGTCTCGCAGCTGCAGGAACGCCGCCGCCTGCGGCTGTTCCTGCGCAAGGAGGCCTACGGCCGCTACTACTCGGCGCTGGTCTACCTGCCGCGCGACCGCTACGACACCTCCACCCGGCTGGAGATGCAGGACATCCTGATGCGGGAGCTGAACGGCGCGGTCATCGACTACACGGTGCGCAACACCGAGTCGGTGCTGACCCGGCTGCACTTCGTGGTGCGCGTCGCCCCCGGCACCACCCTGGCCGACCCGGACTCCGACGCCATCGAGGCCAAGCTCGCCGCGGCCACCCGCACCTGGGACGACGAATTCGCCGAGGCGCTGCTCGGCGACTTCGGCGAGGCGCAGGCCCGGGAGCTGCGCGACGCCTACGGCGCGGCGCTGCCGGAGTCGTACAAGGCCGAGGAACGGCCGGAGATGGCCGTGGCCGACGTCAAGGTGCTGGAAGGCCTGAAGACCTCCGGGGAGCACAGCGCGGTGCGCCTGTACGAGGAGGTGGACGGCGCGCCGGGCGAGCGGCGGTTCCGCATCTACCGGGTCGGGGCCTCGGTGTCGCTGGCCGAGGTGCTGCCGGTGTTCCAGAAGCTGGGCGTCGAGGTCGTCGACGAGTTCCCCTACGACCTGCAGACCGAGTCGCCGGACGACCCGGACTCCCGCATCTACGACTTCGGGCTGCTGTGCGACCCGGCATCGCTGACCGAGGGCGCGCTCGACGAGACCGCGCGGCAGCGGTTCCAGGACGCGTTCACCGCGATCTGGACCGGCCGGGCCGAGAACGACGGCTTCAACGCGCTGGTGTCGCTGGCCGGGCTGACCTGGCGCCAGGTGGTGATCCTGCGGGCCTACGTGAAGTACCTGCGCCAGGGCGGGATGACGTTCAGCCAGGACCTGATCGAGTCGGTGGTGGCGGGCAACCGCCGGATCTCCCGGCTGCTGGTGAAGCTGTTCGAGGCGAAGTTCTCCCCGGCGTACTCGCACGAGACGCCGGAGCTGTGGGAGAGCATCGTCGAGGAGATCGAGGCGGCGCTGGACACCGTGCAGTCCCTGGACGACGACCGGATCCTGCGCTCGCTGCTGAAGGTCATCCAGGCCACGCTGCGCACCAACTACTTCCAGACCGACGACGCCGGCGACCACAAGCCGTACGTGTCGTTCAAGCTGGACCCGCACGCGGTCCCGGACCTGCCGGCGCCGCTGCCCCGGTTCGAGATCTGGGTGTACTCCCCGCAGGTGGAGGGCGTGCACCTGCGCTTCGGCAAGGTGGCGCGCGGCGGCCTGCGCTGGTCGGACCGCCGGGAGGACTTCCGCACCGAGATCCTGGGCCTGGTGAAGGCGCAGATGGTGAAGAACTCGGTGATCGTGCCGGTCGGCTCCAAGGGCGGGTTCTACGCCAAGAACCTCCCGGACATGGCGGCGGACCGCGACGCGTGGCTGGCCGAGGGCATCAGCAGCTACAAGACCTTCATCTCCGGGCTGCTGGACATCACCGACAACCTGGTGGCCGGGGAGGTGGTGCCGCCGCGCAACGTGGTCCGGCACGACCCGGACGACACCTACCTGGTGGTGGCCGCGGACAAGGGCACCGCGACGTTCTCCGACATCGCCAACGGGCTGGCCCTGGACTACGGGTTCTGGCTCGGCGACGCGTTCGCCTCCGGCGGCTCGGTCGGCTACGACCACAAGGGCATGGGCATCACCGCGCGCGGCGCGTGGGAGTCGGTGAAGCGGCACTTCCGCGAGCTGGGCGTGGACTCCCAGAGCGAGGACTTCACGGCCGTCGGGGTCGGCGACATGTCCGGCGACGTGTTCGGCAACGGCATGCTGCTGTCCGAGCACATCCGCCTGGTCGCGGCCTTCGACCACCGGCACATCTTCCTGGACCCGGACCCGGACGCGGCGAGCTCGTTCGCCGAGCGGCGGCGGATGTTCCAGCTGCCGCGCTCGTCCTGGGCGGACTACGACACCTCGCTGATCAGCCCCGGCGGCGGCGTGTACCCGCGCGGCGCCAAGTCGATCCCGATCAGCGCCCAGGTCCGCAAGGCCCTGGGACTGGAGTCCTCGGTGCTGCGGATGGCGCCGAACGACCTGCTGAACGCGATCCTGAAGGCGCCGGTCGACCTGTTCTGGAACGGCGGCATCGGCACCTACGTCAAGGCGTCCTCGCAGAGCCACGCCGACGTCGGCGACAAGGCCAACGACGGCTTCCGGATCAACGGCTCGCAGCTGCGGGCGCGGGTGGTCGGCGAGGGCGGCAACCTCGGGTTCACCCAGCTGGGCCGGATCGAGTACGCCACCGGCGGCGGCCCGAACAACAGCGGCGGCAAGATCAACACCGACGCCATCGACAACTCCGCCGGCGTGGACACCTCCGACCACGAGGTGAACATCAAGATCCTGCTGGACCAGGCGGTGCACGCCGGCGACCTGACGGTCAAGCAGCGCAACAAGGCGCTGGCCGAGCAGACCGACGAGGTGGCGCGCCTGGTGCTGCGCGACAACATCGACCAGAACATCGCGCTGGCCAACGCCCAGTGGCAGGCCCCGGAGCTGATCGACGCGCACGGCCGGCTGATGCGCCGGCTGGTCAAGGACGGGCTGCTGAACCGGGAGCTGGAGTACCTGCCCAGCGACAAGCAGCTGGCCGAGCGGCGCGCGGCCAACACCGGCCTGACCCAGCCCGAGCTGTCGGTGCTGCTGGCCTACGTCAAGATCGTGCTGGCCGACGAGCTGTTCCTGTCCTCGCTGCCGGACGACTCCTACTACGTGGACCGGCTCCAGGACTACTTCCCGACGCCGCTGCGCACCCCGTACCGGGCGCTGATGGACGCGCACCCGCTGCGCCGGGAGATCATCACCACCCAGGTGGTGAACGACCTGGTGAACAACGCCGGCATCACCTTCGCCTTCCGGATGCGCGAGGAGTCCGGGGCCCCGGCCGACGCGATCGCCCGCGCGCACAGCGCCGCGCGCGAGGTCTTCGACATGCCCGGGCACCTGGCCGCGATCGAGGCGCTGGACAACCAGGTCCCGGCCGCGGTGCAGACCGCGATGCGGATGGAGGTGCGCCGGCTCACCCAGCGCGCCGCCCGCTGGTTCCTGCAGAACCGGCGCCACCCGCTGGACATCACCGCGCAGATCGAGCACTTCCGCGAGGGCGTGCGCGACATCTCCGCGCACCTGCCCAAGCTGCTGGCCGGGCCGCACCTGACCCGGTTCCAGGAGCAGCGCGAGGACCTGATCATCGCCGGGGTGCCCGGCGAGCTGGCGGCGGCGGTGGCCGGGATGCCCTCGATCTTCGGGGCGCTGGACATCGTGGAGACGGCCGCGGCGGCCGGCAAGCCGGTGCTGGACGTCGCCGAGGTCTACTTCGACCTCGCCGACCGGATGGAGATCGCCGCCATCCAGCAGAAGATCGTCGAGCTGCCCCGCGCCGACCGCTGGCAGACCATGGCCCGGGCCGCGCTGCGCGACGAGTTGTACGCCTCGCACGCCGGACTGACCGCGGCCCTGCTGGCCTCCGGGGACGAGACCGCCACCCCCGAGCAGCGCTACGAGGCCTGGCTCGACAAGGACCGCGCCGCCGTGGAGCGCTCCCGCCTGGTGCTGGACGAGATCATGGCCTCGGACACCTACGACCTGGCCACCTTGTCGGTCGCGATGCGCACCATCAGCGCCATACTGCGGGCGACGTCGATGTAGACGGGGGCCGGGGCAGCCGAGCGTCGCGACGACGGCGTGGCAGCCGGGCCGGCGGCCGGGACGCACGAGCCTGCGTCCCGGCCGCCGCCGTTTTCTCAGCATCCTGCGAAACTCGATCGATTTCCGGGGGCCGTGCGCGGTAGGGTCCTGATTCGATGACGTCGCGGGGGGATTCGATGCTCGGTGCGCTCTTGGCGGTTCCCTACACGCCGCCGCCGTGCCGGATCGACTGCAAGCCCAGCCCGGACAGCTCGCCCGCGCCCGGCTGGGCGCTGGTGGTCTGCGGGGCGCTGGCGTTCGTGGGCGCGATCGTGCTGCTGCTGCTGACGTCGTCGCGGCCGGATCCCGAACCGGATCCCGACGCGGTTCCGGACCCGGAGCCGACGCCGGAGATGGACGCGGCGCAGCGCGAGGACCTGGAGCAGCGTGCGCAGCGGAACCAGGCCGCGGAGCAGAAGCGGCGCGACGACCAGACGCAGGTGGCCCTGGGCGGCGGGCTGGCGATCGCCGGGATCGCCGCCGTGGTGCTGGGCGTGGTCCTGATCAAGGGGGCGACGGCCGACATCGACAGTTCCATGAAGGATCTGCGGCAGGACGCCTCGCTCGTCGCCTCGCTGGCCGTGGACGGCCCGAGCGGGTGCCGGATGGCCGACGACTCGTCCCCGGGCGGCGACCGCGCCGCCGCGGCGCGGTGCGGCACCTCGCCCCGGACCTACGCCCGGACCGGCTTCTTCGAGGGCGTCGGACTGGTTCCGGTGAAGCTGGTGTTCTCGCCCGGGTTCGCGGCCGACGGCGAGGTCACCGTGCACGACACGCTGAACGACCGCTCGCTGTGCGTCAGGATCCCGGACACCGACGTCGTCGCCGCGGCGCATCCGGAGACGTTGCGGGCGCCGTACGTCGTCTACGGCACCGACTTCGACGTGGATCCCTACATCTCCTCGGGCGCCTGCCCGGACGCGCCGGTCACGGCCGACGCTCGATGACGCAGGGGTCTGCGATGCCCGGGTCCGGCGAGACCGGGTCCAGCGGACCGGGCACCGGCCTATTCCCCCTTCGCCCGCAGCATCAGCTCGAACCCGGCCGCCCGGATCCGGCCGCGCAGCCCCTCCGCCGTGGTGTCGATCGACGCCGCGGCGGCGGCCAGCCGCCAGTCGTGCGCGGCCAGCAGCTCCAGCAGGTAGCCGCGCCTGATCTGGGCCTCGGAGAGCCGGAACGTCTTCAGATAGGCGATCCGCCCCGCGCCGTCGACGATCGCCTCGCCGATGTGGTTCTCCTCGCCGGGCCTGAACACCGGCCGGAAGCGCATCAGGTCGAAGTCGCCCATCTGGTAGGCGCGCTCGGCGGTGTAGTCGTGCTCCAGCAGGGCGTCGGCGATCGCCGCGTCGTCGAAGCCGGCCCACACCCGCGACTGCCCGACGGCCGCGGCCCGCAGCTCGGCCAGGCTCCCGATCCGCGCCTCGTCGAGCCGGACGGGGAACTCCTGGACCGCCGGCATCATCAGCGCGTACTGATAGACCAGCTCGCCGTACATGTCGAGCAGCAGCGTCGGATGCAGCTCCCGATAGTCGTCCGGGTGCGGCACCACGAACGCCGCCGCCAGCACGTCCGCCGAGTACACCAGCACGCCGCACTGGCCCTCGTGGATCTCGAACACGCGCAGCGCGTCCTGCAACCCCGGCACCACGGCGCCCCGGTACGCGGCCTCCGTCCGCGGCGACAGGCCGTTGCGGATCACCCGGTCCGACCACTCCCGCCAGGCGACCGTCGGGCCGCCGAAGTGCAGCGCGAGGTAGCCCTCCATCGCCAGGTGCAGCGGCAGGAAGCGGACACGGCGCTTGCCTTCCTTCTTCGTCATCCGGCGATGGAAGTGCACCGGCATGCCCTGCACCGTGCCGTCCGCGCCGACGATCTGCGTCCCGAAAGCCGCCGACTCCTCGCCGTCGCCGGTGTCGCGGTTCCAGTCCGCGACGAACCCGTGCGGGATGTAGGCGTGGTAGGAGACCTTGTTGGTGATCTGCACCCGGCTGCGCTGGGCGTCACCGTAGGCGATCGCGTGCAGCCGCAGGTTCTCCACCGGCTCCTCCCGCAGCAGCGGCACCAGCCGCAGCGCGCCCCACACCTGCGACGGACCGGTCCGCAGACCGGTGAGATCAATCCGCACCGAGGAACCTCCGCACTCGTCCGTCGAGGTAGGCCATCAGCTCCGGCAGCCCGACCCGGCCCTGCGCGAACTGCGCCAGCTCCACCAGCGGCACCAGGTCCTCGGCGTCGCGGATGCCGACCGACGGCACGGCCCGGCTCAGCGCCCGCACGTCCAGCGCCCGCGCGTCGAACACCGGGTTGACGTGTACGACGTCCACCCGCCCCGCCGGGTCCAGCCGGGCGCGCCACACCCGCAGCACCTCGCCGGCCAGCCCCGGCGGACTGTTGTCCCAGCCGTCGGAGACCACGACGATCCGCTCCGGCGCGGTCTCCAGCGCGTCGACGAGCCGCAGGCCCAGCGGCGTGGCGCCGCCGGGGTGGACCAGCAGCGGATCGTCGCGCCCGGACACCCACAGCGGCGTGTACCGGCCCGGCGCGGCCAGCGCCTCCAGCAGGAAGTGGCACGCCAGCGCCACGGCCAGCGGCCGCCGCCGCTTCACCGGCGAGCCGAACGAGGAGAAGCTGTCGTCCAGGACCGCGGTCACCCGGCCCCAGGTCCCGGCCAGCGCCCCGGCCTCGTGCGCGGCGAAGTTGCGCAGGGCGCGGGTGAGCTCGGCGCGGCGGTCCGCCCGCTCGTCCAACGGCATCGCCAGGATCCGCACGGCGAGCCGGGTCAGCCACGGCTGCGGCGGACCGCAGTACTTCGCCCCCCCGCTGGCCAACTCCAGCGGGTCCAGCGGCTCCGGCGGCTCCTCGCCGGCCCGCAGCTTCTCCCACGGCGTCATCCGGTCGCCGATGCGCTCCAGGAACGCTGCACGGTCGATGCCGTGCTTGGCTGCGAAGCCCTCGGCCACCGTGTAAGGGAGTCGGTAGAGAGCGCCGCTGTTGTAGTGCGCCTGACGCCACGACTCCAGCAGCGGCGTCTGATACGGCTTGCGCTTGAGCGGCCCGAACAGGAAGTCCCGCAGCTCGCCGTCGCCGATGTCGATGTGCGCGTGCTTGAGCCCGGCCTTGAACCCGCTGCGGTACTTCACCGCGTGGTACGCGGGACCCTCCAGCGCGAGCGTCCAGTCCCGGACGATGGCGCGGGTCCGGCGGTTGTTCACGCCGTCCCGCTGCAAGGCCTTGAACAGCCGGAACACCCGCGGCGGCGGCAGCACCAGCAGCCGCCGGGCTATCAGCGCGCCCTCGGCCCGCTTCTGCTCGGCCGTGGCGTGCCGTCCGGTGGCCAGCAGCCGCCGGATCACGAGCGTCGCGTTGTGGTCGTTGATGCCGAGGGCCAGCGTGGCGGCATAGAGCTCGCGGTAGTTGACGAGCATGTACTCGTGCAGGAACTCCAGCGACATCGCCTGGTCGGCGGCGTCGGTGTGGAACTCGCGCTGCCCGGTGGAGGCCGTCGCCGCGTTCACGAACAGCAGCACGTCCTCCGCGGCCACGACGTCCGCCGCCACCGAGTCGCCAGTCGAGATCACGTGCGCCGTCCCCTCCCCGTCAAAGGCGCTTGATGCCGGTCGGGGAAGGAGGGCGCGAGCAGCGAATCGTTGCTTGATAGGCAGGTTCCGGAAGTCGCGCTTCAAGTCCCGCGACCGGCGCCGCCCAGGATACTGGAACGGCCGGTCCGCGGGCGTCGGGTTTTGCGACCCGTATCAGCCTTCGACGACGGCTCAGTCCTCGACGACGGTCCCCGCCGGCTCCCCGCCCAGCCGCGCGTCCAGCAGCCGTCGCAGCGAGTTCAGCCGCGCCGGGTCGGCGTGCCCCTCGGCCACCCACGCGTCCAGCGCGCATTCCGGCGCCTGCGAATCGTGCTGGCAGCCCCGCGGGCAGTTCTCCGTACCCTGCGCCAGGTCCGGGAAGTGGTCGATCAGCCGGTTCACGTCCACGTGCGCCAGTCCGAACGACCGCACCCCCGGGGTGTCGATCACCCAGCCGCCGCCCTTGCCGGGCAGCTCCAGCGCCAGCGCCGAGGAGGACGTGTGCCGGCCGCGCCCGGTCACCGCGTTCACCCGGCCGGTGGCCCGGCCGGCGGTCGGCACCAGCTTGTTCACCATCGTCGACTTCCCGACGCCGGAGGACCCGACCAGCACCGAGGTGCGGCCGGCCAGCCGCGCCGCCAGCTCCTTGGAGCCCGAGGCGTTCGCCGAGACCACGATGGGCAGGTCCAGCGGCCGGTACATGTCCAGGACCGCGTCCTCCTGCCACGCTATGACCAGGTCGGCCTTGGTCAGGCACAACAGCGGGTCCATGCCCGCGTCGTACGCCGCCACCAGACAGCGGTCGATCATCCGCGGCTGCGGCTCCGGGTCGGTGAACGAGGCCACGATGACCAGCTGGTCGGCGTTGGCCACCAGCACCCGTTCCACCGGGTCGGTGTCGTCCGCGGTGCGGCGCAGCAGCGTCCGCCGGTCCTCCACCCGCACGATCCGGGCCAGCGCGTCCGGCGAGCCCGACAGGTCCCCGACCAGGCCCACCCGGTCCCCGACCACTATCCGCTGCCGCCCGAGCTCGCGCGCCGTCATCGCCACGACCGTCCGCGACTTCTTCGCCTCGTCGATCAGGCACGTGTAGCGGCCGCGGTCGACGGTGATCACCATGCCGGTCGCGGCGTCCTCGTGCGCCGGGCGGCTCTTGGTCCGCGGCCGGGAACCCCGCGGGTTCGCCCGGACCCGCACATCGGTCTCGTCGTAGCTGTCGAGCTTCCGGCCGGCGCGCGCCATCAGCCGGCGACCCCCGCCGAGGCGGCCGACGGGTCGTGGTCGACGGCCAGCATCGCCGCCCACATCGCCGGGAAGTCCGGCAGCGTCTTGCCGGTGGTGGCGATGTCCTCGACCTCCACGCCGGGCACCGCCAGCCCCAGGATCGCGCCGGCGGTGGCCATCCGGTGGTCGGCGTAGCTGGCGAACACGCCGCCGTGCAGCTGTTGCGGCCGGATCAGCAGCCCGTCCGGCTCCTCGGTGACATCGCCGCCGAGCCCGTTGATCTCCCGGGCCAGAGCGGCCAGCCGGTCGGTCTCGTGCCCGCGCAGGTGGCCGATGCCGGTGAACCGGGACGGCGAGTCGGCCAGCGCGGCGATCGCGGCCAGGGTCGGCGTCAGCTCGCCGACCTCGCGCAGATCCGCCTCCAGGCCGTGCACGCCGGCCCCGCCGGAGACGGTCAGCCCCGCCGCGGTGAGCTCCACCCGGGCACCCATCTCCCGCAGCAGCCCGCGCAGAGCGTCCCCGGGCTGGGTGGTCGCGGCGGGCCAGTCGGCCACCGTCACCGAGCCGCCGGTCACCAGGGCCGCGGCCAGGAACGGGGCGGCGTTGGACAGGTCGGGCTCGATCGCCCACTCCCGGCCGCGCAGGACCGAAGGGGTGACGCGCCAGCGGCCCGGTTCGGAGTCGTCGACGGTGCCGCCGGCCGCCCGGACGAACTCCACCGTCATGTCGATGTGCGGCTGCGACGGCACCGGGCCGCCGATGTGCCGCACCTCCACGCCGCGCTCGTACCGGGAGCCGGCCAGCAGCAGCGCCGAGACGAACTGGGAGGAGGAGCTGGCGTCCAGCTCCACCAGGCCGCCGGGGACCGAGCCCGCGCCCTCGACCAGGAACGGGAAGGCGCCCCGGTCGCCGTCGTCGATCCGCACTCCCAGGTCGCGCAGGGCCTGGATCAGGGTGCCCATCGGCCGGGAGCGGGCGTACGGGTCGCCGTCGAAGTACACCGGGCCGTCGGCCAGCGCGGCGACCGGCGGCAGGAAGCGCATCACGGTGCCGGCCAGGCCCACGTCCACCCGCGCCACGTCTCCGTCGCCGCCGCCGCGCAGCTGCTCCGGAGGGGTGACGGTCCACACCGGCGCGTCATACCGGTCGCCGGCGGCGGTCACCACCCCGAGTTCGCGCAGCCCGTCGATCATCAGTGCCGAGTCCCGGGCGCGCAGCCCGCCGGTGATCGTCGAGGGACCGTCGGCCAGGGCCGCGAGCAGCAGCGCGCGGTTGGTCGCCGACTTCGACCCCGGCACCCGGACGTCGGCCGTGACCGGGCCGCTGGCGGTCGGCGCGGGCCACAGGATCTTCTCGGCAGTGGTCATGAGGACCAGGCTAGTCGCTGCGCCGGGGGCCCGCTGGCGGGCACCGGATGCCGGGCGTGCGGCGGACGCGGGCGTCCCCCGGGTCCCAGGCGGGCCCGTTGTGGGTGTTCCGTGATTAGCTCGGAGGCATGTGTGGACGCTACGTGCTCCGGACCGACCCCTCCCAGCTGGCCGGCCAGCTCGGCATCACGCAGCCGGAGATGTTCGAGCGGGTCGCCGAGGACTTCGAGCCGAACTACAACGTCGCGCCGACCGACCGGGTGGTCGCGGCGATCGAGCGGCACCCGCGCGACGCCGAGCCCGGGTCGGAGGCGGTGCGCAGACTCCGGGAGGTCCGCTGGGGGCTGATCCCGTCGTGGGCCAAGGACCGCAAGATCGGGCAGAAGATGTTCAACGCCCGGATCGAGACGATCAGCGAGAAGGCGTCGTTCAAACGCGCGTTCGCCAAGCGTCGCTGCATCATCCCCGCCGACGGCTATTACGAGTGGTACAAGCCGGCCGGTCCCAAGCCGGTGAAGCAGCCGTTCTTCATCCACGACGGCTCCGGCGACGCCCTGGCCTTCGCCGGCCTCTACGAGCTGTGGCGCGACCCGGAGGTCGAGGACAAGGAGGACCCGGCGGCCTGGCTGTGGTCCGCGACCATCCTGACCACCGCCTCGACCGGCGGCCTGCACCACATCCACGACCGGATGCCGGTGATCGTGCCGCGCGCGCACTACGACGCGTGGCTGGACCCCGACTACGGCTCCGGCGAAGGCGATCCCCAAGCTTTGCTCAAACTTTTGGATGCCGGGCGGGACCCGCATCTCGAGACGTATCCGGTGTCCACGGCTGTGAACTCGGTGAAGAACAACGGACCCGATCTGGTGCGGCCGCTGGAAGCCGAGTGACACCGCATCAGGATCCGGTGATCACTGTGGAGGTAAAGGGCTGATCCGGGGCGAACCCACAGAGAATGAGGGGGTTGCCATGCTCTAGGATCGGCGCGTCTACATCCACGTCTTGCCTCAATAGGCTCACTCTCCGGGGGGACCGTGAGTACGCCCACCATGTCCCGCGGCGCGCGTACCGCCGCTTCGAAGCGCAGCGAACGCCGCGCACTGGCCGACGCGCATCAGCACCTCGACGACGTCGAGAAATGGTTCGTCAAGCGCGGTCTGCCGCACTTCATCGAGAACTACCGCGCGACCGAGGACGTCTTCAAGCGCGCGCTGCCGTTGTTCGTCGCACTCGTGCTGTTCCAGATGGGTCTGGAGCTCACCAGCAAGTCGGTCCACTGGACCGACCGGGCCGTCGGCGCCGGGGTCGGGCTCGGGGCGGTGATCGTGATTTTTTTGGTCGCGAACCTGATCCGGCAGCCGCACGCCTGGTACCGCCTGCCGCGGGTGATCGGCATCCCGGAGATCGCGCTGCTGGTGGTCCTCGGCCCGACCGTCGGCAAGCTGTCGCACGCCTCGTGGAAGGCGGTGATGGCGGACGGGATCGCGAACGTCCTGGTGCTGGGCGTGGCCTACGCGCTGGTGTCCTACGCGATGCTGCCGGTGGTGCTGTGGGCGCTGCGGCACTCGGTGCGCGAGCTCGGCAACCTGGTCAACCTGGCCAGCAAGGCGCTGCCGATGCTCGCGCTGTTCGGCACGTTCCTGTTCCTGAACGTCGACATGTGGCACATCGCCTCGTCGTTCGAGAAGCGCAGCCAGCTGTGGTGGACCACGCTGTTCTTCGGCGTGATCACCTTCGGGTTCCTGATGGTGCGGCTGCCCAGCGAGATCAAGAACCTGTCCGGGGAGTACACCCGGGAAGCGGTGGCGGCGGCGGCCGGCGACACCCCGCTGGCCCGGCACCTCGACGAGCTCGACGACGAGCTGCCGCAGCTGATGACCAACCGGCGGCAGCGGATCAACATGCTGTTCGTGCTGGCCTTCACACAGATCATCCAGATCCTGCTGCTCGCCGTGGTGGTGTTCCTGTACTTCGTGTCGCTGGGCAAGCTGGCGGTCAACAACGGGCAGATCGCGGACTGGCTGCGGACGCCGGAGTGCAAGGCCGAGCTGGCCGACCACTCCGTGGAGACCATCAAGACGGCCTGCCAGTTCACCGACGAGCAGGCGGAGTCCTGGCGGAAGATCATCGAACCGGGCCAGCTGTTCGGCTTCGACGCGCGGATCCCGCTCGGCGGCGGCCACCAGCTGGTCTTCTCCGAGCCGCTGCTGCGCACCGCGATCCTGCTGACGACGTTCTCAGCGTTCTTCTTCGCGGTCTCGGCGGTCACCGACGAGGCGTACCGGAAGGACTTCTTCGAGTCCATCACCGGCAAGCTCACCAAGTGCCTCACGATCCGCTGCGGCTACGTGCACCTCTACGAGAAGGCGACGAGCCAGGCGCTGGCCGACCACGGCCTGGCCGGCGACCCGCGGGCGGTCTACGAAGACCACCGCCGCACCGTCCAGGTGCCGGTGCTGGTCCTCGAGCCGCCGAGCGACACGGTGCCGCTGAACGTGTTCACGGCGGACGGGAGCATGCCGACGCAGCCGGTCCCGGTGCCCGCGCTGGCCGACCCGGTGATCCCGGCACAGCCTTCGAAGCGCGACGCGATGCCGCCGGCACCCGCCCAGCCCGGCTACCACGACCCCGCGGCGGACGATCCGTTCAAGCGGTGGCCGCAGCAGGGCAGCTGATAAGCCTGACAGCACCGGACTCGGTGGTGTGACGAAGGCCCGGACCCAGATCTTCTTCTGGGGCCGGGCCTTCTCTTCGTGGTCGGTCTGTGGCGGCCTGGTGGGTGTCAGCGGCTCCGGCTCGGCATCAGGCGGCCATGAGGAACCGGTCCAGGACCTTGCAGCCGAACTCCAGCGCGTCCAGCGGCACCCGCTCGTCGACGCCGTGGAACATCGCCGCGAAGTCCAGGCTCGGGTCCAGCTTCAGCGGCACGAAGCCGTAGCCGCGGATCAGGCCGCGGCCCATGTCCATCGTGCCGAAGGTCTTGTTGTCGGTGCCTGCGGACAGGCAGTACGGGACGATGCGCGCCGCCGGGTCCTCCGCCTGCAACGACGCCATCATCTTCTCCACCAGCGGCACCTCGAACGGTGCCTCCAGGGCGATGTCGTAGTGGATGAACTCGCGGCTCACGTCCGGGCCGAGCAGCTTGTCGATCTCGGCGAAGTACTCCTGCTCCAGTCCCGGCAGGAACCGGCCGTCGACCTCCGCGAAGGCCCGCTCAGGGATCACGTTCACCTTGTACCCGGCCTCCAGCTTGGTCGGGTTCGCGGTGTGCTGGAGCGTGGCGCCGATGAACCGGGCCAGCGGGCCGATCTTGGCGACCGCGGCCCGCGCCGACTCGGGGTCCTTGGCGTCGAACTCGACGCCCAACGCCTCCGTGACCTCGGTCAGGAAGGCGACGACGGTCGGCGTCAGGGTCACCGGCCACTCGTGGCGGCCGATCCGGGCGACCGCCTCGGCGACCGCGGTGACCGCGTTGTCGTCGTTGATCATCGAGCCGTGCCCGGCCTGCCCCCGGGCCTGCAGCCGCATCCAGGCCAGGCCCTTCTGCGCGGTCTCGATGAGGTAGAACCGCAGATCCGGCGACACCTCGTAGGAGTAGCCGCCGACTTCGCTGACCGCCTCGGAGACACCGTCGAACAGATCGGGATGGCGATCAGCCAGGAACTTGGCGCCGTAGGTGCCGCCGGCCTCCTCGTCGGCCAGGAACGCCAGCACTATGTCGCGCCGCGGCTTGCGGCCCTCGCGGAGCATCCGGCGCGTGACGGCGAGCATCATCGCGTCCATGTCCTTCATGTCGACGGCGCCGCGGCCCCACACCAGGCCGTCGCGCACCTCCGCCGCGAAGGGGTCGAACGTCCAGTCGGCGGGGTCGGCCGGCACCACGTCCAGGTGCCCGTGCAGCAGCAGCGCGCCGGCGCTGGAGTCTGTGCCCTCGATCCGGGCCACCACGCTGGCCCGTCCCGGGTCGGATTCGAAGATCTGCGGCTCGAGCCCGGCCTCGGCGAGCTTCTCCGCCACGTATTCGGCGGCCGGCCGTTCCGGCTTGACCGGGTTCGAGGTGTCGATCCGGATGAGGTCGCGCAGGAAGCCGACGACCTCGCCGTAAGGGACTTCTTCGGGGTCGGGGGTGCTCGTCATGGCCCCAACCCTACGCTGCCGGATCTTTGCCGGGCCGGGACGGAATGCGGGGGTGAGGGAGTGTGGGGGAGCGGAGGTGGTGCTGGGGGTGGTTGTGGGCGGCCGCGGTGGCGTTCCGGCGTTGCTGCGCTCTGGCGCGGTGGTTTGTCAGCGCGTGGGCTCGCCCAGGAGCGTTTCCTCCCAGCGGGTCGCCGCCAACTCGGAGTAGCGCGTCGTCCGATCCCTCGACCGCCATAAAGCCATCGGCGCGGGCAGATCGGGCAGCGCCGCCGTCTCCTTGTCCGCGAGGCCGAGAATGTGCCGCACCATCGCGGCCTCCTCACGCGACATCCGCTGAAGCCCGACGAGGTCGGCGTCCTTCAGATACCCGGCCGAGCGCGGATCGAGGTACGGCAGCACCGTCAGGACCGCGGTCCAGGCACCGCGCGGCACCGCGGCATACGGCGGCCGCGCACCACAGTCGCGGAGCACGAGCAGCGGGGTGGCCGCCGTCGGCTTGGGCCACGCGGCGGGTGCGTTCGGCCGCGCCGCCGGCTGGACCACCAGCCGGGTGCTGTCCAGCCCGGAGTGCAGCACGACGGGATCCCACTCGTCGGGCCGGGCGGTCTCCACGATCACCCGCGCCCCCACGGCGGCGCCGCGCAACGCCAGTATCTCGGCCAGGTACCGGCCGCCGATCACCGCCGCGCTCAGGCCCCTGCGACGGAACAGGCCGAGGACCACCGGCCGGTGCGCCGGGTCGACACCGGCGAGCACGCCGCCGGGCATCGTGACCAGCCCCTCCGGCGCGGTGGTGGCCCGCGAGGCGGCCAGGCCCGCGCGCAGGCCCGGCTGGTAGTCCGCCTCGGTGAGGGCGGTCGTGCGGTACCCGGCGACCGCGAGCTGCGCTGAGGCGGTCCTCGCGGCCTTGTCCAGGGTGCGGCGCGCGCCCTCCAGCCCGCCGCCGCGCGCCAGCATC
>JABFXP010000621.1 GCA_013361685.1 Catenulispora sp.
TGGGCGCCGCGCAGCGCGCCGTATCCGTCTCCGGCCGCGACGGCGGCTCCGGCCCCGCGCCGACTGCCGTCGGCCGTCCGGTCGCCGGCCGCCCGCTCCGAACGGTCCCGTCCCGACCGCCCCGGACGGCCCCGGTCGGACCGCTTCGACCGGCCCGACGAGGGCTCCGCCTCGTCGACCCGGTCCGGCCGCACCATCGTGTCGTCGGGCCGGGTCGCGTACTCAGAGGTCGAATACACGTACATCTCGTCGGTCAGGTCGACCGAGGAGTCCGGGGCTGGAGTCGGTCCCGGGATCGGGACCGGGGCCGGGGCCGGGCCCGCCGACGGTCCGACGACCGCCGGGTGCCCCATGTCGACCTGGTCCTCCCAGCACAGCCCGGACACGTCCGCCATGGCCAGGGCCGCCGAGGTCCCGTCGGGGATCAGGGCCCGGAGTTCCTGGGCGAACGCGGCGGCGTCGGGGAACCGGTCGGCGGGGTCCTTGGCCATGGCGCGCTCGATCGCGTCGGCCAGGCCGGGCAGGCCGGGGCTCTCGGCGCGCGGCGCCGGCTCGCTCACCGTCCGGAACATGGTGGCCCGCACGTCCTGGCCGTTCCCGCCGAACGGCGAGCGTCCGGTCAGCAACTCGAACAGCGTCGAGCCGAGCGCGTACACGTCCGAGGCGGCGCTCGGCACGCCGCGCGTCATCAGCTCCGGTGCGGCGTGCTGCGGCGAGAAGATGTCCAGGACGGACCCGGAGGTGCTGGAGTCCAGCAGGCACGAGACGCCGAAGTCGGCGAGCGCCGGTTCACCGTAGCGGGAGACCAGGATGTTGTTGGGTTTGACGTCGCGGTGCAGCACCCCGAGTTCGTGCGCGGCGGCCAGGGCGTCGGCGATCTTCGCCCCGAGGCCGGCGGTCTGGGCCGGGGACAGGCGGCCCCGCCGGCCGAGCCATTCCTTCATGGAGCCGCCGTCGTAGAGGTCCATGGCCAGGAAGGGGCGGCCGGAGGCGGTGGTGCCGGTGTCCAGGACGGTGACCACGTGCGGGTGTCCGCTGAGCCGGCCGGCGAGCCGGACTTCGCGGACGAAGCGGCGCCGGGCGTCCTCGTCGGGGCCGGCGACGGTCAGGACTTTGACGGCGACGGCGCGGTCGACGGACTCCTGCACCGCGCGGTAGACCACGCTGAAGCCGCCGTGCCCGATGGGGGCGAGGTCCCGGTAGCCGGGGACGTGCTCGGGCGGTTCCAGGAGCGCTGTCAGCTTGTCGGTACCCGGCGATGCGCTGTGGTGGCGTGTCATTTCTCGCGTTCCCTCGGTTCCCAAACGAAAGCACGACGAGGCGGTGGCGGGACGGCGCGCCCGCTACGCGCCGTCTCGCCACCGCCGTCGCCGGGGGGTGGGTGCTCGCTGTTCAGTTCGATCCGATCAATCGCTTCCAGGAACGCCCACGTTCATCGGGCGCGGTCCTACAGGCCGCTGGTGAGGCCGCCGACCAGCGGGCCGACCACCGGCAGGGAGCCGACGACCGGCAGGCCGCCGCTGCCGGCGCTGGTGATGTTGCTGAGTATCCCGGAGACCTGCTGCTGCAGGTCGGTCAGCGTGGCGCGGACCTGGTCCAGCTGGGTCTGCGCGACCGGCCACACGTTGTTGCTGAACAGCGACGCCGCCGGACCGGCCCAGACGTTGGGGTCCGTCAGGGCCATACCGTGCGAGCTCACCTGGTTCAGCACGTCGCCCAGCGGACCCTGCAGGAGGTTCAGCAGCTGCGAGATGTGCAGGTGCGCCTCGGCAGTGACCTTGACGGTACCGTCGCTCATCATGGTGCTCCGTATCTGTATCTGATCGGGACTGAATGGTTCCGCGGGCCCGCCGTCCTGTGCGGGCCCGCGAGTTCTGGGGAGTAGCGGCCCCGGAATCGGTCCGGTGCGTCGCTGCGAGAAGAACGCTATGCCGGTCGGCTCCCGCGGTCGTCTAACGAGCGCTGTATTTCCGCGCTACCGCGTCCGTTGTAGAGGTCGTACACGTCCGCGGGTGTCGCCAGCACGAGTTGCACTCCCTCCACCTGGCCGTCGGCTATCAAGTACCCGCGTCCGGGCAGCGCCGTCATCCGGTGCTGGCGCGGCAGCGGGGTGCCGAGCAGGTCGTGGTCGTGGTCGTGGTCCGGGGCGAGCAGCACGCCGCAGCGGGCTTCGCGCACCTTCTGGGTCCACTGGCCGAACTGGCGGCGGATGCCGTCGTTGCGGCCGGCGGCGACGATGTGCCGGCCGGGTCCGGCCTTGGCGATGAAGCGGTCGAGGACCTGCGTGGTGTCGGTGACGGTGTCGGCGTCGTCGACCAGGAGCAGTGTCCGTTCGCCGGCGGCGGTCAGGATCTGTTCCAGCGCGGGGTATTCGGTGCAGTGCAGGACCGGCGCGGGCAGGTCGCGCAGCGGGGAGCGGCGCGGGGTGAAGGCGACGATCGCGGGCGGGTCGATGCCGGTCAGCACGGCGTGCGCGACGGCGATCAGGGCACTGCTGCGGCCGGACCGGGACGGTCCGGCGATGAGGGCGTGTTCGTGTTCGTGCATGCGCAGCATGGCGGCGGCCAGGGTGGCGTCGGTGAAGCCGACGGGGATGGACCAGGGTTCGGAGCCGGTGGCGGCCACCACTCCGGCGCGGCGGATGCGGTCGACGGGGATGCGCTCGGGCAGCAGCCGGACCGGGTTGGCGGTGCGCGGCGCACCGCTCCAGCGCCGGGCGGTCGCGGCGACGGCGGCGGCCAGGTCCGGGCCGGGGTAGCCGATCTGGACGATCTGCCGGGTGGCCGCCACGACGGCGCGGCCGGGCACGGCGGCGGGCACGGCGCGGCGCGGGACGTCGAAGGTGGCGTAGTCGCCGGCGTCGGCCAGCCGCAGCAGGAGCTTCTGGCGGCTCAGGGCGACCCAGGCGCCGGGGACGGCGCCGGCGCGGTCGCCGGTGGCGGCGATGTGCAGGCCGACGGCCGGGCCGTCGGCGAAGACGCGCTCGAGTTCTTCCAGGACGCCCATGCCTGCGAAGTCTTTCTCGAGTTCGGAGCGGAGGGAGCCGACGTTGTCGATGAGGACGAGGACGCGGGGCGGGGTGGTCGCGGGGGCTTGGGCAGGGGCGGAGCCGGGGCCGGCGGCCGGGTCGTACTGCCCGGGTTGACTCGGCTGGCCGGGCTGGCCGGGCTGCGGGACCACTCCGAATGAGCTCGCCTGGTCGGGTGCGGCGCCGGCGGCGTGCTGAGTGCGGCCGGCGCCGCCGGCCTTGCGGTTGTTCAGCTCGCTGCGCAGCATCCTGATCAACCGGATCTGGCGGGCCCGGTCGCCCGGTCCGATGTAGGCGCCGGTGTGCGGCAAGGCCTCCAGCGCGGCCAGGTCGCCGGAGCCCTGGTCGAGCACGTACAGGTGCTGCCGGTCCGGCGGCAGGGAGGCGGCGACGGAGACGGCGAGCGCGGCCAGCGCGGTGGAGGTGCCGGAGCCGACGACGCCGTAAATCAGGATGTTGCCGGCGGCCGGGTCCCAGCCCACCGGGTACTGCGCCTGGCGGTCGGGATCGTCGGCCAGCGCGTACGCGGCCAGCCCGGTGGTCTCGGTCTGCAGGCCGCGCGCCGATCCGCCGAGCTCGGGCAGCGGCACGACGGCCGGCAGCGGGTCCGGCCAGGGACGCCGGGGCCGGGCGAAGCCGGCCGCGTAGTTCGCTCGCTGGGCGGCGTCGACCAGGCGGGCGAGGTCGGTCGGCAGGCCTTGGGTCACAGGGTCCTGATCGGTGGCGGCGGGGGTGCCGGCCGTGGCTCCGGCGCGTTCGCCGGAGCGCAGCAGGAAGGGCAGCAGCGTCAGCGGTCCGGTGTCCGTCTCGACCGGTGTGACGCCGGTGGACAGCGCGGTCTGCACCGGCAGGACTTCGCCGGCGCTGAGCCGGTAGAAGCCGCGGCCCCACTGGCGGCTGCCGATTCCGGCGGCGGCCGGGGAGTCGATGACGTCCTGGGAGTCGGCGACGCTCTCCAGGCGCAGGGCCAGTCGTAGTTTGACGTTGTTCTTGATGGCCTCGTTGACGGAGCCGGAGGGCCGTTGGGTGGCCATGATCAGGTGCATGCCGAGGCTGCGGCCGCGCTGGGCGATGCTGACGAGGGCGTCGACGAACTCTGGGAGGGCTTTGACGAGGGTGGCGAACTCGTCGATGACGACTACGAGGCGGGGCATCGGTTCGAGGTCGTGGTGGTGGATTGGGGCTGGGGCCGGGGCTGGTGCCGGTCTGGAGCCCGGTCGGCCGGAGTCGCGCAGTCGCTGGTAGTCGCGCACGTGGCTCAGGCCGACGCCGCGCAACACGTGTTCGCGGTGGCGGAGCTCGGCTTCCAGGCAGCGCAGCGCGCGTTCGCCGAGCTGCTCGTCGAGGTCGGTGACCAGGCCGACGACGTGCGGCAGCCGGGCGCACTCGTCCAGCGCGCCGCCGCCCTTGTAGTCGATCAGCGCGAAGGTCAGGTGTTCCGGGTCGGCTCCGGCTGCCAGGCTGGCGATCAGGGTTCTGAGGAGCTCGCTCTTGCCGGAACCGGTGGTGCCGGCGATCAGGCCGTGCGGGCCGTCGTCGTCGAGGTCCACCTCGAACTCGCCGTGGTCGGTCACGCCGAGCACGGCCCGCGCACGCAGGGTGCCGACGGCGGCGTGCCAGCGCGCGGCCAGCGCGGCGTCGAGGGGGCCGGCGAGGTGCAGCAACGGCAGCAGGCCGACGCGGTCCGGGAGCCCGGCGCCGGCCACCTTGACCTCCGGATCCTCGAACCGGGCGAGCGACCGGGCCAGGACCCGCGCACGGTGCCGGGTCAAGCCGGCGATCAGCACGTCGTCGACGCGCTCGCCGGTGGCGACGCGGTGCAGGCGGCCGAACCCGTCGGAGGAGACCGACAGCACCTCGGTGCACAGGGCGGGCAGCCGCCGGGTCAGCACGATGCCGGAGACTGGACCGGCCTGCCCGCCGAGCAGGTCGCGCAGCGCGCAGGGGCGGCCTTCGAGGAGGGTGAGGCCGTCGACGATCAGCAGCAGCGCGGGGTGGTCGGGGATCGGGTCGCCGGTGCGGCCGGCGGAGGTGCCGGTGCGGCCGGCGAGGGTGCCGACCAGGCCGGCGGATCCGGCGTTGGCCTCGGCGACCTCCGACAGCAGGTTGCGGGCGAGGGTTTCGCAGTGCTCTGCGCCGACGGCGACGTAGCGCGAGGAGCCGGTGCGCGGGTCGGCGCCGTGCGGCAGCCACTTGGTCCAGTCCCAGTCGGCGATCCGGTCCTCGTCGGCGAACACGGCGACGGTCAGGTCGGCGGGGCCGCTGCCCGCGACCGCTTGGCACAGGAGCGACCGGGCGGCGGCCAGCGCGGCCGCCCGGTCGCCTTCCAGGCCGAGCACGCCCCGGTCGGCGAGCGTCACGGCCACCGGGACCTGGCTGAGCCAGGACGCGTCGGCGATCGCGTCGGCGACGGCGGCGTCAGGCTCCTGATCATGGCGGCGGCCGGCGTCCACCGGCGGGGACCAGCGCTGGTCGGCCAGGCCGGCGGACAGGCGCAGGAAGTCGGAGGCGCCGTTGCGCCGCTCCCACAGTTGCAGGCCGGGCTCGGCGGCCCGGTACAGGACTTCGGCCGGGTCCGGGAAGCCGGCGTGCAGCCGGTCCTCCTGGTCGGCGCGGCGGTCCTGGAGTTCGTCGTGCACGGCGTCCAGACGGGCGGCGTAGTCGCGGCGGCCGCGCCGCAGGCCGACCCGGCCGCGCGCCCGGTCCTCGAACTGGGTGCCGATCATGATCAGGGGACTGAAAAGCGCGATCAGCGCGAAGGCGAAGTTCTTCAGCACCAGCACCATGACGCAGGCCAGCACGATCGGCGCGACGATGGTGGTGATGCGCAGCGGCTGCGCCTCGTTACGGCGCGGCGGCTGGGGCAGCCGCACCGGCGGCGGCTCCGGCGGCGCGGCCAGGCGCGGGGCGCGGTTGAAGGGCAGGACGCCGCCGGGGCCGGCCTCCCGCGCCGGGTTCACGTACTGCACCGGGCCGAGGGCGGCGACCGGCAGCACGCGGAAGGGGACCCGGCCGGCCGCGCACACCAGGTCCCGCGGGCCGACGACGGCCGGGCCCTTCAGGCGGACCCCGTTGAGGTCGGTGCCGTTGCGCGAGCCGAGGTCGCGGACCGTGACCCGGCCGTCGCGGGTGACGTCGATCTCGCAGTGCAGGCGGGAGATGTCGGGGCACTCGACGCGGATGTCGGCCTGTTCGCCGCGGCCGAGGCGGTAGCGGCCGGGCGGCAGGGGCTTGGCCAGGCCGGCGTCCAGGCCGCCGACGACCCGCAGGACCAGGCCCTCGTTGGACATCGTGCCGGGATCCCAGTCCTCGGCCAGGACGGTCGAGACTTCCGAGCCCATGACCACGCCGGAGTCGGCGAGGGGGGTGCTCGGTGGTGTCGGGCGGCCGTCGACGACCAGTCCGCCGCCGTAGGAGCCGAGGGCGGTGGCCAGGTCGGCGACCACCGCGTCGGGGCGGCCGAGCCGCATTTCCACGTCGCGTTCGACGCCTGCGTCCCGATGGACGAACCTCATCGCCATTGCCACCCAGTTGTCGTTCAGGTTCAAGTTCAGGTGTTG
>JABFXP010000040.1 GCA_013361685.1 Catenulispora sp.
CCTCGACCGCCACGCCGCGGCCGTTTCCGAGCGACTTCGGTTGGGGTGCGAACCATAGCAATCCACCTCGCGGTCGACGAAGCCCGTCGGCGGCAGTGCGATCGCGTCAGATGATGTAGCGGCGCATCCCGAGCAGCCGCTAGCATCGACACCGGCTTGGTGCAGCCCGCCGCTCGCGCCCTTCGGGGTTCGGTGAATGTACTTCAGTCGATCACCGACAATCGGCTTTCTGAGCGCGGCGCCAGCCGACAATGCGAGCATCGGCGGGACGAGCCGCGTGGAAGGCTGACGCCATGGCGTCCATCAGTGCAGACCGTGTCAAGGCACTTGCTAAGCTCCTGCGGGAGGAACTTGCCGGCGCGGGATTTGACATTCCTCACAGCCTCGCGCTGGAGGTGCTCGCCCATCAGGTCGGTGCGAAGGACTGGAACGTGCTCGCCGCTCTGGTCGGGCGATCGGGCAGGACCGCTGCACCGGCTGTCGGCGCCGGTGTCCCGGTGTTTCGGGTGATGTCCGTCGAGGCGGCGCTGCCCTTCTACATCGACTATCTGGGATTCACGCTGGATTGGGAGCACCGGTTCGAGCCCGGCACGCCGCTGTACGTCCAGGTGTCCCGGTCCGAGGCGGTTCTCCACCTGTCCGAACACCACGGCGATGGCAGCCCGAACGGTGTGGCATGGTTCCCTGTCGCCGACGTGTTCGGGCTGCACGCAGAACTGCTCACCCGCCCGAACGCGCCGATGCGCCCGGGCATCGACGCCGACGCGCCTGGCGGACCGACCGTCCGTGTCATCGATCCGTACGGCAATATATTGAGGTTCGCGCAGCCGTCGGCAACATAGCCCCGCCGCTGAATGGCGACGTGCTCGATGTGAGACGGCGCGCGGACGTGACCGCGTCGTCGTGGTCAAAAGCGAGGCGGGGAAAGCCGACTGGATCCAGCGACCACCACCGAGCGTCCGCCGCGTCGCTGCTCCCCCGGGCGGTGATCTGCGCGGGTAGTAGACATGCATAGATGAGACTGACGTAGCGGCCCCGGGGATCGCGGTTCGGGGCCGCAGACCACGACATGGGGACCAGGTCGTGCGGCTCGAGGTGGACGCCGGTCTCTTCCGCGAGTTCGCGGCAGGCTGCGAGTTCGGGCGCTTCGTCGAGGGCTACTTTGCCTCCGGGGAGTGCCCACATGTTTTTGAACGGCTGCTTGCCTCGCTTAATTAACAGCACCGTATGGCCGTCGTTGTGTGGAGCCAGGACTACGAGATCCACGGTCAGGACGACGCCTGCATCGGCTGGCACCGGTTTCCCCTTGCTATACGCGGTGATTGGCGTGTTCGCGGCGGAGGTCACTGCGCGGTTCGCTGACCGTCACCGAGTCGCGGAGCGCGGCTTCGTAGATCTCGTGGATGAGTGCGACTGCGGCCACGCCCCATTGCGGCGGGATCATGAGCGGGCGGCCCGTGGACGCGGCGCTGATGAAATCGGCGATCTGGCGTCTGTGGGAGGTGCCGTAGTAGTCGACGCCGGGTGTCTTCTCAGTCTTCAGGTTCAGGGCGCGTGCCTGTTCCTCGAGTTCGCGGTTGCCGTGTGCGTGATGCAGCGTGGCGGGGTGATCCAGGTCGAAGACCACGCTGCCCCGGTCCCCCACGAGTTCGATGCGGGTCGACCACAGGGTCGTGCTCGCGACGGTGACATGGAAGCTGACCGGGCTCGCTCCCGCCAGCAGCAGCGCCGACAGGGTGTCCTCGGTCTCGATGACGTCGCCCAGCACCTCGGAGTGGGCGGTCGCGGCGCGCACCGAGAGATCGCCGCAGAGCAGGCGGGCCACGTCCAGGCAGTGGTAGCCCTGGTTGATCAGCGCTGAACCGCCTTCGCCGGCCAGGGTTCCGCGCCAGTAACTGTCGGAATAGTAGTCGGGTTCTCTGCGGGCTTGGAGTGAAATCTGCGCGGAGAGGAGGCGGCCTAGAAGTCCGTCGTTCTTCCATTGCTGGACCGCATTCACCAGCGGGTCGTACAAATGCTGCGACACTACGGACAGCACCAGGCCCCGTGTTTCCGCGAGCGATGCGAGTCCCCTCGCCGCTGATGGATCCAGGGCGAGAGGCTTCTCGACCAGGACGTGCTTCCCCGCGAGGATCGCGGCCTCGACGAGTTCGGCATGCTGGGCGTGGTCGGTGGCGATCGAGACGCTTGCGACTTCGGGGTCGGACAGCACGTCCTGGACCTGGCGTGTCGCCCGGGGGATGTCGAAGGCGGCCGCGAAAGCCTGCGCTTTGGCCAGGTCGCGGTCGCAGGCCCAGAGTAAGGTCGCCGCGCCTTTCAGGGCGCTGATGCCGTCCGCGTGGTTCGGAGCGACCCGTCCGCACCCGATGATCGCGTGGCCGAGATGTGCTCCGGGCATGGTCTGCTCCTTTGGGGACGCGAATGAAGCGAGATCGTCTCATATTCGTGCTGTGTTCAATCGGATCGATGTCCACTCGAACAGCCGGAATCGCGATCGTGTCTGTTCGAGATGCGGATCGGCGATGGTGGTGAATACCCGGCGGGACTTGCAGACTGACTTGTCTGACAACTGCCGGATATCGGAAGGGATGATCGATTCCTATGGCAGCCTTCGTAGAAACCGAGGCCGGCCCAGGTTCACCCCGACGGATCCCGGGGATCCCGGCCGGCCAGCGCACCCGGCTGCGGGCGGCCCGGATCGCCGTGGTGGGCGGTGGAGAACCACACCGGCCTGTCGTCTGGCCGACCATCGAGCGCATAGTGGACACCCTGATCTCCAGGGGCTATAAGGCAGAACTCGTCGATGCCGAGCAGCCGGGTTTCGTCACCCGGATCCAGGACTACGACCTCGCATACGTCGCACACTTCGGGACCACCTCCGATAAAGGCTCATTGCAGGGGCTGCTCGCCGAATTGGAGATTCCTTATACGGGTTCGGGCTGTCTGGCGATGCAGATCGCCCGGAACAAGGTGGTCAGCAAACAACTGTTCCGCCAGGCCGGACTGCTCACTCCGGACTTCGTCGAAGTCGACCTCGACGGCCACCTCGCACAGCAGGCCGCAGACGCGTTGGCGCGGCTCGGTGGGGCTTTGATGGTCAAGCCGGTCTACACCGACGGAAGTTACGGCCTGGCCCTGGCCTCGACGGTCGAGGAGGTTCTGGCGGGCATCGAGGACGCCACGAAGTTCGGGCCCTTGTTCCTGGAGAAGTTCGTCCAGGGCAAGACGCTGACCGCCGGAGTCGTGGGCACCGGACACGCTGCGATCGGCCTGCCAGCCCATGAGGTCCGGTTCATCGACGACAAGCCGTTCCTCGATCCGGTGAGCCTGTTCACGCCCGGCACCTCGGAGACTGTCATCCCGCCCAGGGTCGCCCCCGAGATCGCCCTGGCCGTCGAGGAGGCGGCCCGGCGGGCGCACGCGGCGATCGGCGCGTGGGGGATGTCGCGCTGTGACTTCAAGGTCGACGCCGACGGCGGCCCCTGGCTTCTGGAGATCAACACCCTGCCGGCGATGAGCGCGCGCAGCGATCTGCCCATCGCCGGTGAGCGGGCCGGGCTGAGCTACGCCGACCTCGTCGAGACCATCCTCGCTTCCGCTTTGGACCGCCCGGAGTACACACCATGACGACAGCAGCCCAGGACATCGACCACATTTCCGCCATCGGCACCGAGGACGGCGCCGCGGCCACCGTGGACTTCACCTGGCCGCCGGTCGGGCCGGACCAAGAGGCCGCGGTGCTCGCCTGTCTGCGGCAGGGGGATCCCTCGATTCCCGCCCGCATCATCGCGGAGCTCGAGACCGCGGTCTCGGCCTTCCTCGGCGTGCCGCACGTGCTCGCCCACGGCAACGGGACCTCCGCCATGCTGTCGGCCCTGCACGCCGTCGGAGTCGGCTCGGGAGACGAGGTGATCTGTCCGGCCTACACCTGGTGGGCGTCGATCGCGCCGGTGCGCTGGCTCGGCGGTGTGCCGGTGTTCTGCGACATCGAGCCCGGCGATCTCACTCTCGACGTCGCAAGCCTCGAAGCCCTGATCGGGCCGCGCACCCGGGCCATCGTGGTGCCTCATCTGTGGGGCGCGGCTGCCGATGTCGCCGCGGTGCTGAGGCTCGCCCGGTCGCACGGTCTGGCCGTGGTCGAGGACGCCTCGCAGGTCTTCGCCGCGACGCTCGACGGCCGCTGGCTCGGGACGTTCGGTGACGTCGGCGTGTTCAGCATGCAGGCCAAGAAGCCGCTGCCGGCCGGGGAGGGCGGACTGCTCGTCACCCGCTCACCTGAGCTCTACGAGCGAGCGCTGGCGATCGGCCATTACGAGCGGTTGAAGCCGATCCCGATCCACGACGACTACTGGACCACCGGTCTCGGCCTCAAGTTCCGGATCAGCGCGCTCAACGCCGCGCTGGCCCTGTCGCACCTGCCGACGACTGAAGCGGTTCTGGCCCGGCAGGAGACGTTGACGAAGGCGCTCGTCGACGCGCTCCTGGGCGGACGGCCGGACCGCCGCGCGGTGGGCTTCCAGCCCGGCGTCGTCCACGGCGGCCGAACGGCGCTGCGCTTGGTGCTGGAGGGTCCGCGGGCGTGCCGTTCCGGGCTCGGGGACCTGGCGTCCCGGCTCACCGCCGCCGGCCTGCCGACCCAGGACGAATATCTCAGACCCCTGCATCTGGCTCCGCTGTTCGCTCCGGCCGACGGCACCGCGCCCGACCGGCTGGCGGTCACCGAAATGCTCCATCCCCGGCTGCTGCAAGTCGTGCTGCCGGTCACCGGCTCGGTCGCCGCCGTCGAGGAGCTGGGGCAGGCGGCCTGTGCGGTCCTGGACCGGTGGGAGTCCGAGGTGCCCGGATGACCAGCAACTGTCTGTTCGAGGACGCCTGGTGGCTCGATCTCACCGCTCCCGGATCGTGGGCGGCGGCCGAAGTGCCGGGAGCGGACGGCCTGCCGGCCGCACGGTGGCCGTACATGGTCACCACGGTGGCCGGAATGACGGCGGTCTGCATGCCGGAGCTGACTCAGACCCTCGGTCCGTGGCTCACTTCGCCGTCCGGCAAACCGTCGAACGCGCTGGGCGCCGAGCACCGGGCACTGGACAGCCTGCTGGACCAGCTCCCCGAACACGACTTCTTTCTGCAGAGCTTCCACCATTCCAGGTGGAACTGGCTGCCGATGCACTGGCGCGGATTCAAGGCCACCGCACGCGTGACCTACGTGTTCGACGAAGTCCCCCAGCCGGATCAGATCTGGTCCGGCATGGTGCAAAGGCTTCGGACCTCGATCCGGAAAGCAGAGTCCGCACTGCGGGTCCGGACCGGCACCGTGGAGGAGTTCCTGCGGCTGCACCTGACCACCTTCGAGCGGCAGTCCATGGAGCTGCCGTGGTCGGTGGCCACCGTCCGCGACGTCGTCACCGGGGCGGTCGCCCAGGGCCACGGCCGAGTGCTCGTCGCCGAGGACGAGGAGGGGATCGCCCGCACCGCGAGCGTGGCGGTGTGGGACTCGCGGACCATGTACTCCGTCCTCGCCGGGAGCGACGACGTGGGCCGGCAGCGGCGCGGCATGCCCTTGGTGATCTGGCAGTCGGTCCGGCTCGCCGCCGAGCTCGGCATCGCCTACGACTTCGAAGGGACCATGCTGCCGCAGGTCGAGTGGCTGCCCCGGGCCCTGGGCGCGAGCCAGCGCCCCTATCTTCAGCTCTGGCGGAGCAACGGCGGCATCGAGGCGCACGCGCTGCCCGGCGAACTGCCGCCCGAGACGTTCCTGCGCCTGCGAAGCGCCGAGACGAACCGGGTCACGTCATGACGGCCGCGCCGGGCGCCGATCGCTGGTTGTACGCGACCCCGTTCGAGGCGGCCACGGTCCGGCCGGCGGAGATCGGGGCCGCGCTCGGCCTGCCGGTGCTCGGTACGTCGTTGTCGGGCCGAGGCGCTCTGCTGGCCGTCCTGCACCGGGTGCTCACGACCGAATCAGCGGTCTGGTTTCCGGCGTACTACTGCCCGGAAGTGGTCGACACGGTACGGGCCGTGTTCCCGAACCGGTTCCGGGCTTACCGGGACGACCCGCGGGCTCCTGCGCCCGAGCTTCCGCTGAGCGAGGCCGGTCGCGCGGACGTCGTCCTGGTGCAGAACCTCTTCGGCCTCAGACAGCAGCCTGACTACGGCGCGGCACGGTGCGTGGTCGTCGAGGATCACACCCACGACCCGACCTCAGGCTGGGCGAAGCGCACCGAGGCCGACTACGCGTTCGCCGCGGTGTGGAAGACCTACCCGATCCCCGACGGCGGCCTCGTCTGGAGTCGTCGGCACGACGAGGATTTCGCCCTCAGGCCGAACAGGCCGGCCCTGCTGGAGGCGGTCGGCGCGCGGCTCAGCGCCATGCTCCTGAAGCAGGCCTACCTGAGTGGTTCGCCAGAGGTCGGACCGGATGCCTACCAACGCTACGAAGAACCGATGAAGCGGGCCTTCCTGGATCTGCCGCACGGCGCCATGACGCAGATCAGCGCCGGATTGCTCCGTGGATATCCGACGGATGAGTGGCGCGCGGTCCGGCAACGCAACCATCGGTTCCTCGCGGACTCCTTTCGACAGGCCGGGTTCGACGTCCTGCGGCCGCTCGCCGCCGACGCCGCGCCGATCGGCGTCGCCGTCGACTTCCACGATCCCGCCGTGGCGGACCTCGTGAACCGGTCGATGCCCGCCGCCCGCATCCATGTCGCGAAGCTGTGGCCGCAGGCTGAGATCGACGGATCACCCGCCGTCTTCTCCGAGGAGCATCTCGTGTTCTACACCGACCACCGCTACGGCGAACGCGATCTGCTGAAGGTCGTCGAGGCGGTGCGGGCCGTCGCCGAACCGTGTTCCCGGCACGGCGCCGCATGACGCGACGGGGCCGGGACCGGATGCGGGCCCTGCTCGCCGATCTCGGTCCGCTGCGCGACTCCGAGCACTTCCGGCGGCTGTGGCTCGGCGACGCGCTGTCGTCGCTGGGCGGGGCGATGACCGCCTTCGCCCTGGTGCTGCAGGTCTATCGGATGACCGGGTCCTCGCTTCAGGTCGGGATGATCGGGCTGGTCCAGGCGGGCCCGACACTCGCGGTCGTCCTCAGCGGCGGCGGGCTGACCGACCGTTTCGACCGCCGCCGGCTCACACTGGCCACCAGCGGCATCCTCGCGGCCGTGTCAGCCCTGTTCGCGGTCCAGGCCTTCGCCGGCGGGGCGCCGCTTTCGGCCTTGTACGGGCTGGCCGCGCTCCAAGCGGGGCTGTGGTCCATCGACGGACCCGCGCGCCAAGCCATGATCCCGCGCCTGGTCGGCGTCGAGCGCGTGGGCGCGGCGGTGGCGCTCAACCAACTCTCCGGCTGGACCGTCGGCTTGGTGGCGCCGGCCGTGGCGGGTCTCATCGCTTCGGCGGGCGGCCTGCGCCTGTGCTACGTCATCGACACCGTCACTTTCGCGGCGGCGGTGTACGGGCTGTTCCGCCTGCCCGCGATGCCACCCGCTCCGCGCGGGCGGGCCGAGGGACGCTGGGAGGGTTTCGCCTTCATCCGCCGGTCCCCGGTGCTGGCGGCGGCGTTGCTGGCCGATCTGGACGCGATGGTGCTCGGGGTGCCGACGGCGCTGTTCCCGGCGATCAACGCCGAGCGCTTCGGCGGCCGGCCTGAGACGCTCGGCCTGCTGGGCACCGCCGTCGCGCTGGGCGGGCTGCTCGGATCCGGTCTGTCCGGGCCGGCCGGACGGGTCCGCAACCCGGGCCGGGCCATGCTGGTCAGCGTCTCGCTGTGGGGCGCCGGGGTGGCCGGTTTCGGCCTGGCGCCGGCGTTCTGGCCGGCCTTCGCCCTGCTCGCCGCGGCGACCGCGGCCGACACCACGACGGTGGTGTTCCGCGCCGTGACGGTGCAGGCCGCGGTGCCGGAGGAGATCCGGGGCCGGGTGACGACCATCGACTACCTCGTCGGCGTGGTCGGCGTGCCGCTCGGCAAGTTCCGGTCCGGGCTGGTCGCCCGGCTCGGCTCCCCCACGATCGGCGTGGTGAGCGGCGGGGCGGCGGTGATGATCGGCGCGCTGCTCATCCGATGGCGGTTCCCCGCGGTGACAGCCGACGACGACGGACCGTCCGGCCGGGACTGAGCGGCCCTCCCACGGATCGGGAGGGCCGGCGCCGAGCGGCCCGCCGCGCCGGTCCGGTCGGCGCGTCGGGCACATTGCGCGCGGGAGGCACGGTCGTCACCCCAGGCCTGACGTCACTCGACGGCGACGGCTCCCAGCAGCGGGCGTTCCGCTGTCTGAGCGAGCCGGAACGCCGTCGCGCGCAGGACCTCGGCCCCCAGCCGCACGTCCGCGGGATCCCGGGACAGCGCGATCCGCACAAGCCGGTCGCCGAGGCTCGGAGTGCTCCAGTAAAAGTTGCCGCCCGCCAGGATGTGCACGCCTTCCTCAGCAAGCGCGCGGTACAGATCCTCGGCGTCGAAATCCGCGTCGATGCGGAGCCAGTCGACCGACACCGGCGAGTCCGGCCCGGTGAGGAACGTCAACGGCGTGCCCGCCAACTCCGCACGCAGGATCGCCCGGTTCTCCGTCACGTAGCGCAGCACCGTGGCCGCCCGCCCCCGGTCCCGGCTGTCCTGGATGAACTCGATCAGCATCCGCAGATGCAACGGGGAGACGGCCTGAAGCAGATCATCGTGCAGACGGAACATCTCCGGATACATGTCCTGGCTGCAGATCACCAGGCCGACCTTGATCTCGTTGGTGGACCAGGTCTTGCCGGTGTCCTCCAGCACCACATAGGACACGCCCGAAGTCTCGAGCATCTCGTACATCGACCACGGCTGGAGTTCCCGGTGGAAGAACCGGAACGAGGTGTCCAGCACCAACAGCCGGCCGCGGGCGGCGCAGTCCGCGACGATCGCCCCGAACTCCGACTCCGACAGGGTCCAGCCCGTCGGATTGTTCGGAGACACCAGCCAGACCACCTCGCACTCCGACGCCGCCACAGCCTCGGCGGCTCCGCGCGCGGCGAACTCGCTCTCCCGCAACGGGGTGAGCATCACCCCTTCACGCATCAGGATCGAGGAGATGTTGTCGAACACCGGCTCGATCAGTCCCACTCGCCGCCCGAAACGCGCACAGTGGCTCGCGACCATGGTGATGGCGCAGGAAGCCGAGTACGAGAGCATGTGGCGGCGGCTGTCGGCGACCGCGGGTTCGCCGGCCAACGCCAGGAACGCCAGGACGAATTCGTGCTCGAGGTCGAGCTGCGAGCGCTGCCGCACCTCGTGGAAGAACTCGGGGAGCCGCTCCACTATCGCCGCCTGATCAGGGGTCAGAGGCTGTCGGCAATGCGCGTCGGAGAGATTCA
Organism: Catenulispora sp.; assembly: GCA_013361685.1. Classification (GTDB taxonomy): domain Bacteria; phylum Actinomycetota; class Actinomycetes; order Streptomycetales; family Catenulisporaceae; genus Catenulispora. The sequence continues at coordinate 9,352 of JABFXP010000040.1, forward strand.
CCGAACGCCCGAGGCTGCGCCTTTCATGAGTGGTGTTCGTTTCGTGCGCGAGCGGAGACGAGGCTCGCATTATCCCATGACTTGCGATGTCCAGCGTCATCGGAATCCACAGCTCCTCTACCGATGGGAGACCTTCGGAATTGCCACAAGGGGTTCAGTTTCCGGACCGGTCGCCGAACTCGGCAAGCGTCCATCCCTTCAAATGGCGGCATTCTCCAGTCGAACATCGGGATCGCGTTGAACAATCGTCCCGGATCCGGTGCCGTTGTAAATTCCTGAGATGAGCAGTGGTTGGTTCGAAACGCTTTCCTCGGCCGATCCCCCCACCGCGGCGGCGGTCCCGGCCGGCATCCGAGACGTCCTGGAACGGCGGCTGGCCGCGGGCCACGCGCCGGGCGCGGTGGTGGCCGTGACGGACCGCCACCGGACCCTGGCGGTCCTCGACGCCGGGCTGGCCGACGCCGCCGCGGAACGGCGGTACGACGGCGACAGCCTGATCCGGCTGGACTCACTGTCCAAGCCCTTGGTCGCCCTGGTGACGCTCCAGGAGATGGAGCGAGGGACGCTCGCCCTGGACACTCCGATCCCGGACCTGCTGCCGTGGTGCGAGCTCCCGCCGTCCCCGAAGCCCATAACCGTCCATCACCTGATGTCCCACACCGCGGGGCTGCCACGCGGCTCCGACACCTGGCTCGACCCCTTGTTCCCGGTCCACCGGCTGCGCGCACTGCGCCCGGTGGGCACTCCCGGCGAACAGTTCCATTACTCGAACCACGGGTGGAAGTTGCTGGGCCTGCTCCTGGAAGAACTGACCGGACGCCCCTTGTCGGACCTTCTGCGCGAACGGATCCTGGAACCGCTCGGCATGGCTTCCAGCCGCGCCCGGCTGGAACCGCGCGACATATCAGAGCTCGTGCCCAGATACTGCCGGGTACGGCCGGGGCGGCCCGTGCTGGCAGACCTTCCCCTGGCGCAGATCCCCTGGCCTCCGCACGCGGCAGCGGACGGTTGTGTGGCGGCGAGCGTGGACGACGTCTGCCGGTTCGCCCGCGCGATGTTGCAGCACGGCGCGACGCCCGACGGCGGGCGGCTCGTGGCACCGGACACCTTCAACCTGCTGGTCGAGCGCTGGGCTCAAGAGGACGAGGTCGGCTGGTACGGGTATGGCTGGTGGATCTATGAGCGCCGCGGACAGACCTTTTACATGCATCCGGGATATCAGCCGGGTTCGGCCTGCATCCTCATCCTCGATCCCGTGTCCGGCATCGCCGTCTTCGTCGCCGCCAACGGGCTTCTGGACGTCCGCACCATCGCCGAGTACTGCCTCGCTTCAGTCCGGGCCGCGGCGGACGGCTCTGCGCCGCCCCAGCCGCCCAGGACACGACGTGCGGAGCGGATCCCCTCGGCCGAGGACTACGTGGGCGAGTATCACGGAGCGTCCACCTTCACCCTGGCCCTGGAAGGCGACGGACTGCGGTTCCACGGCGCGGGCCTGGACCAGCTGCTGCAACGCGTCGATCCGCAGGTGCAGTCGGCGTTCCCGGCGGACACGTTCGTCCTGCCGAGCTTCCCGTTCGACGACCATTACCTGGAGTTCGAACGATCGGCCGACGGGGTGGTGACCGGCGTCCACCACGGCGCGCGCCGCTTCGACCGGGGGATGCACCGCCTGGACGCCACGCCGCTGCCGGCCGACTGGGATGCCTTCTGCGGAGACTACCGGAGCCAGAACCCGCTGGATCCGAGCATCACCGTCGTCGGTCGTAGGGGCCGGCTCTGGCTCTTGGAGGAGTGGGAGACGGTCGAACTCCATCCGCTCGGCGGCGGGGAGTTCCGGGTGGGCTCCTGGGAGCAGAGCCCTGAATATCTGGTCTTCGACGCTCCCACGCCGCACGGGACGGCGCGGGTCCGCACCGGGGACGGCGAGGGGGTCTGGTATCGGATCTCCGCGTGAACGCGCCGCAGGCCGGGCGGCCGGAACGTCGGCAGGGGCGTTCTGTCACAGGATCCTGTGACAGAACGCCCCTGCCGATCGGCCCCTTACCGGATCTCGGCGGTGGGCCGTGGCGGCGCACGGGCTCGGATCAAGCGGACCGTTCGCCGGGACCAGCGCCGGCCAGGGCGATCGCCACCTCCGTGATGGTGTCCTCCTGCCCCGCGACGACCCGTCGCCGGCCCAGTTCCATCAGGATGTCGCGCGGGTCGACGCCGAACCGCTCGGCCGCACGGCGGGTGGGGGCGGCGAATCCGGAGAACACCCCGGCGATGCCGCTGGCGATGGTGACGCTGTCGTTGGTCGGGATGCGGCGGACGAACCGCTGCTCGGCCAGGTCCGCGGCGTCCAGCGCCGCGAAGAGACCGATCCGGGACTCGACCTTCTCCAGTTCGAGGTTCGCCGCGACGAGTTCCAGCGGGGCGTTGCCGGCGCCGGCGCCGAAGCCGCGGGCGGTGACGTCGACGACACCGGCTCCGGACTCGATGGCGATCAGGGTGTTCGCCACCGAGTGCCCGAGGTTGTTGTGAGCGTGGAAACCCACCGCGATGGTCAGGTTCTCGACCAGGGTGCCCACCTTCTCGCGCACCTCGGAAGCCGTGTATGCACCTGCGGAGTCCATCAGGATGACCGCCTCGGCGCCGTAGTCCTGCATCTTCCGGGCTTGTTCGAGCAGCGTCCGCGGTGCGGCCATGTGGCTCATGAGAAGCAGCCCTTTGACACTGACGCCCAGGCTCCGCAACATCGTGATCTGTTGCCGGGTGACGTCGGCCTCGGTGCAGTGCGCGCCGACGCGGACCTCGTCGACCCCGCAGTCCAGGGCCGGTTTGAGGTCGCGCTCGATGCCGGCGAAGCCGGGGATCGACAAGACGCCGAGCCGGGAGGTGCGCAGCTGTTCGCGGGCGGTGGTGAGCATCTCCCGGTCGCTCACCGCGGCCAGGCCGACCTGGAGTGAGGAGGCGCCCAGGCCGTTGCCGTGTCCGACCTCGACGACGTCCACTCCGGCCCGGTCGGCGGCGCGCGCGTAGGCGCCGATGTCCGAGCGGGACAGTTGGTGGGCGACGGCGTGGCTGCCGTCGCGCAGTGTGGTGTCGCAGACCGTCACGGCCTGCCGTGTCCAGGTCATCGTGACCGTCCTTCCGCCCGGGCCTCCGCGAGCTCGATCGCGGCGCAGGTGATGATGTCGAGGTTGCCGGCGTAGGCCGGCAGCCAGTCGCCGTTGCCCTCTACTTCGACCGTGGCCATGACCCGGTCGGCGGTCGCCACCGGCGGGACGACCACTCGGTAGCCGGGGACGTAGGAGCGGATGCGCTGCTCCGTCGCCGCCACCGAGGCCCGCAGCGCGTCGAGGTCGACGGGTTCGTCCGCCGGAACGGCGATGGTGTTGCGCATGACGATGCCGGGCTCGGCGGGATTGACGATGAGCATCGTCTTCGCTTGCGCCACGTCGCAGAACTCGTAGGTCGCGCGCTCGGTGGTGATGACGTATTCGTCGATGTTGGCCCGGGAGGCCGGTCCCACGCTCGCGGAGGCGCTGGCCGACGCGATCTCCAGATATCTCAGCCGACCGGTCCGGCTGAAGCAGTGCGCGATCGGGACGGCAGCCTGACCTCCGCACGTGACCATGCCTACGTACTGCTGGTCCAGGCATTCCCGGAGGTTCAGGGCCGGGACGCACAGCTTTCCCAGATTCGCCGGGGTGAGGTCGACGAACGCCGTGCCCAGAGGCCGCAGGATCTCCCAGTGACGAGCTGCGTCTCGGGCCGATGTGGCGTCGAAGACGAGGTCGAAGTCACCGGCCCGGGCGGCGACGGCCTGGATGCCGTCGGCGCTGACCGGGACGCCCCGCTCGCGGGCCGATGCCAGGCCCGGGGACTCCGTGCGCCGGCCGGCGAACAGCTCGCAGGTCAGCACCCGCGACGCGAACACCTTCAGCAGCAGGTCGGTCCCGATGTTGCCGGTCCCGATGATCGCCACGCGCAGCGGGTCGGCCCGCACCGCGGTCTCGGCCGTGACGGTCATCGCGCCCTCCCCGTCCCGCTCATCGCCATCCCCGCGGGCTCGGCCACGCTGTCAGCCGCGCTCTCGGCCACACTCAGCGCGGCCGACCCCAGCGCTCCGAACGCGACCCGGGCGTGGTCACCGGGCCGCAGGTCCACGGCGGCGGTCCAGGCTCCGGCCAGGACCAGGTCGCCGGCCTTCAGCCCGGCGCCGTACCCGGCCAGGGTGCGGACCAGACAGGCCACGGCCCGCGCCGGATGGCCCATGACCGCGGACCCGGTCGCGGTCAGCCGTCGCGCGCCCACGGTCAGCACCATCGGCTCGGCCGCGAGGTCGGTGCCGGCAGGGGGAACCGCGTCCGGGCCGACCACCACCGCGGCCGACGAGGCGTTGTCCGCGACGGTGTCGACGAGCCCGATCCGCCAGTCCTCGATCCGGCTGTCGAGGATCTCCAACACCGGCACGTAGGCCGCGGTGGCCGCCAGCACATCTCGGGCGGTCACGCGGTCGCCGGCCAGATCCTCGGCGATGCGCAGCGCGATCTCGCCCTCCACTTTGGGCGCGATGAACCGGTCGGGGTCCAGGCGGGCTCCGTCGGGAAGCAGCATGCGATCGGTGAGGAATCCGAAGTCGGGACTGTCGATGCCGAACATCTGCTGGATGGCCTTGCTCGTCGCGCCTATCTTGTGGCCGACCACGACGGCGCCGTCGGCCGATTCCAACGCGAGGATCTCGCGCTGCACCGCGTACGCGTCGTGGACGGTGAAGGCGGGATGGCTGGCGGTGATCGGCGCTATCGGAGTACGTCGTCGTGCGGCGGTTCTGAGCTGGACCGCCAGCTTCCGATGAGAAGAGTTCGCGTGCGGGAATGGCATGTCTGAGCTCCAGCTACTGCGAGAAATGAATGTGTCGCCATCGCGGATGACTCAGAGTACGAGCTTTGGCGTTGTCCGAGTTGAACGGGTAACTTCTGCCGCATCGCCCGAGATGGTCTTTCGAGTACTCACGGGAGCCGACGAATGTCCGTATCCGCATATCCCGCAGGACCGGCTTCGCGTCGGCAGCGCACGATGTGGGAGGCCTCGGTCCGGGATCCACGGCAACCGGTCTTCCAGGTCGTGTTCGGCAAGGAGCTGCGCGGCCCGGTCGAGCCCGAACGGCTGGAACGGGCGATCGCCGGCATCGTGGCCCGGCACGAGGTGCTCCGGACCGCGCTGGTCCCGGTGGACGGGGTCCTGCACCAGTTCGTGGCACCGTCGGGCGGATTCCGCTTGGGGATGCATACGGTGGATCCGGCGGTGGCCGATCGCGATGCCGAGGTCCGCCGACTCGCCGTGGAGTCCGCACGCGAGCCTTTCGACCTGAGCGAACCCGGGCTTCTGAGAGCAGACCTCTACCGGATCTCGGCGGAGCGCCACATCCTGGTCGTGGTCGTCCACCACAGCGTTTTCGACGGGGTCTCGCGCGAGATCTTCGACGACGAGCTCCGCGCCCACTACGAGGGCGAGCCGTTGGAACCATTGCCGATTCAGTACTGCGATGTCGTGCGGTACCAGGCCGAAGCCCGGGGCGGACCGCAGGCTCGGGCCAGTCTGGACTTCTGGAGCCGCACGCTCGCGGCGCCGCCGCCTCGGATCGAGCTGCCCGGCAGGCGGACCGGCTCGGGGTCCAAGTCCGGGTCCAGGGCCGGGTCTGCCATCGAGGACTTCGTGGAGCGCCGGATCGAGGGCGACGCGCTGGCCGAGCTCACGGCCACCGCCGGGCGACTGCGTTCCACGCCTCTTCACCTGTTCCTGGCATCGTTCGCGGTGCTGGTAGCCGGTCGCACCGGCCAGACGGACATGGTGATCGCCGCCAACACCTCGTGCCGGAACACCGCTGCGGAGAGCCGGCTCATCGGCTTGTTCACCGGCCTGGTGCTGCTGCGGATCGGGATCCGGCCCGGTGACTGCTTCGCGGATCTGGTCCACCGGGTGCGCGATGCGACCCTCGACGCCTTCGAGCACCAGGACGCCGGGCTCGACGACATCGAAGCCGCCCTGGTCGGGGCAGGTGCTGAGGAGGGCTCGCTGCGTTCGCGGGTGTCGGTCGGCGTCTCCACGTATCGCTTCGGGCGGTCGGAGATCCGGTTCGCCGGCATCGAGATGACCCCGTTCGATATCGACCTCGCCGCTCCCGCCCGGCTGGAGTTGGCGGTCAACGTCGGGTCGCGGCCCGGCCGGATCGTGGTCACGATGCCGTTCTCGACGGCGGCCTATCCCGGCTCGGTCGTCCGGCGACACTGGGAGGACTGGACGGCGCTGTTGGAGGCCGGTGTGCGCAATCCCCAGGCCGGCGTGGACGAACTCGCCGCCGCGCTCCCGGTGTGGGACAGCTGAGGCGGTCCGGTCCGCAGGACTACAGCGTCGTCACCAGTTCGGCGACGTCACGCCCACAGCCCCAGGAGAAGGTGAATCCGCTGCCGCCGTGGCCGTAGTCATGGATCAGCGGGCGCCCGGCCAGCGTGTCGGAGTCGACCTCGAACCGCACTCCGCGGACCCGGTACGGACGAACGCCGGCCTGGACCTTGCGGATGCGTGAGCGGCGGAGCAGTCCCGGCGGGATCCCCACGGCGTCGTCGGCCACCCGCTCCCACCGCAGGATCTCGTTCCATATGCGCTCTCCATCGGCCTGCGACGGTTCCTCATCGTCGAAGTCGAAGGTGAACAGCGAACCGAGGACGCAGGCATCGGGCCCCGGCAGCACCCCGTACTCGTCGGCGCCGAAGGCGTCCGTCATCGGGATGGGGTCGTGGAACAGCAACTGCCCCTTGACCGGCCGCAGAAAGGGGTCGCCGAACAGTTCCGCCGCACGCCGCCCGGTGCAGTTGACGACCGTGTCGCCCGGAACCTCGGCGAGCTGGTCCAGGCTTCCCACGCGGCCGTTCAGAACCTCCGCGCCCAGAGCGCGTGCCGACGTGCCCAGCCAGGCCAGGTAGCGGGGCACGTCGAAGGCGTAGGTGGCGAACGTCCACCGGTACTCGAATCCGGCGGGCAGGCGGTCGTCGTCGGTGACCTGGATGTCCGACAGGATCTCGGGCAGGTAGGGCGGCGGCTCGGCCGGGGTGCGGAACAACTCGTGGTTGCGCAGCATCCTGACGCCGGCCGCCGGCCCGAGCCCGGAGTCGACCAAGCGGGTCAGCCTGGACCAGGAGGTTCGTGACCAGCTGGCGACGCGGTCCAAGTAGCCGGCCGGCTCCTCGCCGTCCTCGTTGCTCAGCAGGGGCAGCCAGATCGCGCCCGCCCGGTCGGAGTCGGTTCGGGGGCTTTGGCGGTCGGCCACGACGGTCACCTTGTGGCCGGCTTCGAGAAGTTCGATCGCGCAGCAGAGTCCGACGACTCCCGCGCCCACTATGGTCACTTGCACGTCACGTCGACCTTTCCTCAGCGGCGCGGCCCGAGGTGCTCAGGGCGTTGCCGGCTTGGACGCCTTCAGTGAGAAGAACAGGGGGATGTCCACCGGGATCTCCGGCCGTCGCCGCCATTGGTTTTCAGCGGTCTGGTGCAGGAATGACAACTGCCAGTCGCAGTACGGGAACTCGTGGAGGAATTCCAGGCGCAGTCCGGCTGATGCCAGCGCGGTCACGATCGCGCCCATGGAGTGGGTCCATCCGTAGATCGGTTCTGTGGTCGGCTCCTTGACCGGCTCCGTAATCGAGTCCGTGGGTGAGTTCGCGCCCGAGCCGTCGCCGGTCGCGTAGGACGCGCCGAGATCCGCCTCGAAGGCCAGAGGCCGATCGGCACCGAAGTAGTCGTACTTCAACGACAGACCGCTGACGCCGTCTTCGTCCTCATACATCCGGGCCACCGGATGGATCTCGGTCAGATAGAAGACCCCGCCGGGCTTGAGTTGTTCGGCGATGATCTCGGCCCAGGTATCCAGATCGGGCAGCCAGCACAGCACTCCGCGCGAGGTGTAGACGATGTCGAAACCGCCGGACTCCATCGGCCGCAGGTCGTAGACATCGCCGGCCAGGAACCGGGCGTCCAGGCCGGTGTCGGCCGCCAGCCGGCGGGCCACCTCGATCGCGGACGGCGCGAAGTCCACCCCGGTGACGTCGGCACCGAGCCGGGCCCACGACAGGGAGTCGGTGCCGAACCGGCATTGCAGGTGCAGCAGCTTCTTCCCCTCGACCTTCCCGACTTCTTCGAGCTCGTAGGGCCGCAGGTGGTTGTTCCCGGCGCGGAAGCCGGCCAGGTCGTAGAACTCTGATTCCGCTTGGTGGTCCGCCCAGCCGTCCCACACCCGGAGGTTCTGGACGACATACGGGTTCCGGGGCGTGCGCGGCTCGGTCCCGGCGGAGGTCTGCCCGATCATGTCAGCCACGTCCTTCGCCGATGCCGGCGCGCACACCGGGACCCGGCAGCCAGCCGGCGTGGGACCGGAACCCGGGATTCACGACGCGGAGGTCGTCGCCGTGCGTCAGCACGTTCGTCAGCGATTCGACGTTGGCACGGAGCGTCGCCTGGAACGACTCCCCCGTCGCGTTGGCCGTGTGCGGCGCGACGAGAAGCCTGCCGTGCGGCAGGGCGAGCAGACCGTAGGGATCGTCGGCGGGGGCCGGAGCGGGCTCGGCGTAGTAGCCGTCCATGGCGGCCGCGGTCAGCCGGCCCTCGGCGAGCGCGGACCGCAGCGCGTGGGGATCGACTACTTCGGGCTCTGACATGTTGACCAGGATCGCGCCGGCCTTGAACCGGGCCAGGGCGGCGGCGTCGATCAGCCCGTGGGTCTGTTCGGAGTAGGGCACGTGCAGGCTCACGACGTCGGAGGTCGCCAGCAGCTCGGCCAGCGGCAGCCGGACCGCCCCGGTCCCGGCTTCGAGCTCGGGTTTGACGTGCGGTCCGCAGTAGCCGATCCGCATTCCCAGGCCCAGGTGGGCGATTCGGGCGACCGCGGAGCCGATGGCGCCGGCCCCGACGACGCCGAGCGTCCGGCCTTCGAGGTTCCGTCCGACCGACTGCTCCCACTGCCCGGCCTTCGTCTTGACCACGAGGTCGGTGACCGAACGCCAGGCGTCGAGCATGATCGCGATGGAGAACTCGGCCACGGCCCGGGCGTTGGCCCCGGGCGCGTTCGTGATCGCGATGCCGCGTGCGGTCACCGGCTCGGTGTCGATGAATCCGCTGTAGCCGACGCCGAAGAACGCGATCGCCTTGAGCTGCTCGGCTTCTTCCAGAGCGCCCGCCGTGACGTGTTCCACGCCGGCGAGGATGTAGGCGTCCTTGCCTTTCAACGCGGTCCGCAGACCGGCCTCGTCCAGATCGATGTCCGCCACCTCGACGTCGAAGCCCCGGGCCGCCAGGGTCGCGAGGTCGTCGTCGGGAAGCGTGCCTCCGGTGTACAGAACGCTGTAGCGGCCCATCGCCACCACCTCCGTAGTCTTCGTCATGCGGCAGCGAAGCTGCCGGCGTCGATGAGCGCCGCGAGTTCGGCGGGAGTGGGCGCGGTGAACAAGGCCCGCAACGGAACTTTGACCCCGAACTCCCTTCGGCACGATTCGATGACCTCCAGGGCGGACACGGAGTCGCCGCCGAGGGCGAGGAAGTCGTCCCGGCGGCCGACCGGCGGGCCTTCGAGGGCCTGGCCCCACAGCGCGCACAGGCGTTCCTCCGTCGGCGAGCACGGCGTGCGGTCGCCGGTCGGCGCCGGCTCGTCCCAGACGCTCGGCAGCCGGGACCGGTCGATCTTTCCGTTCGCCATCCGGGGCAGGGCGTCCAGGATCCGGAAGCGGCCCGGCACCATGTAGGACGGCAGGGCGGCGGCGGTCCAGGCGGCGAGTTCGCGCCGCAGATCGGCATCCACGCCGGGGACCCCGACCGCGTACGCGGCCAGTCCGTGCCGGCGGCTGCCCGCCTCCACCTCCAGGACCACCGCCTCGCGGACCGCCGGGTGCTCCAGGATCCGGTTGGTGATCTCGTCCAGCTCGATGCGGTAGCCGTGGATCTTGACCTGGTTGTCGGCGCGGCCGAGGAACTCGATCTGGCCGTCCGGAAGGACCCGGCACACGTCGCCGCTGCGGTACATCCGGCTGCCGGGCGGACCGAACGGGTCCGGCAGGAACTTCTCGGCGGTCAGCTCGGGCCGGTTGACGTATCCGGCGCCCACGTTGCCGCCGCCGAGGTAGAGCTCGCCGACGACACCGGGCTCGCAGGGGTTGAACTCGTCGTCCAGGACGTAGGCCGTGGTCGCGGGCAGGGGGCGGCCGATCGGGACCCAGCCGTCGTGCGGGACGTCCGCCATGCGGTGCGCGGTGGCCCAGATCGTGGTCTCGGTCGGGCCGTAGAGGTTCCACGCCTGCGGGACGCGCCGGGCGATCTCCCGGCCCAGCGGGGAGGGCATCGCTTCGCCGGAGCTGAACCCGCGGGTGGGCAGCCATTCCGGGTCCGCCAGCGCCATGAGGGACTGCCAGGTCACGGGGGTCGAGTTGAGGAAGGTGCCGCCGGTGCGCAGGGCCAGGCGGGCCAGTTCCCGGGGTTCGCGGGCCTGCTCCCAGGTCGCGAGGACCATCGATCCGGCCACGGCGAGGGGGAGGAAGATGTCGGCGACCGACATGTCGAACGACAGGGTGCTGACGGCGATGAGGCGCTCGTCGGGGGTGACGCCGGTGGCCTGTTGCGCTCCTTGGATGACGCAGGAGAGGTCGGCGTGGCGGATCGCCACGCCTTTGGGGCGGCCGGTCGAGCCGGAGGTGTAGATGATGTAGGCGAGGTCTTGGGGGCGGAGCACGGGCATGGGGGGCGTCGGGGGTTCCGGGGCGAAGGCCTCGTCGGCGCAGGCCTGCACGTCCGACGCGAGGGCCACGGCCAGCCCGGCGGGGAAGCGGTCCCCCAGGACCGCGGGGTCTCCGACGAACAGGTCGGCGTCGGCGTCGTCGAGGACGTAGCGGAGCCGCTCGACCGGTGTCGTCGGGTCGAGGGGAAGATACGCCGCACCGCTGGCGAGCGTCCCGAGGATGGCGACGATCGCGGTGCTGCGCCGCTCGAGGCAGACCGCGACCAGGTCGCCGGTGCTGATGCCGCGGGCGAGCAGCAGCCGGGCGAATGCGATGACTCTGCGATGCAGATCGCCGTAGGTGAACGTGCCGTCTTCGGCGATGAGGGCTATCCGGTCGGGGTGGTGGTGCGCATGCTGGGCGAGGAGCGACGGCAGCGGAACGGACTGCGGGGCGCCTCGATCCGCCGGCTGGGCGGGAGCGGGCACCGGAACGGTCGTGGGCACGGCGGTCGCGAGCGGTTCCAGGGGCGTGGTGAGGCCGGCGCGCAGGGTCCTGACGAAGGTGACAGCCAGCCGTTCCACGGTCTCGGGCGACAGCCGGGCGGTGTCGTAGCGGAACTCCGCGCTCACGGCGCTGCTCGCTCCGTGCCAGATCAGCTCCAGTTCGCCGGCGGGCGGCGCGGCGTTCCCCAGACGGAGCCAAACGGTCGCGGGCCGATCGCCGAACGTCTCGGGCTGTGCGGCGTGCAAGGCGGAGGCGGCAAGGTCGTGCAGCCGCTCGAAAGCCGAGCCCGGCTCCAGCACGGCGCGGATCGGGATCGGGCGCAGATCCGGGCCGGAGCAGCCGATCACGAAGTCGGCGCGCCCGGAGAGACGTTTCAGGCCGTACTCGAACGCGGCCAGGACCGCAGCGTTCTGATCCGCCGGGTCAGCGAAGTCCTCGACGAGTCGCTGTCGGACTTCGCCGTCGAGCTCGACCGGGCGGGTCGTCCACGACGCCTCGGCGCCGGGATGCCGATGCGGGTCGGCGAGCGTGAGGTTCTCGGCTTCCACGGCGCTCACCGCTTCCCGCCGGGACGTCGTGTGCTCACAGGCCTGACATCGGGCCGGATCCCGGCCAGCGTGGACAGGCACTCCTGGCGGGCCTGCGCCACTCCGACGGCGCGCCATCCCCGGGGAATCCGCAGGAAGGCCGGCCATACCGAGAACTGCTCATCATCATTGACCACGAGGAAATGTGGTGCCGATCGGTCTGTCATCCTGGGCCGCCAATACCGGTTCGCGGGCAATTCGCATTCTGATATCGCGAACGTAGCACCGCTTGCGCGGACGGCAGCTGTTCAGGAATTGCGTTTCTCGAACGGGGCGCGGGTGGATTTCCGCCGTTCGAGCGGACACCAGATCCGGTCGAACGCGCAAGGCCGCCGCGGCATCGGCCGCCGAGACAGCCCGCAGGCCGCGCCGCCGGGCACGGATGCCCGGCGGCGCGGCTGGTTCATGCGGACGTCTCGGTTATCCGAGGGTCCATTGCTGGTTGCTGCCGCCGTTGCAGGTCCACAGCTCCACCAGGGCGCCGTTGGCTGTGGAGGCGCCCGTCACGTCCAGACAGAGCCCTGATTGGACGCCGGTGACGGTGCCGTTGGAGTTGACGTTCCACTGCTGATTGATCTGGCCGTTGCAGGAGTAGACGATGGCCTTGGTGCCGTTCGTCGTGCCCTTGGCGTTGGCGTCCAGACACAACGTGGTGCCGTTGACGGTGACCGTCAGCGC
>JABFXP010000595.1 GCA_013361685.1 Catenulispora sp.
TTGAACAGCGACAGGTTCTTGATGCGCTGGGCGGCCCAGTCGGCCTCGATCTCGTTGGCCGGCATGCCCCACACCTTCTCGGTGTAGGTCTTGAAGAAGATCGAGTAGAGCCGGAAGCCGAACCGCGCGGCGACCCAGCCCTCGAACTTGGTCTGGTCTTTCGGCGGCTTCACCTGCGCCCAGAAGTAGGAGCCCACGCACCGCACGGCCTCCAGCAGCCCCAGCCCGGACAGCGCGTTGCCGGCCTTGAGCGGGTAGTCGAACAGCTTGCCCCGGTAGTGGATGCGGCTCATGCGCGGCCGCATCAGGAACTCCTCGTCGGGCAGGATCTCGTGCCACAGCGCCTCGACCGGCGCCGCCTTGGTGAAGAACCGGTGGCCGCCGATGTCGAAGCGCCAACCGCCGCGCTCCACGGTCCGGCTGATCCCGCCGACCACGTCGTCGGCCTCGAAGACCGCCGGGCGGACACCGGCCTTGACCAGCTGGTAGGCGGCCGTCAGCCCGGCCGGCCCGGCGCCGATGACGACGACGGCGGGACCGTTGTCCGGGGCTTGTCCGGATTCTGGCGCTTGCTGAGAGATTGTTGACACGACGCACCAACGAGCTAGTAGGCGCCGGGTAACGCGTATTACGCCATTAGGTGACGAAATCAGGAGTTTGCCGCTTCGGGTACTTCTCGGGGAATTGTGGTGTGGTATGGGCCGGGGACAGAGGCGGCGGCGCTCACAGCGCTCCCCGCGGCGCCGCCGGTGGCATTCCAGACCAGCGCGATCAGCGCGACGGCGCCGAGCGCGGCCACCACGAGCACGGCCGGCGAGCCGACCGCCGGATGCCAGCGCCCGGCCAGCGGGTTGAGCGGCGCCGTGGGGCCGCTCTGCACGCGGGTCATCTCGATCATCAGCACCCAGAGCTGGCACCCGGCCGCACCGAGGGCGAACAGGCGCGGCAGACGGCGGCACAGCACCGGCGGCAGGCCGGCGTCGCCCGCGGGCCCGGCGGCCAGCAGGACCGCCACACCGGCCAGGCCGGGCAGGAAGTAGCGGCCGTACTGGGACCAGCCGAGCGTTCCCAGGAACGCGACCTCCAGGGCCACCGTGATCCCGAGCGAGGCGGCGGCGACGGCCAGCGCGGTCAGCAGCACCCGGCGGGCGCGGAGCATCGCCAACGGGACCAGCACCGCCGCCGACAGGGCCGCCCACAGCATCGGGACCCAGGAGGCCGACACGTCCAGGGCGAAGGCCTCGGCGAACCAGCCGCCGACGCGATCGACGGCGATGACGCGCAGCAGGGTGCTGAGGCGGTGGTCGGCGGGGTGGACGGCGATGAGGGTGACGGTGACTTTGTTGTTGCCGGACACGACGTTCCAGGCCATGGCGAGCAGACCGGTCAACACCCAACCGGCGGCGACCAGCCGGGCCGCGCGCCGGCGGAGGAGTTCCTTGATCCGGCCGCGGTCGGCGACGGCGAGCGCGCCGCAGACCGCCAGAGCGAACCAGAACGGGCCCGTCGCGCGGACGGTGAGGACGACGGCGCCGGACACCGCCGCGAGGCCCAGCAGGACCGGCGGGGAGAGCAGGCGGTCCGGGGTCCGGGGACGCGCCGGCCGCGCGAGGTCCACCAGGCAGACCCAGAGCAGCAGGGCCGCGGTGATCTCGACCCCGTTGGGGTTCACCGTCGAGCTCAGGGCGACGGTGGTCGGCGTCAGCACGGTGAGCATCGCGGCCAGCAGCAGGGGCCGCCGTGAGCGGACGGCGATCGTCGCGGCGGTGGCGACGAACGCGGCGGAGAGTGCGGCGGCGAGCAGGCGGCTCAGGACGATGCCGGTGAGATCCGGCCAGAAGCGCAGCGGCCCGCCCACGGCCAGGTAGAACAGCGGGTTGTAGCGGCCCACCCAGGACACGACCCGGACCTTGGCGTGGGTGGCCGGCGCCGGGCGCTGACAGCTGGCGGGGCTGGCGACCCAGCTGCGGTCCTGGTGGAAGTTCGGGAAGTAGACGCACAGCGCGTTCGGGGGCAGCAGGCTCTTGGGAACGTCGAAGGCCGCGCCCGGGCGGTGGACGAGGGGGTCCACACCCCGGGGGCCGAGGAGGTGGCCGGTCACGGCGCCGTACGCGCGCTCGATGTGCTGGCGCTCGTCGGTGGTGCCGTCGGCGGGCATCGCCAGGGACCAGGCGGCGGCCAGCAGGCCGAAGGCGGCGAAGGCCAGGAGCCAGACGCGGCGGGCGGAACCGCGGGAGGGACGGTCCGGGGACTGGTTCGAGGCGGGCGCTCCGGCCCGGCTCGAGGCGGAGCCGCCAGTCGGGCGCGGAAACCGGTTCTGCAGGCGGGTCGCCATCCGCACGGGCACGGTCCGGGACACGGTCAGCCTCCTGACGGGCGCGAAGCGGGGTCTCCCGGACCGTAGACCACCCTCGCGCCACCCGGGGGTGCGGACGCCCGCGCGTCACCGTAAGCGGTGAACCTGCGAGCCGTTCGGCGGAGCACCCGGTGCCGGTCGGCGCTCCCGCTCGTTGCACAGGGTCGGTGTCGCTGCCCTTCCCCGCATCGCGCCTGTTCGTCCAGCACCACGCCCGAGGAGTTCCGCGTTGAGCGTCACGCCCCCGGTCCTGCGGCCGCCGGCCCCCCGCCGTCCGAAGGCCGCCGGCCCGACCGCCACCGGTGGTCCCGGCTTTTCCAGGTTGCCCGGCCTGACCGGCTTCCGCTCCAGGCGGCGCCGGCTGCTCTCCCGGGTGCCCCGCACCGATGCCGGAACGGCTGCTCTGGTCGCGGTGGTCGTGGCGGCGCTGGCTCAGATCCCGCTGCTGACGAACCGGTTCTTCTACCTCTGGGACGACAGCGCCGCGGAGTTCCTGCCGGTGTGGCATCGGGTCGGGCAGGATCTGCTCGCCGGGCACTGGAACCCGTTGGTGCCGGACATGTGGAACGGCGGCGATCTCGCCGCCGAGGCGCTGTTCGGGATCTGGAATCCGGTGGTGCTGCTGGACGCGGTCTTCACGGCCGGGTCGGGGGATCTGCTGCTGGCCGCGGTGGTGATCAAGACGCAGTTCCTGGTGCTGCTGACGGTGGGCGTGTACGCGGTCTGCCGGGAGTACCGGGCCAACCGGGCGGCGTCGGCGGTGGTCGCGGTCGCGCTGCCGTTCTCCGGGTTCACGCTGTACTTCGACGCGGCGTCGTGGATCGCCGGGCTGATGGGCTTCGCGTGGACCACGCACTTCTGGTGGTCGGCGCGGCGGCACATGCGGGGCCGGTCGAACCCGCTGTGGCCGATCCTGTTCGGGCTGATGATCGTCACGACGGGGAACCCGTACGGGCTGCTGGGGATGGTGGTGGTCGCCACGGCGCTGGGCGCCGAGGCGGTGGCGGCCCGGGACCGGCGGGGGCTGCTGCGGCTGCTCTCGGTGAGCGCGGTGGCGGCCTCGGCCGCGGCGATGGTGTTCCTGCCGCTGGTGCTGAGCGCGTCCGTCACCACCCGGTCGCCGGGCTCGGGGATCATGAACACCGGGTTCCTGGTGCCGGGCGTCGGGGACCTGCTGAATCTGAGCGCACCGGCGTATCTGCCGCACTCGGTGTCGTGGCACATGTCGTTCTGGTCGGTGCCGGCCATGTACCTGGCGTGGTTCATCGCACCGCTGGTGCCGTGGCTGGACTGGCGGCGGGCGTTGCGGAACCCGCGGGCGAAGATCGGCGTCGGGCTGGTCGCGGTGGTGTACACCGCGGCTACCGTCGGGCCCTCGCAGATCTGGCTGTTCCGGTGGCCGCTGCGGTTGATCGAGTATGCCTACCTGGGCCTGTGCGTGCTGGTCGCGGTGGCGTTGACGGCGGCGCCGCGGGTCGATCAGGCCCGGCGCCGGGCCGCGGGCACCGCCACGATCGTCGCGGTCGGCGGGTATCTGTCGTGGTCGGCGCAGCCGGCGCGGGCCGCGACGGTGGTCGCGGGCACCGCCTTGGTCGGGCTGCTGTCGTGGCTGATGGTGCGGCGGCTGCGGAGCGGGAGGCCGGTGTCACGGTTGCTGGTGGCGGGGACGGTGGCGGTGCTGGGATTCCAGGCCGTGGCGTTTCCGGCCAACAGGAATGTGACCGATTGGCACCCGCAGCACGATGTGGCCTCGATGCGCTCCCACTTCGACAAGCTGTATCAGGGCAACACGCTCATGGTCGGAGACCCGTTGACAGAGGCTGACCGGCTGGGTCGCCGGCAGGTGTGGCATGACCTGCCGGGTGGGAGCCTGTTGCAGGTGGCCGGGGTTACAAGCCTGAACAACTACACGGGAGTGTCGTACCGCGCTTATATGCGGCACTTGTGTATGTCGTACTACGGAGGAACCTGTCAGGGGCTGTATACAGCTCTTTGGCACCGGGATTCTGACTCGTCCGTCCAACTCGCGGACCTCCTGCGTCTTCAGACAGTGGTTTTGCAGACGCCGCAGCATGTGCAGGACCTGCTGGATCCGCCGGTGCGGCCCGGTAAGACGCGGGCGAAGCCGCTGCCGGTGCCCGCCGGGTGGGACTTGCGACGGCTCGACGACCACACGGTGGTCTTGAGCCGGCAGGCGCCTTTGGCGTGGCCGGGCGGCCGGGTGTCGTATGCGGGGCCTGACGTGCAGGTGCGGAGCGACAAGGTCGGCGCCGACGGGGTCGGGGAGACGGTGCGGTACACCGGCGCCGGCGAGGTGCGGATCGCGGCGCTGCTGTGGCCGGGGTGGCGGGCCACCGTCGACGGCCGGCCGGTGCAGTTGGCGGGCACGGACGTCGGGATCATCAAGGTGCTGCTGCCGCCGGCCCGCGCGGGCGGCAGCGAACTGCGGTTGAGCTTCCGGCCGCCGGGCTACCGGATCGGCGAGGTCATGGGCCTGGCAGGGTTCCTGGGCGCGGTGCTGACGCTGCTGGTCTGGTACCGGGGGCGGCGCCGGGAGGCGATGGGCGGCGTACTCAGCGGGCCGGACGCTGACACTTCGGGCAGAAGAAGCTCGAGCGGTTCATGAAGGACTCGCGCTTGATGGCCGTTCCGCAGCGGTTGCAGGGTTCGCCTTCGCGGCCGTAGGCGTGCAGCGAGCGTGCGAAGTAGCCGCTGTCGCCGTTGACGTCGACGTACAGGCTGTCGAAGGAGGTGCCGCCGACGGCGAGGGCGGCGGTCATCACCTCGCGGGCGGCGCCGAGGACCCGGTCGGTGTCGGGGCGCCGCATCTTCGAGGTGGGCTTGTCGTAGTGCAGACGCGCCGACCAGAGCGCTTCGTCGGCGTAGATGTTGCCGATGCCGCTGACCCGGGTCTGGTCGAGCAGGGCGCGCTTGAGCCCGGTGTCGCGGCGGCGGAGTTCGCTGTGGAAGTAGTCCACGTCGAACTCCGGGTCGAGGGCGTCGCGGGCGATGTGCACGACCGAGGAGGGGACCACGACGCCGTGCCGGTCCTTCTCCAGCGCCTCCACCGTCATGCCGCCGAAAGTGCGCTGGTCCACGAAACGGAGTTCGGGGCCGTCGTCGGTGAAGGTGAAACGGATGCGGAGGTGCTTCTCGTCCGGGGTGCCGGACGGCTGGACCAGGAGCTGGCCGCTCATGCCCAGGTGGCCGGTGACGGCGTACCCGTCGGCGGACCCGCCCGCACCGAGCGGCAGCCACAGGAACTTGCCGCGGCGCTCGGCGCTCAGCAGCGTGAGGCCGCGGACGCGGGCTGAGAAGTCGCCGGGGCCCTCGGCGTGCCGGCGGATCGCCCGCGGATGCAGCACTTCGGCGGTGGCGACGGTGCGGCCCACCGCCCAGCGCTCCAAGCCTCGGCGGACGACTTCGACTTCGGGGAGTTCGGGCACGGCCTGAAGCTATCACCGCGCTCTGACGGCGACCGGTGGAGCACCGGCTAGGAAGCGGCCTGCGCGTCCGGCTCGATGTCGTAGGGGCCGTGCGTCAGCTTCCGGTCGCCCGCCGCCCCGGGGAGCACGCCCTTGGCCGCCAGGGCCTCGGCGTGGGTCTCGCGGATGGTGCGCCAGGCCTCCTCGGCGGCCTGCTGCTCGGCCTCCTTCTTGGAGCGGCCCGAGCCGTGGCCGTAGGCCACGCCGCCGACGCAGGCGTCGGCCTCGAAGAACTTGTCGTGGTCCGGGCCGGTCTCGGTGACGCGGTAGTCCGGGACGCCGATGCCCGCCACCGCCGTCAGCTCCTGCAGCGAGGTCTTCCAGTCCAGGCCGGCGCCGAGCGTGGCACTGGTCGCGATCAGCGGCCCGAACAGGCGCTTGACCAGGTCGAACGCCACTTCGATGCCGTGGTCGAGGTACACCGAGCCGATCAGGGCTTCCAGGGTGTCGGCCAGGATCGAGGCCTTGTCCCGGCCGCCGGTGGTCTCCTCGCCCCGGCCCAGCTTCACGAAGTCGCCCAGGCTCAGGCCGCGGGCCACCTCGGCCAGGGCCTTGGAGTTGACCACGGCCGAACGCAGCTTGGCGAGCTGCCCTTCGGGCAGCTCGCTGTGCGTGTTGTACAGAGTGTCGGTGACCACCAGGCCCAGCACCGAGTCGCCGAGGAACTCCAGGCGCTCGTTGGTGGGCAGGCCGCCGTTCTCGTACGCGTA
Organism: Catenulispora sp.; assembly: GCA_013361685.1. Lineage (GTDB taxonomy): Bacteria > Actinomycetota > Actinomycetes > Streptomycetales > Catenulisporaceae > Catenulispora. The sequence goes on from JABFXP010000595.1 coordinate 6,552, forward strand.
CGAGCGGTGGGTCAG
>JABFXP010000532.1 GCA_013361685.1 Catenulispora sp.
GCCCCGCGACCGGTCGTGGCCGCCGACCGCACGGCGGCCCGGCGCCACGCCATCGCGGAGCTGATGAGCAGGGCCAAGCGCGAGATCCCGCACTACTACCTGTCGACCACCGTCGACCTGTCGGCGGCGATGACCTGGATGCGCGAGCACAACCGCGGCGTACCGGTCGCCGAGCGCCTGGTCCCGGCGGCGCTGCTGGTGAAAGCCGCCGCGGTGGCCGCCCGCCGCGTCCCGGAGCTGAACGGCTTCTGGATCGACGACACCCACGTCCGGCCGGACCACGTCCACCTGGGCATCGCCATCTCCCTGCGCGAAGGCGGCCTGGTGGCGCCGGCCCTGCACGACGCCGACACCCTGTCCCTGCCCGACGTCATGGCGGGCCTGCGCGACCTGGTGCGGCGCGCCCGCGCCGGCCGGCTGCGCGCCTCGGAGACCGCCGATCCCACGATCACCGTCACCGACCTGGGCGACCAGGGCGTCGAGACGGTGTTCGGCGTGATCTACCCGCCCCAGGTCGCCCTGGTCGGCTACGGCAGGGTCCTCGACCGCCCCACCGCCGTCGACGGCCTGCTGGGGGTGCGCCCCTGCGTCACCGCGACCCTGTCGGCCGACCACCGCGCCGGCGACGGGGCCGTCGGCGCCCGGTACCTGACCACCGTCGACCGCCTTCTCCAGCACCCGGAGGATCTGTGATGGACCGCGACCAAGCCATGACGACCGTCCGCGAAGCGCTGGCGAGCGCCGTCCCCGGCGCCGATCCGAGCGGTCTGACCCCCGAGGCGGTGTTCCGCGAGGAGCTGGAACTCGACTCGCTCGACTTCCTCAGTTTCGTGGAGATCCTGTCCGACCGTACGGGCGTGCGGATCGACGAGGAGGACTACTCCCGCCTGACCACGCTCGCCGCCTGCGCCGAGTTCCTCACGTCACGGAAGTGACGGTGCCCACCGGGAGTACCAGATGACTGCCATGAACGACGAAATGAACCGGACCGCCGAGGCTCTGGTCGCCGCCGGCAAGGGAATCCTCGCCGCCGACGAGAGCGATCCCACGATCAAGAAGCGTTTCGACACCGTGGCGGTGGAGTCCACGGAAGAGAACCGGCGCACCTACCGGGAGATGCTCTTCACCACACCCGGCCTGGAGAACTTCATCAGCGGTGTGATCCTGTTCGACGAGACCATCCGTCAGCGCTCCGCCGACGGCGTGCCCCTCGCCGAGGTGCTCGCAGCGCGGGGGATCATCCCCGGCATCAAAGTCGACAAGGGCGCCAAGCCGCTGGCGCTCGCCGACGGGGAGAAGGTCACCGAAGGCCTCGACGGGCTCCGCAGCCGCCTGGCGGAGTACCGCCGCCTGGGCGCCGGTTTCGCCAAGTGGCGTGCCGTGTACTCGATCGGCGCAGGACGGCCGAGCCGGGACTGCGTGCGGGTCAACGCGCACGCCCTGGGCCGCTATGCGGCGCTGTGTCAGGAAGCCGGCCTGGTCCCGATCGTCGAGCCGGAAGTGCTGATGGACGGCACACACTCGATCGGGGACGCGGCCGCCGCCACGGCGCGGGTGCTCGCCGCCGTCTACGACGAACTCTTCGCCCAGCGCGTCGATCTCCGGGGCACTCTGCTCAAGCCCAACATGGTGCTGTCCGGCTACTCGGCGTCCGAGCAGGCCGGCGCGGCCGAGGCGGCCGAGGCGACCCTCGACGTCATGTACCGCCACGTGCCGGCCGCGGTACCCGGCATCGTGTTCCTTTCCGGCGGCCAGTCCGACGAGGACGCGACGGTCCACCTGAACGCGATGAACGCGCTCGGACCCCATCCGTGGCAGCTCTCGTTCTCCTTCGGACGCGCCCTGCAGGGCCCCGCGCTGCACACCTGGAGCGGTGCCGAGCAGAACCGGACCGCCGCCCAGCAGGCACTGCACCACCGGGCGGCCCTGAATTCCGCGGCCCGCTCGGGGAGCTACAGCCCGGCCATGGAACGAGCGTCCGCGGCCCTGTGAACAGACCGCCGGCTTCCAGGGCCGACCGGCCCGTGCGATAAGCACCTTTGGTCCCTATTCATGCCTGGCCAAAACGCCATATTATTAACGCGAAGAGGCATTGTATGAAGGTGGCCACGCCGAGCTTCACGCCCGACCATCCCGAAAGGTCGGCACCATGAACGGATTCCCCGAACCGATTCCCCGACCAGGACCGGAACAACAGCCGCAGAAGCCCCCCGCGGCAGGCCGGCCACACCACCCCCAGCGCCCGGACGAGCCGTCCTGGAACCTGCACCTGGAGTCGATCGGGAGCAACGTCGCCGGCCACTTCCTCACCGAGTCGCCGTCGTTGGCGGTCCTGGCCGTCGAGGATCTGTGCTGGGAAGCGGCCACCGAGGACTGGAAACACCGGAAACCGCACTGGTGGCGTCCCCGGGCCCGCGCCGCCTGGCGGGCGGAGGGCGCCCGGCTCGACGCCAAGGCCGCCCGGCTGTGCGAGCTGGCGGACGACGTCTTCCAGGAGCTGTGATTCCGGCACCGGTCACCGCGCCCCGATCAGCCCCGTCCTGTGGCGGCCCGGCGGGTGCCGACCGACCATGAACCCGAGGTGGGGGCATAGACCAGGCTCTGACGAGCCCGACGACCGCACTGGGAGAACCATCATGTCCGGCCAACTGCACCGCCGCACCGCCATGCCAGCCCTCGCCGAGTGGTTCGAGGACTTCCCCTTCGGCCCGCGCAGCATGTTCGGCAGCGGCGAGCACGCGATCCGCATCGAGGAATACCAGGACGACGGCACCTACACGGTGAAGGCCGAGCTGCCCGGCATCGACCCGGACAAGGACCTCGAGATCACCGTCGACCACGGCATCCTGACCGTGCACGCCGAGAAGTCCGAGGAGAGGCGGGAAGCCAAGCGCTCGGAGTTCCTGTACGGCTCGTTCACCCGCAGCGTCCAGCTGCCCGAGGGAGTCAAGGAAGACGACATCAAGGCCAGCTACGACCACGGCGTGCTGACCGTGACCGCCCCGACCGGCCCGGTCGCCGGCCACCCGAAGAAGATCCAGATCGGCAAGGGCTCCTGACGCTGCCCCGGCCGGTAGCCGCCGCCCGGTAGCCGCCGCCCGGGTGCCGGGTGCTCTGGTGCCGGGTGCCAGGGTGCCGGCCGCCAGGGTGTCGGCTGCCCTGGTGCCGGGTGCCAGGGTGCCGGCCGCTCTGGTGCCGGGTTCCCTGGTGCCGGCCGCTCTGGTGCTGGCCGCTCTGGTGCTGGCCGCCCTGTCCGTGACGCGATCACTGGTGCGCGGCGGTGCCACGCCGGGAATCCCGGTCGAGTTCCTCGCGTAGTCGAGCGGCAGCTTGCTCCGGCGGGACGGGGTTGACGGCGATGCCGGTCCCGAGCTCGAACCCGGCAGTTTCCACCAGGCGGGGCACGAGTCGGAGGTGCCAGGCGAAGTAGGCGGTGCTTTCCTCACCGTTGGGCGCGCTGATCAGGGCGTAGTTGTAGGGCACGTCGCCGAGCAGGGAACGCAGGGCGGCCAGCAGCCGGCGCAGGATCGCGGCGGTCTCGTCGAGGACGGCCGCGGCGGTGTCGGCGAATGACGCCTGGTGCGCAAGGGGCAGGATCCAGGTTTCGAACGGGGCGGTGGCCGCGTACGGGGCCAGGGCCACGACGTGGGCGCCGACGGCCACGACCCGACTGCCGTCGGCGAGTTCGGCGTCGGTGAGGTCGGTGTAGAGGCAGCTTCCGTGGTCGTCGTAGTGGGCGCGGGCGACATCGAAAAGCCGCCGTTGGCGCAGCGGGACGACCGGGGTGGCCACGATCTGCGAGTGGGGATGGGTCAGGGAGGTTCCGGCTGCCGCTCCGTGGTTGCGGAAGGGCAGGACGAGTCCCGGTCGGCGTGCGCGCAGGGCGAGGGTGCGGGCGCGGTAGGCGCGCAGCACGGTCGCGACCGCTTCGTCGTCGCCGTCGGCCAGGTCCCAGTCGTGGTCGGGGGATTCGACGACGACTTCGTGGCTGCCGACCCCGTCGACCGAGATGTAGGCGCCCACGGTGTGGTGCCGCGCAGGCTGGTCGCTGGAAGCCAGGACGGGATAGCGGTTGGGAACGACTCGGACCTGCCAGGGCTGGGTCGTATCGGTGGGCCACCGCCAGAGTTCGCCTGGGGTCTGCTGCTCCCGGCCGGGGCAGAAGGGACAGTCCGGGTGGGCCGGGCCGTTGGCGCGGTCCGGGCTGTCCGGGCGGTCCGGGCGGTCCGGGCTGTCCGGGCGGTCCGGGCTGTCCGGGTGGGCCGGGCCGTCCGGGTGGGCCGGGCCGTCTGCGTGGTCCGGACCGTCGGCGCGGTCAGTGTGACGGGGACGGTCCGCGCGGTCCGGCGCGATGACCACCCAGGTCCGGGTGAAAGGGTCACGGCGCAGTTCAGGCATGGTGGTCGGTGGTCCCGGCTCAGCTTGTGCGGGTGACCGCACGCAGGAACAGCTCCGGTTCGGCGGCGAACTGCCGGACGCAGGAGGGAGAGCAGAAGAAGAACGTTCGGTCGCCGTAGCGGGACTGATGGGTGCTGGAAGCATCGACGCGCATGCCGCAGACGGGGTCGCGAACTTCGTCGCCGATACCCGAGCCGGAGGTCAGCGCGGTGGGGACCGCGGGCTGCTGGCCCAGCAAGCTGGCGAACAGCCGCAGTTCGTCGCTGATCAGCCGGGGCAGCAGGAAACGCTCCCGGACGAGCTCGGCACCGGCGGCCCCGAGCCGATCGCCGGCCTCGGGGTCGGCCAGGAGGCGCAGCACGGCCTCGGCGCACTCGTCGACGGAGTCGACCAGCTGCCCGCCGGTGCCGTCCGGCAGTTGCAGGGGGATGCCGCCGGCCCGCCCGGCGACCACGGGGGTGCCCTTCCACACGGCTTCGGAGACGACCAGGCCGAAGCCCTCCCGCAAGGACTTCTGGATGACGACGTCGGCATGCCGTTGGAAGGCGTTGACCTCGATGTTGCCTGCGCCCGTGAGGTTGGTGAACAGGGAGATGTCGGGGTCGTCGGCAGCGGCGGAGGTGATCTGCCGGTAGACCTCCCAGCCCTGGGGGTCGTCCAGAGCCATGGAACCGACCAGGGCCAACTGCGCGGCGGGAACATGTTTCTTGACGGTCCGGTAGGCGGCGATGACGCCGAGCGGGTCCTTCCACGGATCGAACCGGGAGACCTGCACGAGCAGCGGCCGGGCGGTGTCCACGCCGATCCACTCGAGCACGCTGGTGGCGAGGACGTCGCCGATGGGCATGTTCTTCGGGCTGAGCGGGTCGATCGCCGGCGGGATGATCTCTATCCGCCGTATCGGGGCATCGGGCGGAGCGAAACTGCCGAGGGTGAAGACGGCGGCGTCGAAGTCGTCGAGCAGTGGCCGGAGCCGCTGCCACACCTGCGGGTTGGCCTGGGAGCTGTCGATATGGCAGCGCCACACCCAGGCCGCGTCTCCTCGACCGCGGATATGCGGCAGGGCGAGCGGCTGCGGGTCGTGGACGACCACGACGTCGTAGGACTCCTCGAGTTGGGCGGCGACCGCACGCGAGGTGACTTCGTAGGCTTTCCACTCGTCTTCGGTCACGCCGCGAGGATCGCCCTGCAACGCGTTGTGGATGGCCTTGGTGATCGCGAAGAAGGCATCGCCTGCCGTGATCGTCTTCCAGTCGGCTACCAGTCCCAGGTCGCGGAGGAGGGGTACCTCGGAGCGGAGGATCTCCGCTACTCCGCCTCCGTAGCCGGTGGCGTTGACGTGCAGGACGCGCATGCCGCGCAGGGGCGCGGCCGTCGCGCGTAATTCCTCGACGACGGCGCTTCCGATGAACTGGCTGTAGGAGTCCAGATTTCGACGGCCGACGTCTACTCTCTGCAGCATCGTCCTTCACCTCACGAAGGTCACCCCTTACTATCTTCAGCCCTGGTCCTGGCTTCGCGTAGGGCTCATCGGCATTGGCGCAGGGCCGTTCGGCGTACACGGTGGAGCTGGCGAGCGTCGGAGGGGGTGGTAGCAAGCCGGGGTTCGGGACGATCGGGGGCGGATCGTTGTGGCTGTAGTCCATCGTGCTGTCGCCGCCGTAGGCGTACTTGGCGCGTTGCGGTGCGGGTTGGAGAAGATGTTGGTTGCGGTTGGTGGTGGGTTGAAGAGCGTGATTACGGGCTTCGCCAAGGTGACGGCGGGTTCGGGGTTCGGGGGTGCGGGTGTGGGAGTCGGCTGGTGGTTGGGGTGTGCACGGGCCCGTGGTTGTGCAGGGTCTGTTCGGGTGGCGGTTTGTAAGGGGGTTGCTTTTCAGGCAAGGTCAAAAGCCTGTGAACGGCCGGCGCCTCCAGCGGGGACCTCAGTTCCCTCGGGGAAACAGCGCGAGTCCCCAGGGCGGTCTGGTCAGGGTGCTGCGCCGGCGGTTCGTGAGGTGGCGCGGTCTGATCCCCTCGGTCACGTCGGCACCCTACGGGTACAGCGCCGCATCCCGGGTGTCAAGTCTGCGCCGTCGCGTTTGGGTGCTTTGGCCTGCGGTTTTGCGTGCGCAGACTGGACACCCGGGCTGCGGCACTGTAGGACAAGCCTGCCGACGTGACC
>JABFXP010000844.1 GCA_013361685.1 Catenulispora sp.
CCGCGCCGACGGCCCGCTACGGGCTGGACAGCTGTGCCAGATCCTCGATGTCGGCAGCGAGTCCAAGCACCGCGAGGGTATGCGACAACGCCTCAAGCGGCTGGCGGCCAGCGGCATCCTCACCGAGACTGAGCCCGGCCTGTTCGTCCTGGTTGCCAAGACGGAACCGGCCCGGCACCCCTGACCCGCACACCCCCGTCGTTCAGACCTTATGGACCGGCGGAGGGTTCCAGCTCCCGTTGAGGACTTCTGGTTTCGGGGCGTACAGGCGCATCGTGATGCCCAGCGGCCCGTTCGGGGCCGGCAGCCAGTTCGCCTGCTTCTCGGGACCCGGGTTCTGGTGGGAGATGAGGATGTCCAGGGAGCCGTCGGCGTTGCGGTCCAGCGCGTCGCGGTCCCCGAGGGCGAACCGGTCGATCTCGTTGGCGGCCTGGAAGCCGTCGCCGTCGTACATGGTGACCGACCAGAACGCGCCGGCCGGCGGCATCGCGTCGGCGTCGAAGTGCAGGACGTAGTCGTTCTCGCCGACCAGTGGCACGCCGTCGGCGTCCGCGGCGAGGATCGGGTACACGGCGTCTTCGGGAGGGTTGGCGCCCAGACCGCCCGCGGCCACGGCTGCACGCTTGAAGTAGTTGTTCCCGTAGGTGCCCATGGTGTCGGTGGAGGTGCGCCAGCCGTTGACCGCGGTGCCGAAGGACGCCAACGAGCCGAGGATCGCCGACTTGGCCTCATCCGCGCCGGCCTCGATCTCGGCCAGGGTGGCGGCGTCGAACCGGCCGGGCTCGAAGTCTGCTCCGGGGACGATGCCCAGGTTCGCGATGCGGGCCAGGACCGAGAAGTCGGCCGCGTGCGGCGGATTGACCTTCAGGGCCCGGGCGGCGCGGCCGAAGAACTCCGCCACATCGAACCCGTTCACCAGGGTGAAGGCGTCGGTTTCGCCATCCACGTCCAGGTCGGGCACATGGCCATGAGGACTCAGCGCACTTAGACGGTATCCGTCCTGGACCTTGTGGACCGCGTCGTAGTCGGCCGGGCCGTTGGTCTGGGTCCGGCCGATCGCCCACACGTAGGGGGTCGGCGACCGCAGAACGGTCATGCCCGGCGGCAGGTCGCCGCTGTGGCCGGGACCGACGACGACGTAGTCCTGGTCTCCGGTGCCGGTGGTGCGCGCTCCGATGGTCGCGAACACGTCGGTCCACATGTCCATGAGCGGGATCATGAAGTACCGCCCGGCCGTGTCGGAGACGTGCAGCGCTACCGGGCCGGCGCTGAGGTCCAGCCATGCGTTGGAGTACAGCGTGTCGAAGTTCGGCCGCACCACGGCCCGGAAATCTGCCGGTGGGAACGTGCGCAGGTGGCTGAACTGGTTCGGCGGACCGTAGCCCGGCTTTGTATCCGCAGGGACCATAGCGGCCTGTTGACGGGTGACGTCCATCATGACCAGCGGATACAGATAGACGTACGCCTCGCGGCCAAGGATCCGCGGTTCGGCCGACAAAATACTCACGAGTACTCACCTACGCCTGGATGAACGCAACTGCTTCGAGGCTCATGGCCGGTCCAGAACGCCGCAACAGCACCGAGCCGGATGGGTGACACGATGCGGATGTGGCTGGTGGTAGGGCTAAGGCTGGCGGCTAAGGCCAGCAGCGGGCCAGCGATCAGCAGCCTGACAAGCTTGCGGTGAGGTCGCCCCCCACGAGCTGGACGACCTCACCGCAAGTTTTCCCCTCCTGGTTGTCGTACGGTTCGTCAGGGCCGTGGCGGTGCCGGCCGGTTGAGGGCGGCCGTCCAGTCCCGCGTACCGAACGCGGTGTCGGCGGCCGAGATCAGGACGGAGTCGGAGACCGCCGCGGGGCCGCCGATGACGGCGACGTCGCTGAGGCCACCCGCGCGCAGCACCGCCGCTTCGTTCGCAGGCAGGCCATCGCGGTCCGCCAACAGCAGCGGGCCACCGGCGGCGCCGACCAGCGCCCCGCCGGACATGGCGTCGGGGAAGTTCCACGCCGTGGCGACGCCGACCAGGCTGTACCGGCCGCGCTGGCCGCCGCCGAACAGTGCGGAAGTGGCGACCCGCACAGCGGTGTCGAAGCGGTCGGTGCCGACGAGAGGGGTCCTCCCCGGCCAGGCCGGGTAGGCGCGGTTCAGGGCCGTTTCGGCGGGGCCGCCGACGCCGTACATGTTCACCGTCGACGGCACCAGCGTGTCGAGGTAGGCGCGGGTCGGCGCGGGCATAGTGGTGCCGTCGGTGAGCAGGACCACGCCGCCGCCCGGTATCGCGGCGCCGCGGGCCGAGTAGCGTTCCTGTCCCGCGGCGACTCCGGCGGTCAGGGCGTCCGGGAAGTTGGTACCGGTGGCGAGCAGAACGGACCGGGGGTGCTTCCCGGCTATGGCCGTGGCGATGGCGACCGCGGTGCCGTACCTGTCGGCTCCGCCCAACCGCACCGGATTGAAGCCCAGGCTTCGCACCGCCTTAACCACTTCGGGTTTCAACGCGGTGGTCCCACCCAGCAGATACACGGTGGAGCCGGGTGCCAGGACTCGGACCAGTTCCCAGGCGACCGCGGAGTCCAGGGCGTCGCTGGGGGTGAGTAGTAGTGGTCCGCCCATTTGGATCGCCAGCGGCGTCCCGGTCAACGCATCCGGGAACTCGTCGGACCGCGCCAGCACTGCCACTGCTGCGTGTCGTCCACCCGCGGCGCGCGTGTCGAATGCCCACTGCGACGCCCTGACCGAGGTGCCGACCCGGTCGAGGTCACCGATGCGGTCGACCACAGGGCGCGCCGGAAGGTTCGACGGGCCGTTCGCCCACGTGATGTACGACAAGCCATACCTCTTCTGACCCGCCTTCACCAGCCGGGAGGTGGCGTCCGGCGAATCAGCGATGATGCGCAGCTGATAGCCCTGAGCCTGCCCGGTCGGATTCCAGTCCTGGTCGAGATATGCGATGTCGCCAGCAGGTCCGAAGGTGGCGGGCCCTTGCGAGCCGGTTGCGTTCAGCGGCGTGAAGTCCCGATCCTGGGCACCGATCTCGCCGACGGCGATGGTCTCCGAGCTCGTGTTTGCCGGGTTCGACATCGACAGCATGCGCGTACCGTCATAGGAAATGCTGTCTCGGTGGAACCCGTTTGGAGGGACAGGAGCCTTGACCACAGACGGCGTCCGATCGCCCACACGGTAGGCGATCTCTTCGTCTCCCAGCCCCGGGCAGAGCCGGCCGATGAAGTACACGCCGGAGGTACTGACCCGATCAACGCGGTCGCCGCAGAGGGGATCGTCAGCGAATATCTGGCTGGACCGGCCGCTTCCGTCGGCGGCCAGCGAGATGATGACGTGACCGGTACCCAATATCACGTTCGCTCCGTCCAGTGACCACGCGACGTCTGCGCTGGAGGGGTACAGGAGGCGGGCGTTCGTCCCGTCTGCCGATGCCACCAATACGCTGTCTTCGGTCGTGATCGCGACCTGAGTGGCGTCGGGCGAGTAGGCGATGTTGTAGATCATTTTCCCGGGGTCGTAGCCCGGGCCCGAGACCGTGACGCTGTGCAGTCCTGAGCCGTCGGGGTTGATGACCTCCCAACCACCTGTGACACTGTCGCCGAAGGCGATGAAGCCGTTCTGGTAGGGAGAAGCCGCCTGAGCGGCAGGAGCATGCTGCCATGCGCTGAAGGACGTGGTGAGCACCACCGCCACGAACGCGGCGGCGGCCCGTAGCCGACTACCGATGGGCACGGGGACACCTCCGAGGTGATGAGAAACGGTTCGCGTCCTCGTGCGACGCTAAGCGCCCGCTCGCAGGCCCCCTAGGGCCGAAGGACCCTGATTCACCTCACATCGCCGACACCGGCAATTCGCCGAAAGCTGCCGGGTCTTCGCCGGCCTCATCAGCCCCGACGACCCGACAGCTTCCTCGTTGACAAACCGGCGAGCCGAAAGACCGCCGTCCCCCGGCATCGCCGTCCCCGGCGCTGCTCGAGCTCAGCCCTTCGCCGGCCCGATCAACCCCAGCAGCCCGTCAGCCTCGTGATTCAGACCAGCGGCGAACCAAATACTGTCGGTACCGCCGTTGGCAGCGGTGCCGGGGAGCAGCCCCCACAGACCGTCGATGGCCAGGGGCTTTCCGTCGGCGCCACGCAGCGGTCCCTCGAAATGACCGCGGCGGTCGAAGGCGTTGATGCGACCGTCGCCGAAGTCGCCGACGAGGATGTCGCCGGCGAACCTGCCGAAGGAGGACGGCGCGACGGTGATCGCCCAGGGCGCGTTGAGCGGACCGTGGCTCGCGAAGCGGGTGCGGTGCTGGCCGAAGTCGGTGTAGACGTCGACGAAGCCCAGACCGGGACCGTCCACCTCGTCGTGCTTGTCCGCGTCCTGCTTCGCGTAGGAGACGTAGACCGCGTCGCCGATCGCCGCGACGTTGAACGGCGCGTAGCCGGCGGGCAGGTTCGGGTCCTGGAAGAACGTCGGGGGCAGGGTGAGGCGGCGGAACTGCGAGTCGAAGACGTCGATGCGCGCGTTGTGGAAGTCGGCCGCCAGCAGGAATGAGCCCAGCGGGTTCTGCCACAGGGTCAGGCCCTTGTACACGGCGTCGTCGCCCTGGCCGACGGCGATCGCGCTGCCGGTGTCGACCTGCGGGTTCCAGGCCGAGATGCCGCCGTTCTCGCTGGCGAAGATGAAGAACGCCGGGCCGGACTTGCCGTTCTCCGTCACCACGAAGTCGCCCGCGTCCGCCGGGTCGTGGAACGCCTGCCCGGTCGGGGCCCCGCCGGGGATGGCGATGGTCGTGTGCCCGCCGGGCGACACCTTCGCCACTCCCCCGCCGGCCGGCGTGGCGTACAGGGTGGTCGCGTCGGCGCCGTTGTCCGAGGCCCACACCGGTGTCGCCGGGCCGTGCGCCAGTCCCCACGGGTTGACCAGCGCCGGGTCGGTCAGGGCCGCCATCCCGGGGATGTCGGACACCAGATTGGTCTGGGTGAAGGCCGTGTCGTGCTCATGCGCTGACGCCGAGGGCCCCAGCAGCACCCCGGTGGCCGCCAGCAGACCGGCCGCGACCCCGGCTGTCAGCCGTTTGCTCGGTTGTCTCACCATGTTCACTCCCCTCAAATGACGCCCATCGGCGGGCGCCACCGGCGCCGAAACGGCGGCCGAGGGGAGACGGTTCGACCCTTACCGGCCTTCCCGGTTTTGTGCGAACACGACGCCGGCCGGGCTGCCTCCCTCACAGGGCAGCCCGGCCGGCGTCTGCATTCCCCGCACCTCGCTCGTCCCTCACCACCAGCAAGGGGCGGGGCGTCTCAAAGCTCCGTCGGCCCCAGGTCCGGCACCGGTCGGAGGTCGGCCACCGGCTCGCGCGCGCCGTGCAGTTCGAGCACGACCAGGTCGTTCTCGCCCGCGCGCAGCACCGGGCCGGGGACGTACAGCGATCCCTGCGGTCCGCGCGACCAGTAGCGGCCGAGGTTGAAGCCGTTGATCCAGGCGACTCCCTTGGTCCAGCCGGGCAGGTGCAGGAAGGTGTCCGCCGCGGCGTCGACGGTGAACACGCCGCGGTGGAACACCGGACCGACCACGGTTCCGTCGAGTTCGCCGAAGCGCAGTCCCGACAGGTCCGTCAGCGGCAGCGGGCGCGACGTCCATCCGGTCAGCGGCGCGTCGTTCAGGTGCACCGTGCCGATCAGGCCCTTGCGGTCGGCGAGTTTGGCGCCGTAGTTGACCCGGCCCTGGTTCTCCACGAGGACGCGCAGCGTGGCGCCGTCGCGCGGGACCACGAAGGAGAGCACGTGTTCGTGCCGTTCCCGTTCCAGCACGCCGAGCGGCTGTCCGTCCACGAACACCTGCGCGCGGTCGGCGATCTGCTCGAAGGCCAGCGTCGCCGGTCCCGCGCTCGGCAGCACGGTTTCGTAGAGCACGAACCCGAACGCCTGGCCCAGCTGCTCCATCGTCAGCGGGGACTCGGCGGACTGTGCCGTCCCCAGCGCGTCCAAGCTCTCGAACAGCGGGGCCCGTGCCGTCAGCGCGACCGAGACCGGTGCCAGTTTCGGGGCGGCCTCGGGCAGGTCCTCCTCCGGCACGGTCTCGTACTTGCCGATGATGGACCGGAAGCGGCGGTACTTCTCCGTCACGTCCCCGGCTTCGTCCAGCGGCGAGTCGTAGTCGTACGAGGTGACGGTGGCGCGGTATGTGCCCTTGTCGTTGGCGCCGTTGGTGAAGCCGAAGTTGGTGCCGCCGTGGAACATGTAGAAGTTCACCGAGGCGCCGGCTTGCAGCATCTCGTCCAGCGCGGCGCCGGCGTCCTCGGCGGAGCGGACGCTGTGGATGCCGCCCCAGTGGTCGAACCAGCCGTTCCAGAACTCGGTGCACATCAGCGGCCCGGTCGGCTGCTGCGCGCGCAGCGCGGCCAGCGAGGCCGTCACCTTGCCGCCGAAGTTCGCGGTGCTCAGGACGCCCGGCAGGGCGCCGGCCGCCAGGTCCCCGGGCTGGTCGGAGGTGAACAAGGGCACGTCGATGCCCCGGGACAGCAGCGCCTGGGCCAGCTGCTCCAGGTAGACGGTGTCGAACCCGTACGCGCCGTACTCGTTCTCCACCTGCACGGCCAGGATCGGCCCGCCGCGCGTGCCCAGGCGCGGCAGGACGATGTCCATCAGCGCGTCCAGGTAGCGGTCCACGGCGGCCAGGAAGCCGGGCTCGGTGCTGCGCAGCACCATCCCCGGTTCGGCGAGCAGCCAGGACGGCAGGCCGCCGCCCTCCCACTCCGCGCAGATGTACGGGCCCGGCCGCAGCAGCACGTGCAGTCCCTCGGCCGCGGCCTGGTCGAGGAACGCGGCCAGGTCCAGGATGCCGTCGAAGTCGAAGGTGCCGGGCCGCGGTTCGTGCAGGTTCCACGGCACGTAGGTGTCCACCGTGTTCAGGCCCATCAGGCGGGCCTTGCGCAGCCGGTCGGGCCACTGCGCCGGGTGGACTCGGAAGTAGTGCAGGCCGCCGGAGACGATCCGGAACGGCCGGCCGTCGAGGGCGAAGCCGTCGTCGGTGATGTCGAGAACTGCCACGATCGTTTGACTCCCTGTGGTTCTTCACCGCAGGCCGGACCCGCGGCCGCGCCGGGAGGGGCGCGGCCGCAGGGTCGGCGGGCGGGTCGGGCGGACCGCTACTTGACGGTGAAGCCCTGGTCCTTGCCGTACTTGATCGAGGCGTCCTGCCAGGCCTTCAGCCCGTCGGCGAGCGTGCCGCCGCCGACGTAGGCCTTGCCGGCCGTGTCGTTGAAGACGCTGTTGGCGTAGACCTGGAACGGCAGGTAGGTCCAGCCCGGGGCGACTTCGGCGGCGCTCTCGGCGAGCACCTGGTTGATCTTCTGGTCGCCGAAGTAGGCGTCGGTCTTGTTCAGGAAGTCCGGCGAGTTCAGCTGCTTGGTGGTGGCCGGGAACGCGCCGTTGTCCGCGCGGGACTGGGCGCCGTCGTCCACGGTGGCGTACTTCAGGAACGCGTAGGCGAGCTTCTTGTTGCTGCTGGCCTGCGTCACGGCCAGCGAGCTGCCGCCGTTCTCGGAGCTGACCTTGCCGCCGGCGGTCCACTGCGGCATCGGGGCCACCCGCCACTGGCCGGAGCCGGACTTCACACCGGACTCCAGGGAGGCCGGCATCCAGGCGCCGATGGCCAGCGAGGCGATCTTGCCGGCGGCCATGCCCTGGTACCAGGCGTCGCTCCAGGAGGTGACCGGCGCCAGCAGCTTGCCGTCGATGAGCTGCTGCCAGGCGGCGGCGAACTTCTGGGTGCCGGCGTCGCCGGCGAAGTTCACGCCGACGGTGGTGCCGTCCACGGTGTAGGGCTTGCCGCCGGCCTGCCAGATCATGCTGGTGGTGAACCCGGCGTCGCCGGTGTCGTTGCCGATGTAGACGCTGGGGTCGGCCTGGTGGATCTTCTTGGCGTCGGCGATGTACTCGTCCCAGGTGGCCGGGGGCGTGGTGATGCCGAACTTGTCGAAGACGTCCTTGTTGTAGAACAGCGCCATCGGGCCGGAGTCCATCGGCATGCCGTAGACGGCGCCGTCCTTCTTGACCGCGTTCCACGGGCCGGGGGTGAAGGTGCCGTCCAGCTTGTCCGCGCCGAACTCGTTCAGGTTCGCCAGCGACTTGGTCAGCTCGAACTGCGGCAGGGCGTAGTACTCGATGTGGGCGATGTCCGGGACGCCCTTGCCGGCCTTCACCGCGTTCTGCAGCGCGGTGTACTCGTCCTTGTTGGTCCCGGCGTTGACCAGGTTGACGTGGACCTTCGGGTACTTGGCCTGGAAGTCCTCGACCACCTTCTTCAGCGTGGGCTCCCAGGACCACACCGTCAGGTCGCCGCCGGCGGTCAGGGCCGCCTGCAGGTCGGCGTCGGACACGGTCGCGGACTGCGCGCCGCCCGAGGAGGACGACTTGCCGCTGCTGGAGGATCCGCACGCGGTCGCGGCCAGCGCCACGGCGAGTACGGACGCGCCCAGCAGGACGCCGCGACGACGGGATATCGTCATTGCTGTTCCCTTTCTCATTCCGGAGGGGTTCCGCGGTCGGGCCGGGGCACCGTCAACCTTTCACGCTTCCGGCGCTCAGGCCCGACTGCCAATACCGCTGAAGCAGCAGGAACGCCGCGATCAACGGGACGATCGTCACCAGGGATCCGGTGATGACGAGGTTGAAGACCGCGTCGCCGCCGGCGGTCTGGGCCTGCATGTTCCATTGGTTCAGGCCCAGAGTCAGGGGATACCAGTCGGGGTTCTTCAGCATGATCAGCGGCAGGAAGTAGTTGTTCCAGGTCGCGACCACGTTGAACAGCAGCACCGTGACGATGCCGGGCCCGAGCAGGGGCAGGCTGACCTTGAAGAAGGTGCGGAACTCCCCGGCGCCGTCGACGCGCGCGGACTCCAGGAGCTCCCGGGGCACGGCGTCGGTGCTGAAGGTCCACATCAGGTACAGCCCGAACGGGGAGATCAGCGATGGGATGATGATCGCCCACGGGGTGTCGGTCAGGCCGAGTTTGGAGAACATCAGGAAGGTCGGGACGGCCAGCGCGGTGCCGGGCACGGCGACCGCGCCGATCACGATCGCGAAGACCGCCTTCTTGCCGGGGAAGTCGAACTTGGCCAGCCCGTAGCCGGCCAGGGTGGCCAGCAGGGTGGCGCCGCCGGCGCCGACCACGACGTAGAGCACCGTGTTGAGCAGCCACCGGGTGAAGATGGCGTGGTCGTAGGTGAACGTGTCGCCGATGTTGGAGAAGAACGAGAAGTCCTTGAACCACAGGCCGAAGGAGTTGAACAGGCCGTCCTGGCTCTTGGTGGAGTTGACCAGCAGCCACACCAGCGGCAGCAGGGTGTAGATCACCATCAGCGTCATCAGCGCGGTGAGGGTGATGCTGCGGCGGCGCAGGTGCGGGGCGCGGCGCGCCTTGGCGCGCAGCGGCGGAGTGGCCGGGCGGGGGCTCCGGGAGCGGATCGTGCCGGTGGTCATGGCGTCTCAGCCCGCCTTTCGCATGCCGCGCAGCTGGACGGCGTAGGCGACGATCATCGTGGCCACGCCCATGACGATGGCGATGGTCGCGGAGTAGTTGAACTGCTGGCCGTCGAAGGACAGCGAGTAGGCGTAGTAGTTCGGGGTGAAGTAGGTGGTGATCGCGTTGGGCGCCAGGTGTTTGAGGATGCTGGGCTCGTTGAACAGCTGGAAGCTGCCGATCACCGAGAAGATGGTGGCGATGACCAGGGCGCCGCGCAGGGCCGGGAGCTTGATGGCCCAGATGATGCGGAACTGTCCGGCGCCTTCCAGGGCGGCGGCCTCGTACAGGGACGGGTTCACCACCCGCAGCGCGGAGTACATGATCAGCATGTTGTAGCCGACCCACTGCCAGGTCACGATGTTGCCGATGGAGGCCAGGATCAGGTGCGGCGACAGCGGGTCGGGCAGGGTGACGCCGAAGGCCTTGTCGATGTTGCCGATCAGGCCGAAGCGGGTGCCGTACATGAAGCCCCACATCAGGGTGGCGACGACGGCGGGCACCGCGTAGGGCAGGAACACCGAGATCCGGAAGAACGCGGCGCCGTAGAGCCGGCCGCTGTCGATGGCCAGGGCCAGCAGCAGCGCCAGCCCGAGCATGATCGGGACCTGGACCGCCAGGAACGCCGCGACCCGGCCGAACGCCGACCAGAACTGGCTGTCCTGCAACGCGTCGCTGTAGTTCTGCGCGCCGACGAACTGGGTGCCGCCGACCAGGCGGGTCTTGTACAGGCTCAGGTAGATCGAGTAGCCGATCGGGGCCAGGAAGACCAGCGCGAACAAGGCCATGAAGGGGCTGACGAACTTCCAGCCGACCAGGGACCGCCGCCGCGCCTTGGCCCGCGGCGGCGCGGGGGGCGGGCCCGGGCGGGCATGATCCGCGGATAGGGACGCCATCGTCTCTTCGCTCCTTGCTGGCTCAGTACGGGTGGTCGACGGGGGTGGGCGGTGCTGCCGAGGGGTCAGGGCAACACGAAGGTCTCGAAGGCGAGCACCGCCATGCCCAGCGACACGGGGTTGTCGGCTATGTGGGAGGCGGCCAGGGTGACGGCGTCGAAGGGCACGGCCAGGGAGAACTCCTTGACCACCGGCGCCAGGGCGGACAGCAGCGGCTCGCCGAACGCCCGGCTGACCCAGCCGCCGATCACCAGCAGCTCGGGGTTCAGCATGTTGACGGCGTTGCCCAGGGCCATGCCCAGCGGGCGGGCGAAGCGCTCCAGCGTGGCGACCGCGACCGGGTCGCCCCGGTCCACCGCCTCGGCCAGCCGCGCCACCGTGCCGGCCTGGTCGCCGGGCACCAGCAGCGGGCTGTCCGGATCCACGTCGGAGAGCAGGTCCAGCAGGGCTGCGGCGCCGACGTAGGCCTCGACGCAGCCGCGGCTGCCGCAGTGGCACGGGAGCCCGTCGGCGACCAGCACCGTGTGGCCCCACTCACCGGCGCTGTTGGTGCGGCCGCGCAGCAGCCGGCCCTCGGCGACGACGCCCAGGCCGACGCCGGTGCCCAGGTTCACGACGACGGCGTCGTCGTGGTCCCCGGCCTCGCCGAACACCATCTCGGCCAGCGTTATCGCCTTGAGCGGGTTGTCGAGCAGCACCGGCAGTCCGCTGCGCCGCTGGAACAGCGCCTTGAACGGGACGCCGTGCCAGCCCCAGTTGGGCGCGTGCAGGCAGATCCCGCCGTCCCGGTCCACCTGGCCCGGCAGGCTCACCCCGACGCCGGCCACGTCGCCCGGGCCGACCCCGTCGAGGCCGGCGATGACGCCCTCGACGCAGTCCACGACGTGCCCGGCCACCGACTCCGGATCGTTGTCGGTCGGCGCCACCTCGGTCTGGAAGTGCCCGACCCGGGTCATCGCCTGGTCGAAGATCTCCGCGATGACGTAGGTCTCGGCCAGGTCGACACCGACCAGATACGGCGCCGAGGCCCGCATCCGCAGCCGGCTCGCGGGGCGGCCGCCGGCGGACTTCGTGCTCTGGGTCTCCTCCAGCAGACCGGCCGCGGTGAGCTCGGAGACGATCGTCCCGGCGGTCGCCACCGACACCCCGAGCTGCGAGGCCACGTCAGCGCGGGTCAGCGTGCGGCGGCCGTAAAAGCTGCGCATCACTTCGACGCGGTTGGCGCGGCGCAGGTCGCCGGACAGGCGGGGTCGCATGGTGGTCGGGCTCCTCGGCGTTCTCTCGCTTGCTGGTAGCGCAAGAGATTACGCAGGGGTGACCGCTTCGTAAACCCTTTCGCGCAACCGTTTTTAAAAGGGTTATCAAATCGAGGCTGAGCGCGGCGGCATCCCGGCCGGCCCGGTAGGTGCGCAGGTGGGGCCGGTGCGGCCGGTCGACAGCCCGCCGGTGGCGGGTCGTTCGGCGGCGGCGAGCTGGCGCGCAAGGGCGGACTCGGCGGCCGTATCGGTGACACGCGAAAGCGCCGTCCTGCGGCGGTTCCGCCGGAGGACGGCGCTTCACGATTCAGGCGGCGAACCGCCGGTGTCGTCCTTGAGAAACGACTCGGACGTTGAGCCTGGCCGTGCCGACGCCCGCGGCGAAGGCCGCGGCGATCGGCGGTGGTGGAGCCACGCCCCACCACCGGCTCACCCCGAGGCCCGCAGCACCAGCCGCGTGGGCAGGATCGCCGGGCTCGGCTTGGGACGCCCGGCGATCCGGGACAGCAGCATGTCCACCATCGTGGCGGCTATCGCCTCGACCGGCTGGCTCACGCTGGACAGCGGGGGCTCGGTGAGCAGGGCGACGTCCAGGTCGTCGTAGCCGACGACGGCGACGTCCTCGGGGACCCGGCGTTCGTGCCGGCGCAGGGCCCGCAGCGCGCCGGCGGCCATCAGGTCGCTGGCGCAGAACACGGCGTCCAAGTCGGGGTGGTCGGCCAGCAGGGCGAGCATCGCCTGCTCGCCGGAGGACTGGCTGAAGTCGCCGAAGGCGACGCGGTGGTCGGCCATGCGCGCCGCGATGAGCTCCTGGCGGAAGCCGTCGAGGCGGTCGACGCCGGCCACCATGTCGCGGGGGCCGGCGATGGTGGCGATCCGGTGCCGGCCGATCGCCACCAGGTGCCGGACCGCCAGCCGGGCGCCGTGGACGTTGTCGACGTCCACGTAGGGCAGCTTGATGTCGCCGAGCGGGCGGGCCATCTGCACGACCGGCAGGCCCGAGTCGGACAGGATGCGCGGCAGCGGGTCGCCCTCGTGCAGGGACATCAGGAACACGCCGTCCACGTGGCCGCCGAGCAGATAGCCGGTCAGGCGTTTGCGCTCGTGGTCGGCGCGGACCATCATCAGGACCAGCTGGACGTCCCGCGCCGACAGCGCCAGGCCGAGCGAGCGCACCATGGCGGCCAGCAGCGGATCGGTGAAGACCTTCATCTCCGCCTCGCTGACCACCAGGGCGACCGATCCGGTCCGGCGGGTCACCAGGGAGCGCGCCGCCCGGTTGGGGACGTACCCCAACCGGGCCACCGCGGCCTCCACCGCGGCGCGCACGTCTTCGGAGACCTTCGGCGAGCCGTTCACGACGCGGGAGACGGTGGCCCTGGACACGCCCGCCTCCGCGGCGACCGTCTCCAGCGTCGGCGCCGACGCCGTCTCCGGCGCGGGCTCCGGCACCGCCTTCGGGATTCCCCCGTCCTTGCCTGTCATGTGATGAAGTGCTCCTTGCCCGTTATCCCGTGACGGCCCGACGGCCGGCGGCGTCAGCCTTGCACGGCGTTGGCCGAGATGACGCCCGCGTACCAGTTCCCGCTGGCCTTCACGGTACGCCGCTGGGTGGCGTAGTCCACATGCACCACCCCGAACCGCCTGGAGTATCCGTAGGACCATTCGAAATTGTCCAACAGGGACCAGCAGAAGTAGCCGCGCACGTCCACGCCGGCCTCGATGGCCTCGTGCACCGCGACCAGGTGGCTGCGCAGGTACTCCACCCGCTGCGGGTCGCGCACCTCGCCGTCGGGACCGATGTAGTCGTGGAACGCCGCGCCGTTCTCGGTGATCGCGATCGGGATCGGGCCGTAGTCGTCGTTGATGCGCAGCAGCAGGTCGCGCAGCCCCGTGGCGTCGATCGGCCAGCCCATCGCGGTCGGCTCCCCGGGCATCCGGACGAACCGCAGCGACTCGCTGCCCACCCAGGGCGAGTGATCGCTGGCGCCGTGGCCGTCGACGCCGCGCTCGGCCTCCACGCCGTCCACCGCCGCCCCGACCACGACCGGGTTGTAGTAGTTCACCCCGAGCAGGTCCAGCGGCTGGTTCGCCGCCGCCAGGTCGCCGTCGGCGACGAACGACCAGTCGGTGAGGTGCGCGGTGTCCCGGATCAGGTCCTCCGGGTAGGTGCCGCGCAGGACCGGGTCCAGGAAGATCCGGTTCTGCAGGGCGTCCACCCGGCGGGCGGCGTCCAGGTCGGCCGGGTCCTGGCTCAGCGGCCGGACCTCGGCCGGGTTCACGGTGAGCGCGACCCGGGCGCCGGCCGGCAGCGCCGCGCGCAGGGCCTGCACCCCCAGGCCGTGCGCCAGGTTCAGGTGGTGCGCGGCGCGCAGGGCGACCTCCGGCTCGTGCCGGCCGGGGGCGTGCACCCCCGAGGCGTAGCCCAGGAACGCCGAGCACCACGGCTCGTTCAGCGTGGTCCACAGCTCGATCCGATCGCCCAGGCGCTCCGCGGCGATGGTCGCGTACTCGGCGAACCGCTCGCTGGTGACCCGGCTGCCCCAGCCGCCGGCGTCCTCCAGCTCCTGCGGCAGGTCCCAGTGGTAGAGCGTGGCCACCGGCTGGATGCCCTTGGCCAGCAACTCGTCCACCAGCCGGGAGTAGAAGTCCAGTCCGGCGAGGTTGGGCGCGCCGTCGCCGCCGGGCCGGATCCGGCTCCAGGACAGGGAGAACCGGTAGGCCCCCAGGCCCAGGCTCGCCATCAGCGCGACGTCGTCGCGGAATCGGTGATAGTGGTCGGCGGCGATGTCGCCGGTGTCGCCGTTGACGACCTTGCCGGGAACCCGGCTGAACGTGTCCCAGATCGAGGCGGTGCGCCCGCCGTCGAACGCCGCGCCCTCGATCTGGTAGGCGGCGGTGGCCGCGCCCCAGAGGAAGTCGGCCGGGAAGGCCCTGGTCCGAGCCCTCCGGCTGCCCACCGACACCGTGTCACCGGCCGCGACCCGCGTACCTGTACTCATTTCCAGACAACTCCTTGCGATACTTCTACAGCCGCCCTGGCGGGCCGCGGTGATGGTGAGCGCCGCGCAGGGGAGCGTCCCGGCGACCGGCGGCCGAATGGCGGCCGTGCCGACCGGGACGCTGTGCGGCGACTCGGGGGGCGGATCAGGGCTTCGGCGTGAGCTTCAGGATCAGGTACTCGTAGTCCTGGCTACGCGGCGAGGGGTTGATGTACGGGTTGTCGCTGGTCGGCCAGCCGGTGAAGTTGGCCGTGCTGAACTCGTACCAGGCGGCGCCGTAGAGCACCGGGACGGCCGGGACGTCGGAGGAGAACAGGCCCTGGAGCGTGTTCAGCGCGGCGACCTGGTCGGCGTCGCTGGTGGCGCCGTTGAACGCGGTGATCGCGGCGTCGGCGGCCGGGCTCTTGTAGTGCCCGAAGTCGCCGGCCGAGGTCTGGCCGATGTCGGAGGCCAGCGAGGAGTCCATGATGAACTGCAGCCGCTGGAACGGCGTGCCGCCCTGGCCCCAGTGCAGCGCGGCGTCGTAGTTGCCGGTGGTGATGGCGGTGTTCCAGCTGTTGTAGTCGAAGGCGCCGTTGTCCTTGACGTCGAAGCCCACGCTGTTCAGCTGCTTGACCATGGCCTCGGCGTCACACCAGTAGTCGGTGAACGAGTTGGGGTCGATGATCGTGAACTTGATGGTGGCACCGTTCTTGGTCCACTTGCCGCTGCCGTTCTTGGTGTAGCCGGCACCGGAGAGCAGGGTGTTGACGGTGTCCGCGTCCGGGCCCGGCTTCAGGTCGTTGGTCTGGGCCGGGGCCAGGAACTTCTGGTCGATCGGCAGGGTCAGACCGCCGGAGGAGGAGGCCGGCAGTTCGTAGTCGGTCTCACACTGGGTGGCCATCGACTTGCGGTCCAGCGCGGCGCTGATCGCCTTGCGCACCGCGACGTCGGCCAGGGCCGGGGCGTTCTTGCTCTTCTGGTTCAGCAGCAGAGCCACGGTGTTCGCCGCCGGGAAGTACGGCGCCGTGGTCTGGAACAGGTGGTTGTCCTTGCTCTTGGCCACGAACGTGTTGAGCACGTCGTTGATGTCGTTGCCGGTCAGGTCGATGTCGCCGTTGGCCAGGGCGAGCGTCGCGGCGTTGTTGTCGGCGTAGGCCGGGAAGGAGATCTTCTTCACCGCCGGCTCACCGTCGCGGAAGGACGGGTTCGCCTTCAGCGTGATGTTCTGCGGGGTGAACTTGTCCATCAGGTACGGCCCGGTGCCGACGGTGTCGGCGCCGGCGACGACCGCCTTGGCCGGGTCCGAGATCGACTCCCACTTGTGCTTGGGCACGATGATCTGGTTCGCGATGCCCTGGAAGTTGGCCGCCTGCGGGCTGGAGAACTTCAGCACCACGGTGGTCGGGTCGGACGCGGTGGCGGTGTCCGGCACCGGGGTGCCGTCGGCGTTGGCCGCCTTGTTGTCCTTCAGCAGCTTGAAGGTGAAGGCGACGTCGTCGGCGGTGAAGGGCTGCCCGTCGCTCCACTTGACGCCCGACTTCAGCGTGAAGGTGAGGGTCTTGTTCCCGTCGGACCAGGCGTAGTTCGACGCCAGCCACGGGATCGGCGCCGAGGAGGAGTTCAGGGTGTTGAACTGGTACAGCGGCTCGTAGAACAGCGAGCGCGCGTTCTCCTGGCTGGTGAAGGAGTTGCTGTCGAACGGGTTGAAGTCGTCGGTGAACGCCGCGACCGGCTTGTCCTCGACGACCAGCGTGCGGACCTTGCCCGAGCTGCTGGAACCGGTGTTGGTCGAGCTCGGCGACTTGCTCTTGCTGCTGCTGCACGCCGCGGCCGACAGGCCTACGGCCGTGACCAGGGCTAGCCCTTTGATAGCGGTACGACGCATTGCGTACACTTCCCTAAAGATCCGGACCGGCTCAGAGCCGGCCTGTCCTGTGCGGACATGGACGATGACTATGGCTGTACGGGGTGTGGAACGGGTCTGTCTTCCCTTCGCGCGAGTTGCCGCTCGCCGAAGTCTTGCCGCCCGCCCCCGGAGGGGGGCGGGCGGTGTTCCCGCCCGGCCGCCCCTCGCGGCTGTCATCTTTCATGAACTCTCCTGGTGTTCGTTTTCCGTGCCTTACTACGCTTGTGAGCCGTCGTCCGGCAGGTCGCCGGCGGCTGCGGCCGACACCGGCACCGGCACCGCCTCGGCGGTCGCGACCAGCGGCTCGCGCTGGTCCTCGGTGAGTCCGGAGGCGTGCAGCCAGCACGCCGAGACGTGGTCCTCCCCCACCGGCCGCGGCGCGGGCGTGGTGGTGGCGCACACCCGCATCGCGAACGGGCAGCGCGGATGGAACCGGCAACCCGGCGGCGGGTTGATCAGGCTCGGCGGCGCCCCGCGGCCGCCCAGCACCGGGGTCTCGGCCCGGGCCGGGTCCGGCGCCGCGCTCAGCAGCAGCTGGGTGTAGGGGTGCGTGGGCGAGTCGGTGATCTGGGTGGCGGGCCCGGACTCCACGACCTGGCCGGCGTACATCACCACGATGCAGTCGGCGAGATAGCGCGCCGAGGCGATGTCGTGGGTGACGTACATGGTGGCCAGGTTCTCGCCGGAGCGCAGATCGTCCAGCAGGTTCAGCACCCCCAGCCGGATCGACACGTCGAGCATCGAGACCGGCTCGTCGGCCAGCAGCACCCGCGGTTCCACGGCCAGGCCGCGGGCGATCGCCACCCGCTGGCGCTGCCCGCCGGACAGTTCGTGCGGGTACTTGTCGAGGTAGTTCTCAGCCGGGGTGAGCGAGACCCGCTCCAGCAGTTCCCGCATCCGCTGCGCGCGCTCGGCGCGGCCCAGCTTGGAGTGCAGCTTCAGCGGCCGCTCCAAGTGGTAGCGCACCGTGTGCACCGAGTTCAGCGAGGAGAACGGGTCCTGCAACACCAGGTGGACGCTGCTGGTGTACTTGCGCCGCGCCTTCGCGCCGGTGCCCACCGGCACGCCGTCCAGCAGGACTTCGCCGGCCGTCGGCTTGATCAGGCCGGTCAGCAGCCGCGCCAGCGTCGACTTCCCGCTGCCGCTCTCGCCGACCACCGCGGTGACGGTGCCGGCCGGCAGGGCGATGGAGATGTTCTCCACCGCGTGCACCAGCAGGGTGCGGCCGATGCCGCTGTGGATCGGGAAGTGCTTGACCAGCCCGCGGGCCTCCAGCGCCGGGACGCCGGGACGGCGGGGGCCGTGGACGACGTCCGAGGGCTCCGCGTCGGCCGACAGCTCGGCGGGCCCGACGGAGCCGGCGGAGCGCGCCGGCTGCGAAAGCTCGGTGTCCCCCGGGTCGCCCGCGGCGCCGGTGGGCTCCGTGGGCTCGGTGGGCTCGGTGGTGCCGGTCATGACGTGCTCCTGGACAGGTCGTCGGCGTCCGCCACCGACGAGACGAGCGGGACGGCGCGGGCCAGCGGCTCGGGCGGATCGTGCCGGCCGTCCTGCAGCCAGCAGGCCGTGACCCGGCCGCCGCCCTCACTCAGCGGCCGGGCCAACGGCGGCTCCTCTGTGCGACAGAGGTCCATGACGTACGGGCACCGCGGGTGGAAGGTGCAGCCGGCGGGCATCGCGGCCAGCGACGGCGGCGATCCCGGGATGCCCTCCATCCGCACCCGCTCGCCGTGCAGGCTCGGGAACGAGCTCAGCAGGCCGAGGCTGTACGGGTGGCGCGGAGCGTGGAACAGCTCCGAGGCCTTGGCACGCTCGACGATCCGCCCGGCGTACATGATGGCGATGGAGTCCGCCAGCTCGATCAGCAGGGACAGGTCGTGCGTGATGAAGATGACGGCGAACCCCAGCCGGTCGCGCAGCGTCATCAGCTCTTCGAGGATCTCGCGCTGGGTGACCACGTCCAGCGCGGTCGTCGGCTCGTCCATGATGACGATCTGCGGCTGCAGGATCAGCGCCATCGCGATCATCACGCGCTGGCGCATGCCGCCGGACAGCTCGTGCGGGTAGCTGCGCAGCCGGTCGGCGTTGATGCCGACCATCCGCAGCATCTCCACCGCGCGCGCCCGCCGCTCCTCGCGCGACATCTCCGGCCGGTGGACCCGCAGCACGTCGGTGAGCTGGTCCTCGACCCGCGCCACCGGGTTCAGCGCGTGCATCGCGCTCTGGAACACCACCGCGATCTCCGACCAGCGGTACTGCCGCAGCTGGTGCACGTCGGCGGCCAGCAGGTCGACCGTGGTGGTCTGCCCGTCGGCGCCGCGCGAGTGGAACAGCACGTCCCCGCCGGTGATGACACCGGGCGCGCGCAGCAGCCGGGTCAGGGCGTAGGCGAGCGTGGACTTGCCCGAGCCGCTCTCCCCCGCGATCCCCAGGACCTCGCCGCGGCGCAGGACCAGGTCGGCGTCGTTCACCGCGCGGACCGCGTCGCGGCCCAGGCCGTAGTCGACGCACAGCCCGCGCACTTCCAGGACCGGCTCGTTCGGCTCCTCGCGGCGAGCCGGACCGGGTACTGCCAGACCGTTGACGGTCATCAGTCCTCTCCTTCCAGGACGGGCGCCGGGACGCCGGGTGACGGATTCGAGGGCGGCTTCGAGCCCGAGCCGTGCGACCCCTTGGCCCGCATGACCGGCGTCAGACCGAGCTGGAACCGCACGCCGCGGCGGCTGCCCCGGCGCGAGCGCACCCGCGGGTTGACGATCTCGTCGATGCCGAAGTTGAGCAGCGCCAGGCCGATGCCGAGCAGCGCCACGCACAGGGCCGGCGGCGCGTACCACCACCAGTCGTTCGAGATCATCGCGCTGGCGCCGTTGGCGCTCTGGATCATCGTGCCCCAGGAGGCCTGCGCCGGGTTGATGATGCCGAGGATCGACAGCACGATGTAGATGCTGATGCCGTAGATGACGGTGAAGATGAAGGACGACGCGAGGATCGGCAGCAGGTTCGGCAGGATCTCGGAGAAGATGATCCGGGGCTTGCGCTCGCCGATCACCCGCGCCGACTCCACATAGTCCTGGTCGCGCAGGGCCAGCGTCTGGGCTCGCAGCACCCGGGCGCCGTAGGCCCAGGCCGTCAGGGCTATGACGGACCCGATGAGGATCGGGTTGTCGGTGTCCCCGGGCGGCAGCGGCTTCATGATGACCATGAGGATCACCAGACCGGGCAGCGCCAGGAAGATGTTGGCGATGATGGACAGCACCTCGTCCACCACGCCGCCCATGTAGCCGGCCGTCACCCCGAACAGGATGGACAGGATGCTCGCGACGATCCCGGCCACGAACGCGATGACCATCGTCGAGCGGCCGCCGGAGAGCAGCTGCGAGAGGATGTCGTGCTGCTGGCGGTCGGTGCCGAGCCAGAACTTCGACGACGGCGGCTGCGCGAAGGCGCTGGAGTTGCTGGCCTGCCAGCTCGCCGAGTGCGGCGCGATGGTCGGGCCGAAGATCGCGATGAAGATGAAGAACACCAGGATCGCGGCGCCGGCGATGATCTTCGGCGACCGGGTGAAGCGGGACTTGCGCTTCGGCTCGTTCCCGGCGGGCAACGCGGTGGAGACTCCCACGACGGACATGGTTCAGGCCTCCCTACGGGCACGCGGGTCGAGGACGACGTAGACGATGTCGGCCAGGAAGTTGACCACCAGCACCGCGAAGATCACGCACAGCAGGATCCCCTGCATGAGCGGATAGTCGCCGTCCAAAGTCGCGTCCTTGACCGCCAGGCCCAGGCCCGGGTAGCTGAAGACGATCTCGGTGGCGATGGCGCCGGTCACGATGAGGCTGACCGACAGGGCCAGCGAGGAGATCTGGGGCAGGATCGCGTTGCGGCCCGCCACCCAGATCACGCGCCAGCGGGACAGCCCCTTGGCCGCGGCCACCAGGACGTAGTCCTCGTCCATCGTCGTGATCATCACGTTGCGCATGCCCAGGATCCAGCCGGCGATGGAGCCCAGCACGATCGTGGCCGCGGGCAGCACGCCGTGGTAGGCCACGCTGCCGATGAAGCCGCCGTTCCAGCCCGGCTCCACCGTCGAGTCCCGGGTGGTGTCGTAACCGCCGGAGCCCGGGAACCAGTGCCACAGGTAGCCCATCGACATCAGCAGCAGGAACGCCAGGATGTAGTACGGGATCGCCTGGAAGAACGTCGCGACCGGCAGCACCGTGTCCAGCAGTCCGCCGCGCCGCCAGCCGGCGATCACGCCCAGGAAGGTGCCGAGGATGAACGCGATGATGGTGGCCGTGCCGACCAGCCCGATCGTCCACGGCAGGTCCGACTTCAGGACGTCGGTCACCGGGACCGACTTGCTCGTCGAAGTGCCGAGGTCACCGTGCAGCAGGTTGCTGATGTAGGTCGCGTACTGCGACCACAGCCCCTTGTTGCCGACGCCGTACTCGGCCTCCAGTGCGGCCAGTTCGTCCTTGGTGATCGGCGCGGAGCGGATCGAGGCGAGCACTGCCTGCAACGCGCTGCCGGGCAGCATGTGGGGCAGGAAGAAGTTGAGCGTCACGGCCGACCAGGCGGCGAGAAGGTAGAACGCGAGTCTGCGCAGGATCGCTCTCACAGCACCCACGCCTTTCTTCTCGCCCGCGGTGTCGTCACCGGGATATGAATCATGAGACTGCCTACATTTCGGGGGCCACGCGCCGGCCCCCGGAAGGGGTGGCACGAACGGCGGCCGGAGGGGAGTCGCGATGGTGCTTTCGCCTTGCGGAATGCCGGTACCGTAACCGAAAGAGAGCGCTCTCACAAGAGTCCAACGGCCGTTACCGCGACGTTACCGACTAGCAGGGTGCTTAATTTACGGTCCCCCCGACCGGTGATCACCGAGCTGACGTGGGACGGAACGCGAGGGAACGACCAGGTGGACGGAGTACGGGCGACCGGACGCCGCGGGGCGGGTTTTCCCGCAGCGGCGTGATCTCGAGGTCCGAGGCGTGAGAGCGCTCTCTTGGGGCCGGACTTGAGCCCGCGCTTGAGCCCGCGCTTGAGCCCGCGCTTGAGCCAACCCTTGCGCCCACGGTTGAGCTCGCGCTTGAGCCGACCCTTGAACCCGCGCTT
>JABFXP010000893.1 GCA_013361685.1 Catenulispora sp.
GCTGCCCCGGCCGCGCGATGCGGCCCGGGCCCGGGAGGGGGCCGAGCGCTGCGGCCGTGCGGTGCGCAAGGCCCGGCACCTCGGCGGGCGGCCGGGCTACGGGAACCAGCTCTCGCCCCGGGAGTCGGACGTCGTGGCCCTGGTCCTGCGGGGGCTGACGAACCGGGAGATCGCCGCCGAGCTGTCGAGGTCGACGAACACGGTGGCGGCGCAGCTCAGGTCGGCCATGCGCAAGTTCGGGGTGACGTCCCGGACCGCGTTGGCGGTGAGTGTGACCCAGGCTGGCGTCCTCCAAGACGACGGGATCAGCGAGTCCGGCAGCTGATACGGGATACGGGATACAGATACGGCCGGCGGTCGGCCCGCGTCGCTGAAGGCCGACCGCCGACCCGGACTCACCGCGCCCGCACCGTCAAGGTGACCGGCAGCGGATTGACTGCGTAGGGCGAATCCGTCTCGAGGAGGTACAACGCGCTGTCAGCGCCCGCACCTGCCAGACCCGCGTTCCGGGCGTCCAGAACGACCCGCACGGTCACGTGCTGGCCCGGCTGGATGGTCAGCGTGCTGCGATTCGCGGACAGCCACGGCACCCGGACCTCGCCGGGCTGGTCGTAGCCGGTCAGCCGGGCCGCGGTGGCCAGCCCGCCGAAGTCCCGCGTTCCGCCGAGCGCGTAGAAGCCGAGCGCGCCGGTCGCCCAGATCCGGGCCACGGGGCCGTTGGGCAGCGGCGTCCACCAGTCCATCGCCGGGTCGTAGGCGAAGCCCTGGTTGGTCTCGTCCGCGTCGGCGCCGACGTAGCCGCCGGAGATCAGCAGCCGCCCGTCGGCCGAGCCGTAGGCCGAGGCGGCCATGCCGGTGGGCATGCCGGCGATCGGCTTCCAGCCGGGGTGTGCGGGGTCGAACACGAAGCCGTGCGTCGTCGGCGCCAGGCCCCCGACGTCGACCCCGCCGGCGCAGTACAGTTTGCCGGCGATCGCGCCGCAGGACTCTGCGGTGATCGGCTCGGGATAGGACGGACCGGCGGTCCAGGTGTCGGTCTTCGGGTCGTAGACGCTGACCGTGGTCTCCGGCGGGCCGTCCAGGGTCATCCCGCCGACCACGTACAGCTTGCCGTCGAGGATCGCCGAGCCGCCGCCGAGCGTCGCGTTCGGGTTCTTCGCCCCCGTGCTCCACGTGTCGGTGGCGGGGTCGTAGATCTCCGTGTTCTCCATCATGGACAGGACGTAGTCCGGCGACAGCGACATGCCGCCGGCGGCATAGAACTTGTCACCGATGAATCCGCCGGCGGCGCCGGTCGAGCCGACGGGGGCGTCGGCCTTCCGGACCCAGGCGCCGGTGGTCTGGTCGTAGGCGTAGAAGTCGTTGTGCGTCAGCGCGGTGTCGCCGTCGTCGCCGAGCCCGGCGTAGAGCGTGCCGTTGTGAACGCCGGCGACCATCGCCAGCGTCTTCACCGGCAGATCGGGCAGGGACGTCCAGCTCGGACCTGTCGCGGCGGTCGCGCTGGCTGTGGTCGTAGTCGTAGTCGTGGTCGCGCTTGCCGTGGTGCCGGCAGCACCCACCGCCGCGGTGCGCATCGGCTTTGCCAGAGCGGCCCGGTCGCCGGGAGTGGTCGGGACGAGTTGGAGCGGGGTGTTCTGGACCTGGACGCCCGCCGCCGAACCGGCGAACGGCTGAAGCTTGACGGTGAGCGGGGCGTCGCCGGTGTTGCTCAGGGTCAGGTCGCGGGTGGCCGAACCGCCCGGGAGGACCGTCGCCTGGATCGGGCCGCTGGTGACGAGCCGGCCGGTGTGCAGGGTGAAGTCCACGACGGTGGCCTTGTCCGGCGCCAGCACGGTCTTCACCGACTCGGTCCGGTACTGATAGATGGCGGCGGTGACCGTCTGGCGGCCGGTCGCGGGCGAGAAGAAGTGGTAGAAGCCATCGGTCCGGCCGGCGACACCCGGCATGGGCGCGGTGATGGCCGCCGGGACCGGGCCGCCGTCCACGGACACGGCGGTGCCGTCGATGGGGGCGGCGGTGTTGCCGTCCTTGACGTTGCCGATGACCAGGCCGCCGGGCTGCGGGGTGACCCAGGCGCCGCCCATTCTGACGTTGGCGAGTTCCCAGGTGGTGCCGATCGAAGACGTGGGCGTGTTGGCCACGTAGCGGAACTTGACCTGCAACGCGACCGGGGCGGCGCTCGCCGGGAAGGCCAGGACCAGGGGCCGGCCGAATTCCTGGGTCGCGTTCTGCGAGGTCTTCAGGGTCCAGGTCGTGCCGCCGTCGAGGCTGTAGTAGACCTCTGCGGTGCCACCGGCTCCGTAGCTGTAGAAGGACACGTACGGGGTCTGCGACGCCGGCACGGTGACCACCGGGGTCAGCAGCGAAGTGTCGGTCGGGGCGTATTTGGTGTCGGTGCCGACGTATCCGGCGTTGCCGGCGGTGTAGTCGGGCAGCCCGGGGGCGAAGCTCCAGGCGGGTCCCTCCGCGGTCTGGACGCTCCAGCCGGCCGGCTGCTTCTTGTCCGGGAAGGTCTCGGTGTCGCCGTCGCTGTGCTGCGTGTAGCCTGCGGGCTTGCCGATCTCGGGCAGAACGTCGGCGTTCAAGCCGATGTTCTGGACCTGGTTGGCACTCTTCGTGGTGACCGTGACGTCCCGGTCGGTGTAGCCCTCGTAGTTGGACCTGGTGTGCAGGGTGTAGGTGCCGTTCTCCGGCAGCCGGATGGAGTACTTCCCGGTCTTGGGGTCGCTGTAGAAGGGGCCGCCGGGGATCCCGTCGTCGACCTGGATCGCGGCGTACAGCGGCCAGCCGTGCCCGGAGGCGTCCGCGACGGTGCCGCTGACGGTCACCTGCGGCAGCGGGGTCAGCGCCGCCGAGTCCGTGCTGTTCGTGCCGGTGGTGACGGTGACGCCGGACGTCGAGACGTTCTTATAGCCGAACTCTGAGACGGTGACGTCGTACGTGCCGGGCGCGAGCAGCATCGAGTACGTGCCGTCGGGTCCGGTGACGGTGCCGGCGCTCGACACACCGGCCACGGCGACCTTGGCGTCGGCGAGCGGCTTGCCGGTCGCGGCGTCCGTGATGGTGCCGCTGAGGGTCCCCGTCGGTCCCCCGGAGAACGCGGCGGTGCCGTTCGGCGTGCCCAGGCCGGTGGGTCCGTCGTAGCCGGGTCCGGCTGTGCACAGGTAGGCGGTGGCGCAGGTGCCGTCGTTCCCGGAGGTCACGTCGTTGAGGTCGGCGGTGTGCGCGTAGGGGTAGCTGTTGGGGTAGCTGCCCGCGGCGATCGGCCCGGCGTCCGCGTACGCCGAGGCGATGATCGGCGCCGAGGCGCTGGTGCCGCCGTACACGGCCCAGCCGGTGGCGCCGGCGCCGTAGGAGTCGTAGACGGCGACGCCGGTCAGCGGGTCGCCGACCGCCGAGACGTCGGCGACGGTGCGCCCGGCGCAGCCGCCGTCGTGCTGGAACGCGGGCTTCGGCTGGACGGTCGAGCAGCCGGAGCCGGGGGCGTGACCGCGGCTGTTCCAGACGGTCTCACTCCACCCCCGCGCCGTAGCGGAGTCCCGCACCAGGGAGGTGGCGCCGACGGAGGTGACGTGCGGTGCGGCGGCGGGGAACGCGACGCCGTAGCCGTCGTCACCGCTGGAGGCCACGATGGCCACCCCGGGATGGTCGTAGTACGCCTGCGCGGTCTGCTGGTCCGCGATCGACTCGCCGCTGCCCGGTGTCGACGTGTACTGCGATCCATAGCTGTTCGACACGTAGCCGGCGCCGAGCGCGACGGCCTGGTTCACGGCGGCGCCGAGATCGGCCGAGGTCGCGGTGTCGGCCTCGACCAGGATGATGTTCGCCTTGGGAGCGACGGCGGAGACCATGTCCAGGTCGAGCGATATCTCGGCCGACCACCCTTCGTCGGGGGCCGGATAGTTCCCGCGCTCACCGCGCTGGTCGACCTTGCGGAACTGGCCGAGGTTCAGCGCGGGCAGCCCGTACTGCTGCCGGTACACGGCCAAGTCGGCCTCGGCGTTCGGGTCGTCGAAGGCGTCGACGACGGCGATCGTCGCCCCGGCGCCGCCGTTCGCCGGGAGCCGGTAGGCGCTGACCAGATCGCTGGGCGACAGGCCCTTGGGGGCGGTCGCGACGGCCGTCAGACCCCTGGCACCGGAGGACCCGTCGAACCGCTCGGCGAAGCAGCGGTAGACGTCCTTCTCCTTCGGCGTCGCGCACACCTGCGTCACATCGTTGACGGGGGCCGAGGCCGCGGCAGTCGCGCCCGCCGCGGTGGCCGCCCCGGAGTCGGGGGCCTGCGCCACCGCGAACAGCCCCAGCGACGCGGCGACGAGGAACGAAACAGGGGCGCGCAGCCGCCCACGTCTCACCATGATCGGATTACCCTTCGGTCGTGGGTACGAGAAGAGGCCGAAGGGACACCCTCCGCCAAGGCGCCGCGCCCTGGCGAACGCGGACCTGCCGGTGAGTATGCGCCGGGTGAACAACCGCAGACGATTGATCAGATGGGTTAATTAACCGATCGCGGAGCGCCGACCGGCAGGCGGTCGCGGAACATCCGCCCGTCAGGGAAGGTCGATGGTCGGAACCTTGAGCAGCGTGTTGTAGACGAATTCGTAGATGGCGGCCTGTCCCATGTAGGCGATCGCATGCTGCATGGTCATGCCGACCATGCCGGTGCCGAGCAGATACGTGATGACGTAGGCGTACTGGGCCTCGGGGACCGTGTAGGGACCGGTCACCGAGTACGTGGCAGTGGTCGAGTCGTACTTGTAGCCGGTGATGTCCAGGACGAGGTTGATGGCGTCGTCGGCATCCGTCGAACTCACGGTCGTGGTGGAGTCCGGGGCGGCCATCTCGGCGGCGATCAGATCGCGGTAGGTGCTGTAGTAGGCCTGCACGGCGGCCTGTGCCGCGGCTTGGTCGTAGGCGGTGCCGGTGTCCTGCTGCAACCGGGTCACGAAGGTGTCGATGTTCAAGTAGACGGTGCCGATCAGCAGGCTGCCGGTCTCGGACTGGGACAGGAACGTCTTCTGGATCTGGTTCGTGAGCTGGTTGTCGGCGGAGAGGTTCGGCAGCGCGTAGTAGGTCTGCGTGGTGGCCAGCAGCGGGCAGGTCGACGCCGGCGGGTAGGACACCAGGGTCGCGCCGTCGCCGCCGACGCAGGCCACCGCGCCGCGGTCGCCGTCGACGAACAGGTACTGCGACCAGATCAAGTCGTCGAACTCGTAGTGGTCCACGGCGAGCGGGAAGTGTTTCACGTCGGCGAGGTAGTGGATCGTCATCTGGACGTCGATGGCGTCGATCGTCGAGGACGTGTAGCCGCTGGTCCGGCCGACCTTCTCGATGTTCACGCCGACCTCGGGCGCCGTCAT
Organism: Catenulispora sp.; assembly: GCA_013361685.1. Classification (GTDB taxonomy): domain Bacteria; phylum Actinomycetota; class Actinomycetes; order Streptomycetales; family Catenulisporaceae; genus Catenulispora. The sequence goes on from JABFXP010000893.1 coordinate 5,361, forward strand.
GGCCTCGCCACCGGCCAGCAGGTTCAAGCCCAGCTGGGCCAGGGACAGGTCCATACGGCACAGGAAGCAGTCGCCTTGCATGCCCCACGCCACCGCGACGCCGACCGCCGGATGGTCCGGGGAGATCGGCGGCATCAGGTTGTCGGCGACCTCCTCGGTGTAAGAGGTCTGGGAGATCAGCCTGGCCGCCGCCACGTCGACCTGATTGAGCACGTCCGGCTCCAACGGAACGTAGTACGAGACGGTCGCGAACTCGGTGCCGCCGTCGTCGACGGTCGCGGGCTGGACGATCGGATCCCCGGTCGTCAGCTGCGGGGCGGCCGCGCCGAGCACGGTGTTCGTCGACAGCATGCTGATGCTGTTGTCCCGGCTGTCCACGACCAGACAGCCGAAGCTGCCGTGCGCGGTGTTGTCCGGATAGGCGGCGGGGTTGGCGTTGGAGATGCTGCATCCCTGAAGGGGGACCGCGTAGGTGCCGTTGAGCGGGCCGCCTCGGCCGCCGGTGGGCAGGCCGAGCGGCGCCAGCGTCCGCGGCGCGGCACCGGCGTGGACCGTTCCGACTTGCACGACGTCGACGCCGTAGGTTCCGGTGGTGCCGGAAACCGTGGCGGGCAGCATCCGCCGCCGTGACACCGCGCCGGGCGGCAGCTTGTCCACGACCATGGCGATCACGACGAGTTCGTCGGTCACCACCCCGCCCCGGCGGCGGAAGCCGATGCCGCAGCCGGTGAAGTTGGGGTCGTCGCGGTGCTGTTCGTACAAGCGCCGTTTGGCGAGCTTCATCTCCTCATGGACCGCTGCCTCGATCTTCACGATGCCTCCTTCGGAGCGACCGCGGCGAGCACGGGCCAGGTCCGGCTGCGCAGCAGGACCCGCCAGGCGGGCGGGAACGCCTCGCAGAAGCCGAGGGGCGTCGAGGTCGCGGTGGCGAGCAGGAGCGCGGCGGCCACCCCGGGGTCGGCGTCCCACTCGGTGTGCGCGGCGACGGCCGCCGCGACCGCCGCCGGGGTCGCCGAGCCGGTCGGCTGGTGGTGGGGCTGGGGCACAGGCCGGTGGTTGCGCAGATCCTCTTTGAGCGGCGGTTGGTGAGCTGGGCGGCCTTCAACCAAAGTCAAGATCAAGAGCATGGTGAAGAGCCGGCGCTTCCAGCGGGGGCCTCGGCTCCCTCGGGGAACAC
>JABFXP010000080.1 GCA_013361685.1 Catenulispora sp.
TCGGGGCCCGGCTCCAGCGCACCGACGCGCGGTGCGGGCACCAACTCGCCGGTCCGCGGCCCGGGAATCCTCCCGTCAGGACCGGCCAGCGGCCGGACGTCGTAGATCCCGTCGTACGGCCAGTCATACGGCCCGCTCGGCCCTTCACCCTCCCCGTCCCAGGCATCGGCCAGCCAGTTCGGGTACCAGTTCGAAAACCACTCGGCGGGCACGAACGGGTCGTCGTGGTCGGCGAAGGAAAAGCCGGGCACCCGCTTGGGCAGCGGCCACGGTCCGGTCTCCGTGGCGACGGCGTCAGCAGTGGCCGGGCTGGCGGGCAGCTCGCTGGGCAGCCACGGCCGGCCGGCCCGCTCGGCCAGCGCCAAGGCGTCCTCGAAGGCCTGGACCAGCACCGGGTCGAACTGGGTACCGGCACCGCGGCGCAACTCGGCCACGGCGTCCTCGATCGAGCGCGCGGCCCGATACGACCGAGTCGAGGTCATGGCGTCGAACGCGTCGGCCACCCCGATGATCCGGGCGAACTCCGGGATCGCGTCGCCGGACTTGCCGGTCGGATAGCCGCGACCGTCCAGACGCTCATGGTGATAGAGCACGCCGTCGTAGACCTCGGTCAGGAACCGGATGTCACGCAGCACCGCCACCCCGTGGTTGGGGTGCATGCACAACAGCTTGTACTCCTCCTCGGTCAAGCCACCGGTGCTGGTCAGCAGCCGGGTGGGCACCCCGAGCTTGCCGATGTCGTGCAGCAACCCGGCGAACCGCAGCATCGCCACCCGCTCCTGCGGCATCCGAAGCTGCCGGGCCAGCATCTCGGCACCGCGCGCCACCCGCTCGCTATGGCCCCGGGTGTAGGAGTCTTTGATCTCGACCGCCTGCACCAACGCCGCGATCGTGCCCTCGTGGGCCGCCTCCTCGCGCGAATACTGCGACAGACTCCAGTGCGCGATGTACATCGGCACCACGACCAGCGGGGCGGTGTACCAGCCGATGTCGTTCCACAACGAGAGGAAGATCAGGGCCAGCACGCCCGAGGAGTAGTAGGGCATCGCGCTGCGTTGCTGGGTGCCGCGCAGGACGTCGAGGAACCGGCCGTTGCCCGAAAGCGCCACATACTCCGCAAACAGCAACCCGTTGACCACCAGACAGGTGGTCACCGCCGCGGCGAAGGACCACAGGAACCAGGGGAAGTCGAGGAAGTGTCCGCTGTGACCACCGGCGAGGTAGCAGACGGCCGCGCCGGAGGCCGGGATCAGGCTCGACATCGAGCTTGTAACGATCTGCTTGGACCAGGTCCACTCCGTGGGCCGCTGGGCCGCCAGCGAAGTGACGAGTCCGACCAACGCCGCTGCCGGAGGCGTCAGGATCAGCACCGTGATGATGGTCACCACCAGCGACACCGACATACTCGAGCCGCCGACGGCCACCTTGACCCGCGAAAGCCGCTCGGCGACGACCACCAGAGCGCACATGGCCAGCACCAGGAGCAGATTGGTACGTGACAAGGGCAAGATGGCGATGACCGCGATCGCGACCACAGCCAAGATCGACAGATAGCACCGCATGGGGAACGGCATGGGCATCCTCTAGTCCGCGCCGAGCGCGCCGGGACCGGTCACCGCAGAACCCTGTCACGAAATGGCCTTCGGGTCCACGGGCCAGCACATGGGGCGGCGCTGGCCCGTGGCGCGGTCATGGACTAGAGGATCACAGTCCGATGATGATCCCGCCGGGGAACAACACGATCAACCACCGTCCTCACGCTCACCCGCGGACGTAGGGGTTCCGCGGAAAATCGATCAAAGCACGTATGAGTACAGAGGAAAACCATGCGCCAGTCAAGAAAAGATCATCCCTGAGGAATGATCCCGACCAGAACGCGCCAGGGGCGCGCCATGGCGCGCCCCTGGCTCATCCCGCAGAAGATCTACTCGCCCGAACCCGACACCGCGACCTCACCGCGCACCTGCTGGATCCGCGCCAGCACCTTGGCCCGCAGGTCCACCGGCGGCTCGTCGCATCCGCAGCACCGCTGCACGAGCTTCTTCACCATCGCGTCCAGCCCGTACTTCTCCAGACATGGCTGGCACTCGTCCAGATGGCGCTTAAACGCCGCGCAGTCTTCCTCGGGCATCTCGTTGTCGATGTACTCGTAGAGATGGTCCAGGATCTCCGTGCACGGGGTCTCATGCGGCTTCCCGCAGCTCATGACGGCTTAGTTCCCTTCCGACACGGCGGCCACCAGGCCGCGCTCCCGCGCGTAGTCCTCAAGCATCGCACGGAGCTGCCGCCGGCCGCGGTGCAACCGTGACATCACGGTGCCGATCGGCGTGCCCATGATGTCGGCGATCTCCTTGTAGGCGAACCCCTCGACGTCGGCCAGGTAGACCGCGATGCGGAACTCCTCGCCGATCGCCTGCAGCGCCTCCTTGACGTCGGAGTCCGGGAGGTGGTCCAGCGCCACCGTCTCGGCCGAGGGCAGGCCGGCCGAGCTGTGCGACTCGGCCCGGGCCAGCTGCCAGTCCTCGATCTCCTCGGTGGGGCTCACCTGCGGCTCGCGCTGCTTCTTGCGATAGCTGTTGATGAACGTGTTGGTGAGGATCCGGTAGAGCCAGGCCTTCAGGTTGGTGCCCTCGCGGAACTGGTGGAAGGAGGCGAAGGCCTTGGCGAAGGTCTCCTGGATCAGGTCCTCGGCGTCGGCCGGGTTGCGGGTCATGCGCAGCGCGGCCGGGTAGAGCTGGTCCAGGTACACCAGGGCGTCGCGCTCGAAACGCTCGTTGCGCTGGTCCTCGGTCTCCCCCGGCTCGACGCGCGCGGCGTCCGGCTCGGGCTCGGCGATGACGGCCTCACCACGTGCGTCGTCAGCGGTCACGGCGACCGTCCTCACCTCCTCGGGGCTACCCGAAGAGCTTATCCAAGGCGAGACCCCCGACAAGTCGATCTTGACCGTCGGACGACGCTCCTTCAGTGCCAAAGTCATTCCTGTCCCCTCGACTGCGGGTGGTGATGCGTACAACCGCAGGACGAGGGGGCGTATTCCAGTGATGTAAATCTCAGGTCCGGCTCGCCCCCGACCGCCGCCCGGCGCAGTCCGCGCGCCCCGGCGCCGCCCGGCTCACCCCGCCGCGTCGGTGATCTCCCGCGCCGCCTTGCAGTCGTCGGCCATCCGGTCCAGCAGCGCTTCCACCGAGTCGAACTTCAGCGTGTCCCGGATCCGCGCGGCGAACTCCACCGCCACGTGCGTGCCGTACAGGTCCAGGTCGTCGCGGTCCAGGGCGTAGGCCTCGACCCGGCGCTCGGTGCCGTCGAAGGTCGGGTTGGTGCCGATGGACACCGCCGCCGGGTGGCGGAAGGCCTTCTCCGGCTTGTCCACGTCGGTGATCAGCCAGCCGGCGTACACCCCGTCGGAGGGGACGGCGGCGAACGGCACGGTCTCGACGTTGGCCGTCGGGTAGCCGAGCTCGCGGCCGCGCTGGTCGCCGCGGACCACCACGCCCTCGACCCGGTGCGGCCGGCCCAGCAGCGCGGCGGCCTCGGCCACCTCGCCCTCGGCGATCAGCACCCGGACCCGGGTGGAGGAGTAGCGGTGGTCGGAGGTCTCGCCCTCGGGCGCCTGCAGGCTCACCGGCACCACCTCGAAGCCGTACCGGCCGCCGGCCTCCTGCAGGGCCGCGACGTCCCCGGCCGCGCGGTGCCCGAACCGGAAGTTGGCGCCGACCACCACGGCCCGCGCATGCAGGCTCTCCACCAGCACCGCGCGGATGAACTCGGCCGGCGACCAGCGCGACATGTCCAGGCTGAACGGCAGCACCAGCACCGCGTCCACGCCCTCGGCGGCGAGCAGCTCGGCCCGGTGCCGCTGGGTGGTGAGCAGCGGCGGGTGGCTGCCCGGCCGGACGATCTCGCTGGGGTGCGGGTCGAAGGTCATGACCACGGTCGGCAGGCCCAGCTCGCGGCCCTTGGCCACGGCGGTCCGGACCACCTCGCGGTGACCGCGGTGGACGCCGTCGAAGACCCCGATCGTGACGACCGAGGGGCCGAAGTCCGGCGGGACCTCGGCGGTGCCGTGCCAGCGTTCCACGGGATTGCCTGCCTTGTGATTGGAAGAGATCTGCTGAAGACACAAGAGTGCCATCCGGGGACCTCACGCGCGCAATCGGTCCCTGGACGGCACCGGGCCCCAGGACGGAAGTCCCGGGCGGCGATGCCGGGCGCCGGTCAGACGAACACCGCGACCGGCTTCGACTTCGCACCGCCGGGCAGGTCCTCGTAGAGCGCCAGGAACCGCCCGTCGGGCCCGAACAGGCCGACCGGCTCGCCGGGGCTCCCCCAGGCCCCCAGGAACCCGCCGTGGGCCACCGCGGCGGCCTCCTGCTCGGTCACGTCCCGGGCCGGGAACGCCGCCCGCGCCGCGGCGGCCAGCGGGATCACCGGCAGCTCCCCGCCGCCGTCCACCAGCTCGGTCAGCTCGGCCAGCGGCCGGGCCGAGGCCAGCGTGTAGGGACCGACCGCGGTGCGGCGCAGCATCGTCAGATGCCCGCCGACGCCCAGGGCCGCGCCCAGGTCCCGGGCCAGGGCCCGGATGTAGGTCCCGGAGGAGCACTCGACGGTCACGTCGACGTCGACGAGCGGCCCCTCGCGGCGGATCCCGTGCACGTCGAACCGGTAGACGGTCACCGGCCGGGCGGCCAGCTCCACGTCCTCGCCCTCGCGCACCCGCTTGTAGGACCGGACGCCGTCCACCTTGATCGCCGAGACCGCCGAAGGACGCTGCATGATCTCGCCGGTCAGTGACGGAATCACGCCACGGAGCATGTCATCTGACACGTTCGCGGCGTCGGTGCTCGCCGTGACCTCGCCCTCGGCGTCGTCGGTGACCGTGCTCTGACCTAGGCGGACGGTCGCCTCGTAGGTCTTGCGGGTCAGCGCCAGGTGGCCGAGCAGCCGGGTGGTCTTCTCCACCCCCACCACGAGCACGCCAGTGGCCATCGGGTCCAGAGTCCCGGCGTGGCCCACGCGCCGGGTGCGCGCCAGGCGGCGCACCCGGCCCACCACGTCGTGCGAGGTCCACCCGGCCGGCTTGTCGACGATCACCAGACCGCCGGGGCCGTCGTCGGCCTTGGTCCGCCTGCCCACGTGCTCAGGCGTCCTCGTCGTCGAGGTCGTCGTCCGCGTCGTCCTCACGCGGGGCCCGGTAGGGGTCCGGCTCCCCGGCGTAGGTCGCCGTGGCCGCGGCGTCCCGGACCGCCGCGTCCGACACCGCGACCTTGGCCAGCAGGTCCTCGATGTTCCGCGCGCCCTCCGGGATGGCGTCGGCGATGAAGGTCAGCGACGGGGTGTGCTTCACCCCGGTCTGCCGGCCCACCTCGGTGCGCAGGATGCCCTTGGCGGACTCCAGCGCCGCCGCGGACTCGGCCCGCTCGTCCTCGCTGCCGTACACGGTGTAGAACACCGTGGCGTCCCGAAGGTCGCCGGTGATCCGGACGTCGGTGATCGTGACGAATCCGAGCCGGGGGTCCTTGACCCGCGTCTTGAGGGTCTCGGCGACGATCACGCGGATCCGGTCGGCCAGCTTCGCGGCACGCGTTCCGTTGTTCGCCATGCGAACTCACTCCTTCTTGCTCGGATTCCTAGTCGTCCCCGTCGCTGTGCAGCCTCCGGCGGACGCTGAGCAGCTCGATCTCCGGGCGCCACGCTACGGTGCCCTCCAGGTCGTCGAGGACTTCGTTCACTCGTGCGGCCGTGGCCGCGACCACCGCCACGCCGATCTCGGTCCGGCGGTGGAGGTTCTGGTGACCGGTCTCGGCGGCGGCGACGCCGGCGCGCTTGTCGAGCTCGGCCAGGATCGGCTTGACGATCCCGCGCTTCTCCTTCAGCGAGTGCACGTCGCCGAGGAGGATGTCGAGGGTCATGGTGCCCACGAACATTTCGCATCAGGGCCAACCCGGCCCAGGGGATGAGTCTCCACTGAACAAGTAGAGAGTAGTAGGGGCGGCCCGGTCGGACCGCCCCTTTTCACCGCCGACTAGACGCGCGGCTTCTCACGCATCTCGAAGGTCTCGATGATGTCCTCTTCCTTGATGTCGTTGAAGTTCCCGAGGTTGATACCGCACTCGAAGCCTTCGCGGACCTCCGTGACGTCGTCCTTCTCCCGCCGCAGCCCCACGATGGTGAGGTTGTCGGCGACGACGGACCCGCCGCGGATCAGGCGCGCCTTGGCGTTGCGCTTGATCAGGCCGTCCTGGACCAGGCAGCCGGCGATGTTGCCGATCTTGCTGGAGCGGAAGACCGCGCGGATCTCGGCGGTGCCGAGCTGCACTTCCTCGTACTCCGGCTTGAGCATGCCCTTCAGGGCCGCCTCGATCTCCTCGATCGCCTGGTAGATGACCGAGTAGAAGCGGATCTCCACACCCTCGCGGTCGGCCTTGGTCTTCGCCCGCCCGTCGGGACGGACGTTGAAGCCCAGGATCACCGCGTCGGAGGCCATCGCCAGGTCCACGTCGGACTCGGTGATGGAGCCGACG
>JABFXP010000381.1 GCA_013361685.1 Catenulispora sp.
CCATCTGCGGGGGTTCGCCAAATCTGCCCGCCAGTACCAGGCCATGGGCTGACCACCCAGGCATCCCAACCCGCCCGAGAGAGGACACCCATGCCCACCCAGATCGAGCAGATCGCCGACCAGATCGCGGCGATCATCACCACCCACGGTGCCGACAGCGACGCCGGACGTACCGCGATGGACCAACTCCTCATGGACCACGGCCCCAAGGCAGTCGAGGAGGCCGGGCAGCTCGCACTCGCCCGCATCCGCGGATGACCGGCCCAGCCCCAGCCCGCCCATCACCGAGAGGAGCACATCCGTGTCGAAGCGAAACCAGCGCATACAGACCGACAAGGAAGCACAACTCCTGAGGGACAGCACGATCACCGAGGACGACCTCCGTCGGTTCGAGCGGGATGGCGCCAAGGTCACCCGCCACCCGCAGTACGTGACGGTCGAGCGGGGCGCGTGGGACAAGCCCGGCGGCTACCGCTGCGACACGTACCTCGTCCTCGGCGGCGGCCGCTACCGCCAGCCCAGCCACTGACCCACCCAGCCCCGGCATCCACGCCGTGAGGGCGCCCGAGCGAATCGGGCCCGGGGCACCAACCCGAATCCCACCCACACCACCAGCAGAAGGAGATCAACCCATGGGTTTCTTCAGCGTCTTGAACAAGGCGGTCGACGCCGTCGACAACACCGTGACCAATGCCCGCGTGCGGCATGGCGCGCAGTCCGAGGCCAGCAAGTTCGCGGCCTCCGTCCGGCCCGGCCACACCTACTACTCCGTCGTCATTTGCCACACCCCGTGGGGCGACGAGCGGGCGTTGATGGAGTTCCGGTTCGACCGGCGGGGGCGGGACGGCCACATGACGGCGGCCGGGGCGTGGCTGTCCTACGGGCCGCTCCACGACCGGCGCCCGGGCGGCGGCCTGATGACGTTCCGGGAGATGCACAACAAGCGCCGCCAGTTCCCGCCGAACGCCGAGGACGCCATGCGGGCTGCGGGCTTCGACATCACCCCGGCCGGAGTGTGACCGGTGAAGTCCATTGAGACATTCCCGACGGCGGGTGGCGGCCTGGTGACGCTGGAGACCCGCACAAGCGGCCTCCGCGGCACGAGCAGCGGCAAGTGGGGCTGCACGTGCGGCGACCGCGCCACCGACCGGCTCCTCGACGGCAGCCGCCTCACCGACATCGAACTCAAGCAGGACGCGGCCGCGCATGCCGCGGAATGCGACTACTGACCCCGGAAGGAGGCATTCAACCATGGGATGGTCCAACGGCGGCGCCTACCGGTCCGCGGGCGCGATGCACGAACTCGGGCAGCACATGGCGCATGTCCTGCCCGCCGGGGAGTGGCGGGCGGTGCAGTCGCTGTTCCGGTCCGCGCAGTGGGCGGACGGCCCGTTCGAGATCGCTCCGGCGGACACGCGGCGCATGGCCGCGGTGTTCCGGGCGGCGGCCGGGCACCGGCTGATGCCCCGCGAGTGGGCGGTCAGCGCCGACGAGTTGGCGGCGGTGGCTGAGCAGCACGCCACCCGAGGCGTCCCGTGGGAGTGGCGATGACCACCGCCCTGCCGGGTCTGCCGGATGTCGACCTCGACCTGCACCTGTTCGCCGGTGTCGGCGACGAGTTGGCGGCCGAGGCGGTGGCGTGGCTGACGGACCCGGGCCGGACCGCGCACCCGCTGGTGACGCTGCCGACGGCCGTGCTGATGGCGCAGGCGGTCGGCGAGGCGCCCGGGACGGCGGCGGCCGAGCTGCTGCCCGGCCGGGCGTGGCGCCTCATGCCCGACCGGGTGTTGGCCCTCCGCAGTCGCCGCCGGGTCGAGGTCACCGTCGCCCAGCACCTGCACCTCACCGCCGAGGTGCTGGAGCGGTGGGGCTGGGCACACACCGGCACCCGGGGCCGCAGCCGCACCCTCACCGGCCGGCGCTGCATCCTCGGCGCCCAGCACGTCGTCCACGCCCTCGGCTACGGCACCGACCACGTGGCGTTCGAAGCCGCCCGCCAGATCCAGGGCACCCTCCACAACCGCGGAATCCACCTCCGCTACGACCAGTGGAACGAGTCCCCCCGCGTCACCGCCGACATGGCCCTGGCGCTCGTCCGCGAAGCCGCGAAAGGAGCCCACTGATGCCCGCCTACGCCTACGTCGCCAACGTGTCCTACCGCGGCCTCACCGAGACCCCCATTGGCGATGCCTGCACCCCGGACGAGGCTCGCATCGCCGACATCCTCCGCTCCTACTTCGCCGACCAGTGGGGTGTCCCTTCCTTCGACGAAGACGACATCGTGATCACCCTCTCCACGATGCAGACGGGGGACTGAGATGCGGTCCGTCGTCGTCACCACCCAGCCCGGCCCGTGGCAGCGTCGCGCCCAGGGCGCCGGGCGGCTCGCCCTCCGCGGGCTGCTGCTCGGCCTGCACCTGCTGGTCGCGGTGGTCGTCCTGGCTGTCCGCATCCCCTACACCCTCCTCGGCATCGCCGCCCGCACCGCCGCGGCCGCCGAACTCCGGCTCTCGGCCCGCACCGGGCGCACCCCCCTCGGCCAGACCGTAGGCGTCACCCTCGCCGCCGCGTTCACCGGCGAATTCCGCGCCGGCTACCACGCCCCCACTTGCTGACCAGGAGAGACGCCATGACAACGAAGCGCCGCCAAGCCATCGACTCTCTCCGTGCCGCTGACGCCGCGTTGGAGGCGTACACCGGCCCCGAAGGCACCCCCGAGTCCCGGCGGCTGGCCGCCGCGGTCGAAGTCGCCTACGTCAGCCCGCAACTGCCCGACCGGTACCGCGACCCCCGGGACCGCCGCAATGCCCACAAGCTGCGCTGCCGCTGCCAGCGTCCGACACCTGACTCCGACGGCTACTGCACCACCTGCGGCTGCCCCGCCTGATCCCCACCGCCACCCGCTGACCAGCAAAGGAGAGATCACCGTGACCAGCCTCAACGGGACTGCGAACGGCCACCACCGAGCCGTGCCCCGGTGGGACGGCTGGCAGCCCCTTCCCATCCGTCGGCCCGTACCGGACGAGGACGAGTACGCGGGCGTAGAGATCGCCGACCCGTGGAATCCCGGGAAGGCGTTCGTGTCCTTCGAAGAGAGCGGCCACGCTCCCACAGTGAGCCACCAGCCGGCGCCCGCACCCGTCGCCGTGCCCGCCGAACCGCCGGCCCCCACCATCGACCACGTCGCGCTCGCCGAAGCCGACCGCCTCCGTAAGCTCGGCGAGGCGGAGGCGCAGGCCAAGCTCATCGAGGCCGAAGGCCGGGTCGAAGCTGAGCGGATCCGGGCGGTCGAGGAGGCCCGCAAGCAGAAGATCGCCAACGATAAGGCTGAAGGTAAGGCCCGCGAGGAAGAGGCAGCCCGGGAAGCGCGGATCGCCGAGTCCAAGCGGAAGAAGGAAGAAGCCGACCGCGCCCGCGCACAGGCCGCCCAGCAGGACGCCGAGCAGCAGCAGGCCGAAGCCGAGCAGGCCACCAAGGTCGCCCGGTCCGCGGCGTCTTGGCGCCGCGCCGCGCTCACCTTCGCGATCGTGTGCGCCGTCGTCGCCCTGCCGGTGCAGATGTCCGCGTTCTACAGCCGGTCGGCCCCGTGGCTTTTGGCCGCCCCGCTCGTTCTTGAAGGTGGGGCGTGGGTCGTCCTCAAGGGCGCCGCCGCGGCGGTCGACGAGCACCGCCCGCACTGGCATTACCGGCTCATCGCCTGGACGCTGGCCGCGCTCGCCGCCGGCATCAACCTCAGCCACGGCCTCGCCCACTTCGGCCGGGCCACTGCGATCGGTACCGCCTTCGCCAGCCTCGCGGGCCCGGGTGTGTGGGACCTTCACGAGCACGGCCGCATCCGCACCCGCGACGGCAAGCTGACCCGCCGGGAGCGCAAGGCGCAGGAGAAGGCGGAGAAGGTGGCAGCGGCCGAGAAGCGGCGCCGGGAGGGGCAGCAGCGGGCCGACCGCGAGAAGGCCGAGCAGGCTGCGCGCGAGGCTGCGGAGAAGCTGGCGCAGGAGCGCGAGCAGCGGTTCCCGAAGGTGTGGGAGCACGCCCTCAAGCTGGCCGCGGCGCTCGGCGAGACGACCGTCACCGAGGCCGTGTGGCGGCGCGCGCACAAGGACGTTGAGGGCACCGACCCGGGCGACTCTGCGGAGGCGCAGAACCTCCGCAACGCGGCCGCGCGGCGCCTCCTCGACGCCCGCGCGGACGCCCCCGAAAAGAGCGTATGGAAGACGCCTGGGGCGCAGGTGAATCCACAAGTCCCCCCCACTCGCCGTAGGGGCTCGATTACAGGCCCGCCGGTGCGCGGAGTACGCCGCCCCGGGGACGTTGCGCCCTTCGTCCAGGCCGCCCGAAACCAGGCCTCAATCACCGCCAAGAACGCCCTTGAGAACACCCCGCGAGAGGACTGACCCGTGGCCATCGACAACATCAACACCCGCCCCGCCGACACGGCCTCGGCGACATCCGCGGACCTCGACGTGCCGGAGTGGATGAAGACCGGCACGGAGATCGTCAAGGAGCCCGGTCCGACCCCCGCCGTCACCGCCGCGAAGGCGTCCGGGCGCGCCCTCGGCACCGGCACCGGCTGGCTCGCCACTGGGCTGTGCGGCACCGGCCGCGCGGGCTGGCGGTACGTCCGCGCCACCGACATGGTCGAGTCGATCGAGCCCCGCAGCCCCGGCGAGTGGCAGTACATCCACGAGGTGCGCAAGAAGCGGTGGATCACCTGCGCCTGCAACGCCGGCGGCCTCCTCGTGGGCAGCCTCGGCGCGTGGATCGGCACCGTCGCCGGCATCGGCATGACCGCCGTCCCCGGCCTCGAAGCCGCCACCGGCATGGAGAGCGCCGCCGCTGCGGTCGCCGCCGCCATCTACGGGCGCGCCCTCACCCGCCGCGCGGTCGCCGAACTCCCCGCCGGAGACCAGCCCGCCGCCATCGGGCCCGGCGACGCCCCGGACGACGGGGAACCCTTCCCGCTCGCCTGGTGCAAGGACGGCGACCAGGTCCGCACCTGCATCCAGCGGGCCCTCGCCGCCGAAGGCATCGGCACCCGCTCCATCACCGTCCTCGGCTATCGCGGCTGGGGCTGGGAGATCGACATCCACCTCAAGGGATCCACGCCCGGCAAAGTCGTAGGCGTCGCCGACCAGATCGACGCCCACCTCGACCTCAAGCAGGGCGGCACGCTCATCGAGACCGACGAGCAGCGCGCAGCCCACATCATCATGCGGCTCGTCACATCCAACCCGTTCGCGACCATGGCCAAGCCGACGATCCACGCCCCGAACAGCCTGAACATCTCCGACGCGCACCACTTCGGCGTGTGCATGGACGGCAGCCCCCTCAACCTGGTCCTGGAGGGTCTGCGCATCCTAACGATCGGCGTATCCGGTGCCGCCAAGTCGACCGGTGTCCTCCGGGACCTCGCCGAGGTCATCACCGCGTGCGACAACGCCATCGCCCTCGACTTCGACCCGGTGAAGGACGGGCTCCGCGAGTTCGAGGGCGTCATGGCCGCGCCGCCCATCCGTGGCAACGAGGCGTGCGAGGAGTGGCTCGGCTACCTGGTGCGGATTGCGAAGGCCCGCAACAGCGTCCGCACGGCGATGAAGATGGGCGACACGTGGGTGGCCACCCGCACCCACCCGGCGATCTTCGGGTTCTTCGACGAGTACATCTACATGAGCCCGAAGGCGAAGGAACTGTTCATCGAACTGCTGCGCATCGGCAAGCAGTCCGGCATCTACCCCATCGCGGCAGGCCAGGACGCCACGAGCGACGCCATGGGTGACGCCATTGCCGACTCGTTCACGCTGAAGATCATGCTCGCTTCCCGGTGGGAGGACATCCGCATCGTCTTCGGTCAGGGCTCGGCCGCCAAGGGCTACCGCCCGGACCGGCTGGTGCCCGCGCAGAACAAGCAGATCAAGAACGATGCCGGCCAGTCGTACATCAAGGGCGCGGGGATCACGCGGCCCCTGCTGTACGGGTGGAACGAGCACGCGCGGACGGCGATCGAGCGGGCAGTGCAGGAGCGCGCGGCGGCGGGACGGCCGTGGTTCGACGTGGACTCGCTGGCCGCTGCCGATCTACTGCACGTGATCACCCAGAAGGGCTCGGTGTCCGGCTCGTCCGTATCGCTCGCCGACCGGCTCGATGCCCTCGCCGTTCAGGGCGGCATAGACGACGCGCACCTGCTGGCGGTCCTCATGCGGGAGTTCGAGCTGTCCGGCGACGACTTCCTGTCCACCGCGACCGTCCTCCTTCCGGCGCTGCACAACACCGGCTGGACGGGCGACGCGGAACTCCTCGGCCGGACCCTGCGCAAGCACGCCCCCGGCGTCACCACCACCCGCGACAACACCGCGGAGGGCAAGCCCCGCGGCTGGACCCGCGACGCCATCGAGCAGGCCGCCGCCGGCCTCCTGAACCCGGCTCAGGCCCGGTCTCAGGCCGGGTAGCCCCCGGTCCTGACCCGGTCCGGGGCCGGCGCCGCACACCGACGGCCGTCGCCCCAGACCGGGCCCAATCCGGGT
>JABFXP010000226.1 GCA_013361685.1 Catenulispora sp.
CCCGTCGGGGCTACTCTTTTCATGGTCGTCTCAGGGACGCCTTTCCGCAGATCATCAGGACATGTCGTCGCAGGATTCTCCGAACGACATGGTCACCGCACTGCTCGCAGCGAGATGAGAGCGTCTTCGGCCTGGGCCCGGCTGCGCAGCAGCACATGCTGGCCGGGTTGCGTCGAAGCGGAGGCGGCGACGGCGACCGCCCCGATCTGTGCGGGCGTGACGTGGGCGGGGTCGGGCGCCTCGATGAAGCGGGTCGCGACGGGGCCGAGTTCGAGCAGGAACGCGCGCTTGGCGTCCTGGAGTTCGGCGGCGAGTACTTGGTGCATCATCAGCAGCGCCGCCTGTTCCATGCTCACCAGGCCGCTGGCGGGGATCGGGAAGTGGGCCGACTCGCCGACGACGATCGAATACGCGCCCAGCCGCGTCATCCGGGGCAGAGCCGCGCGCAGCATGGCCATGTGGGCGGTGGCCAGTCCCACGAAGGCACCCTGCCAGTCGGCCTCGTCGATCTCCCACAGTCGTCCGCCCTGCCACCAGCCTCCGATCGGGGCGACGACGTCGTCCACGCCGCCGAGCCGGTCGACCATGGTGGTCACGAGCGCCTCGGCGCCCGCGAAGCTCGTGTAGTCGTGCTCGAACAGGTGCAGGCGCTCGGTCGCCGCTTCGCCGAGGAGCTTGCGGAACCGGCTCACCCCCTCCTGACTGCGCGATGGCACCACGACCTGAGCGCCGGCGGCGAGATAAGCACGCACGGCGCCTTCGCCGACTCCTCCGGTGCCGCCGGGGATCAGGACGCGTCGATCGGCTAGATCGGGAAACGGAAAAGGCTCGGACATGGGTGTGCTCCTTGGAGTGGCTCGGCCGGCGGTGGACCCGCCGGCCATTGGCGTTGGGCATCCCAACGTTGTGGTGCCCAACGTAGCACGTATTGGTTGGGCTACCCAACGGCTATAGTGGGGGAATGGGTGACATGAGCGACGGCCTCGAGCCGCCCGCGCGGCTGCGGGTGCTCACGAGCTGGCAGGCGAGCCAGCTCTCCAAGATCGGAGCCCGCATGATCGCCCGGCGCATGCCGCTTTCGGCACGCTCCGACTTCGCCGTCCTCGCCACGCTGGAGGAGTACGGCCCGGTCAGCCAGGCTGACCTGGGAAGGCGGCTGGGCATGGACCGCAACGACGTCAACGGCATCGTGACCCGGCTCCAAGCCGCCGGCCACATCGATCGTCAGGCCGACCCCGATGATCGGCGTCGCAACCTCGTCACCATCAACCCCTCCGGCACGCGCCGGCTCGAACAGATCCAGCTCACCGCCGACGAGGCCCAGGCCGAGCTGCTCTCAGCCCTGGATGCGAACGAGCGCCGCCAACTCCACGCACTTCTGGCGAAAGCCCTCGAGACGCACAAGCCGGAACCGGCGTAGTAGGCCTGCGCTGCTCCGTGAACAACGACATCGCCGCAGTGCGGCTCCCAGATGGACACCTACCTTTACGGCACTCCTCCGACCAGCCCGCGTTCACCCTCGAAAGCCTGCCCCTGCACTGATTCCGCCGCCGGGACCACACCGAACATGGCAGCGGCCCTCGTCTACGACGGGGCCGTTCTGCTGTCTGCGTCCACCTAGCGTTTCGTGACTGTATAGGTCAGGTGCGTCACCCGGGACGAGGCGTCCGAGCGCGTCTGCGCCAGCGCGATGTGGGCGGGGTCCACGCGGTCGAACAGGCGGACACCGGTGCCGAACAGCACGGGTGAGAGCGTGATCGAGAACTCGTCCAGCAGGTTCGCGTCCAGGTACTGCTGGATCAGTTCGGCGCCGCCGGCAATGCGGACGTCACGCTCGCCGGCGACCTCGCGGGCTTGGCGCAGCGCGCTCTCGATGCCGTCGTTGACAAAATAGAAAGTGGTGCCGCCCGGCCGCTCCCAGGGCTCGCGCTCAGTGTGGGTGACGACGAACACCGGGGTGTGGAACGGCGCCTCCTCCGGCCACGCCAACTCGCCCGCCTCGAACATGCGCTTGCCCATGACGCTGACGCCGGTGCGCTCGAATGTGCCCCGCACGATGTCGTTGTCGATTCCTTCCTCACCACCCTCGTCGAGTCCGAGGTTCTCCCGGAACCAGCGCTGATGGAACACCCACGCCTGCAACTCCGACCACTTCGCCAGCCAGCGCCCACCCGCCGGCGTGTTCTGGCCGTCGGGGGTGAACACCTCCTCGACAGGCACGGGGTCCGGTGCCATGAAGCCGTCGAGCGACATCGTCACGCTGAAGAACACTTTCCCGGCCATCAGCCCTCCGCTCCCTTCCCACTGCTCTCGTTCCTGAGTTCGGCGACGTAGGCCGCCAGGTTGCGCAGCGTCTGCTCGCCGCCCTCCACCGCGTGGTACTTCTCCGCCGCCTCGTCGCGAAGTTCCTTGGTCGGGAACACGGTGCGCATCAGGATCCTGGTTCCCTCCCCCACCGGCTCGAAAGTCAGAACCGACTCGAAGGCGTTCGGATCATCGCTGGACTCGCCGTGCCGCAACGCGATCCGCTCCGGCGGAACGATCTCCCGCCAAGTGATCCACTCCTGGTAGTCGGTTCCGTCGGGCCCGTGCATCACGAAGTCCCACTTCCCGCCCACCCGGAACTCGAAGAACCGCGTCGTGGTCGTGAACCCGTCCGGCCCCCACCACCGCGACAGGTGCCGCACCTGGGTGAACGCCTCGAACACCAGCTCCCGGGGCGCGTCGATGGCCCGCGAGATCACAATCTCCCGGTCCGCGACCGAAGGCTCGCCGTCATTGGCCATCGTCATCATGCGCTCTCCCGCCTCGCCTGCTTCAACTCCTGCAGGTACTCGTCCAGCCGGTCGAAGCTCTCGCCCCAGAACCGCTCGAAGCCGCCCAGCCACTCATGGAGCGGCCGCAGCCCGCGGGCGTCGAGCCCGTACAGCCGCTGCTTGCCGACCCCGCGCACCCGCACGAGCCCGACCTCCCGGAGGACCCGCAGGTGCTTGGACGCCTGCGGCTGGGTCATCCCCAGGTCCTGCGCCAGCTCGGTCACCGGCCGTTCGCCGTCCCGCAGCAGCACCAGGATCTCCCGCCGCTGGGGCTCGGCTATCGCGTTGAACGCGTCCGAGGTCGTCGCCGCTCGTGCCATGCAGCAATCATATGCCCATATAGGCATGTGTCAACGCCGCGGCCCCAACGACTCCGGCCACCGCCCCAAGTGGGACGGTGGCCGGAATCTGGGCCTCATCGGGTCTAGCCCGACGCTGTGAACCCTCAGGAGCCCTCCGCGGGGCGCACCATCGGGTACATGAGCGGCCCGTCGGGCAGCACGATCGGGTCCCCGTGGTCGCGGTAGCCGTGCTTCAGATACAACTCGCGGGTCCCGGCGTCGCTGGCCTCCAGGTACGCCACCCCGGCCGGGTCCGCGGCAGCCAGTTGCTCATGGTGCGTGGCCAGCAGGGTGCTGCCGATGCCCCGGCCCTGGTGATCGGGATGGACCGCCATGATCGCCAGATGATGGTGGCTGAAGCCGCCAGGGTGGTGCTTGGCGAGCAGCGCGTCGAACATGCGGAACCGCTCGATGTGCGGCCCGACAGCCGCAGCCAGGTGCTCATCGTGATCGGCCGGCTCCGGCTCAGGGTCCTCGCTCACGGGGAACCACAAAGAGACGGCGGTACGGTCGACCGTCGTGTAGACGATCCCGCGCTCCAGCGCCTCGGACACATACAAGCGGAAGTAGCCCGGAAACAGGCGGGCACGCTCTTCCGGATCGGCGATGAGCCACTCCGAAGGAGCGAGGCCATGAAAGGCCACCGCAACAACCTCGGTCAACGCATCGAGGTCTTCCGGCTCCGCCGCGACGATCTGATGCGTCACCGGGCGCCCCCGTCCGCCGTGGCCGGAGTGGCATCCGCGACGGCCGCGAAGCTGCCAGCAGTCCGGACCAGCGTCGCGGCACTGCCCAGCCCGATCGCGGAGTAGGCCTGCGGTTCAATCCGCTTCAGGGTCAGGGCCCAGACGATCCCGATCACCGCCGCAGCACCGTACATCCCAGGAAGCAGCACAGTAGGCCAGGATCCCGACGGGATACCGAGCAGCACGTCATAGTAATAGACACAGAGCCCAGCGATGACCGCCAACACCACCACGGACACACTCGGCGCCACCATACGCCGCCACACGTTCTCACCGTCCGGCCGCTTGAAGAAGTACCGCACCACCGCAGCCGAGGTCGTCATCAGCAGCAGCAGGACACCGAAGCCACCGGTCGTGCCACCCCAGAAGAACAGCTGCCCCATCGGGTCCCAGTGGAAGGTCAGCGCCAGCAGAATCGCCACGGCACCCAGCACACTCTGCGTGATCGACGCCGCACGCGGCACCCCGTTGCTCGCGGTGGTCCCCATGACCGAAGGCAGCACCCGCTCCCGGCCCAGCGCCCACATGTACCGCCCCACCGCGTTGTGGAACGCCAGCGCCGCCGCGAACAAACTGGTCACGAACAGCGTCCGGCCGAGGTGCGCCAAGAAGCCCGGCGCCATCGCGAACAGCATGGTCGAGCTCTCGTTCTGCGCGGTGGCCACCACCTGGTCACCGTAGTAGGCGTTCATCGCCAGAGCAGCAGCGGAGTAGACGACCGCGATCACCCCGAGCGAAACAAACGTCGCCATCGGAACGGTACGCCGCGGGTCCCGCGCCTCCTCACTGAAGACCGGCGCCTGCTCGAAACCCGTGAAGCCCAACACGGCCACCGCCAGCACGGCACCCAGCCCAGCCAGGTGCAGGCTCGTCGGAGACAGCTCCTTCAGGCTGACACCACCGGGCGCCGGGTGCGACAGCCCACGGAACGACAGCGCAACGATGATCAGCAGCTCGATGACCGACAAAACGCCGAGCAGCTTCCCGCTCAGGTCCACCCGGACCAGACCCAGGATCGTCACCAGCGCCCACGTACCGAACGCCCACACACCCCAGGGCGCGTTGACATCGAAGTTGTCCTTGGCGAAGTCGGCCATGAAGGGACCGATCATCCCGTAGATCCCGACCTGCAGCAGGTTGTAGGCGACCACGGCGATCAGGGCGCCGCCGACACCCAGCGGCTTGCCCAGCCCCTGCGATATGAACGCGTAGAACGCCCCGGCGTTCGGAATGCGCTGCGCCATGGCGACATAACCCACGGCGAAGACGCACAACACCACCGCGATCACCAGGAACGCGGCAGGAACACTGGTCAGGCCGGTGACCGCATAGGCCTCAGGCACCACGCCCGCGATCGACGTCAACGGCGCGACCCCGGCCAGGATGAAGAACATCACACTGCTGACGCCGAGCCGGTCTTTCGCCAACGCCGCCGTGACCTTACTAGGCGCGGGTGATCTTGTAGGCACGCAGAGCTCCTCAATCGGTGATCAGGTGATCAAAGGGGGAAGGGTTCACCGAACACAAACAATCAACTGATACGCCCGCTGGTGATCGCACTACCGACCACAGCCTCGGTGTGGCCCAGCAGATCGAGCAAAGCGGGATTGAACGCCACAAGCGGTCGCAGAGTCTGCTCCCACACAACAGGATCCTGAAGCCGGTCCTCGACCTCCCACAACGACGGATGCTTGAGCCCGGTGGCACGCGCCAGACCGAACAACATCAGCGTGTGCGGATCCGCCTTACCGTTGTAGATCCTGAGTTTCACATCAATAGCCGGCCACCCCGCGCTGTGGACGTCCACCGGAATCCACCGCCCCGACCGCCGCAACGCCTTGAGCGCGGAAGCCTTGAAATACACCAGCCCCGCAGCCTCCAGCCGCCGCCCCACCCGCTCAGGAGCCAGCTGACACAGATAGGCCAGCCAGTCCTGCACCGGAAGACTGCTCGCCTCGGCCTCCACATCACGGAGCACCTCTTCGGCCAACTCCGACGCCCCCGGACTGTCGACAGCAGGCATCTGATAACCGGTGAGCCGCACCACATTCTTCTCGATGTCGACGACACCCAGCGCGATCAGCTCGGCCAACAACGCCCCGGCCAACCCCAACCCGAGAATCCGCTCCGACAGCCGAGGCCGCCCCGACAGATCGTCATGCACCATCAGGAAGAAGTCATCAGCCAACCGCCCAGTACGCGTCCGCCCGATGTCACCCACGGCGCACCACCCCCGGGCACCCGCCGAAGTGCACGAGGCCGCACGCAACGCCCACAAACTCGTGGACCGTGGGTACGGCGTCGATGTCCATGCTCTGATCTCCCCGCGTCGTCGGCGATAGGTCACGTGGCGCGAAGCGGGCCGCGCCGACTGTCAAAGTCATCCAGAAGCCCCCACACGAGGACATCTTTCGCGGCCCGCAAGCCCAACCGGAATTGAGCGGTATCAGGGTACGATGTTTCGACCCCGGCGACTATGGGTCTTGATGAGATATTGGGACTCGAAAAGATCACGCTGAACACACGGAGTAATCACCGGTGATGAACCGGGGAACTCGGTGGCAATGCCGGGATAATGGACGTTACAGCGCGGATTGGCGCCCACCGCCC
>JABFXP010000808.1 GCA_013361685.1 Catenulispora sp.
GCCGCCGCCCTGGCCCACGCCTGGGCCGGCGCCCTGTCCGCCGCCGCGGCCACCCCGCTGGGCCACGACCAGGCACTGCGCGTCGTGTCCCCGCTGGCCGAGCAGGTCGTCGCCGCCCCCGACGAACCGGACGTGGCCCGCAAGATCGGCGAGCAGGCCGCCGGCGTCCTCATCGACGCGCACTGCTTCCAGGGCGCCTGCGTCGCGGTCACCGTCGAGGTGCTGGACCGCCACCTGCCGCCGTTCCTGCGGCCCGCCACCCGCTCGGCGCTGCGCGCCGGCCTGGCCGCCGCCTTCGCCGAGGGCCTGCGCGAACGCACCCGCACCGAACAGGCCTCGATCCACGAGGCCGTCCTGACCGCCTACCGCGCCGGCGAGGCCCGGTTCCGCACCGTCTTCAGCAACGCCGCGCTCGGCATCGTCATCACCGACCGGCACGGCCAGGTGCTGGAGGTGAACCCGGCCCTGGCCGAGATGCTCGGCCTGGACGGCTACGCCGCGCGCGGCCGGCCCATCCGGAACCTGATCGACCCCGCCGACCCGGCCGAGTACTGGCGCGGCTACGACGCCCTGCTGGCCGGGCGCGCGGTGGAGAGCGAGTCCGACACCCGGATCCGGCGGGCCGGCGGCGGCGAGGTGTGGACGCACGTGCGCACCACCGCGGTCCGGGACGACGACGGCGAGGTGGCGCTGCTGATCGGGCTGCACGAGGACGTCACCGCCCGCCGCCTGGCCACCGACCAGCTGCGGCACCAGGCCACCCACGACGCGCTGACCGGCCTGCCCAACCGGGTGCGGCTGCTGGACGCGGTGTCCGAACTGCTGCGCTCGGCCGGCCCCGAGGACCGCCTGGGCCTGGCGTTCCTGGACCTGGACGGCTTCAAGGGCGTCAACGACACCCTGGGCCACCAGGCCGGGGACCGGCTGCTCACCGAGGTCGCGGCCCGGCTGTCGGCGGCCACCGACCCGCGCCGCCACGTGGTGGCCCGGATGGGCGGCGACGAGTTCGTGGTCCTGTTCCGCCGCACCCAGGGCCCGGAGTCGGTGTTCCCGGTGCTGGAGCGGATCCTGGGCGAGGTCCGCCGCCCGATCGTGCTGGACGGCCACAGCGTCACCGTCACCGCCAGCGCCGGCCTGGTCGAGCGGCCCGCCGCCGCGGCCTCGGCCACCGAACTGCTGCGCGCCGCCGACATCACCCTGTACTGGGCCAAATCGGCCGGCAAGGCCGACTACGCCCTGTTCGACGAGGACCGCAACGCCCGCGAAGTGCACCGCTACGCCCTGGCCCAGGCACTGCCGGCGGCGCTGGAGACCGGCGAGATGTTCCTGGAGTACCAGCCGATCGTCAGCCTGTCCGGCGGCCGCCCCCCGACCGTGGAGGCCCTGGTCCGCTGGCGCCACCCCGAGCGCGGCCTGCTGAAACCGGCGGAGTTCATCCCGGTCGCCGAGGAGACCGGCGCCATCGTCGACCTGGGCCGCTGGGTCCTGCGGCGGGCCGTGGCGGATGCCGCCGCCTGGCCCGAGGGCCCGGCCGTGGCGGTGAACGTGGCCGTCCGCCAGGTCCGCGAACCCGGCCTGGTCCACGACGTCGCCACCGCCCTGTCCGGCTCCGGCCTGCCGCCGCACCGGCTGTGCCTGGAGATCACCGAGACCGCCCTGATGGACGCCGAGGACGACCGCCAGCCCGGCCCCGCCACCCTGCGCACCCTGGCCGACCGCGGCATCGGCATAGCCGTCGACGACTTCGGCACCGGCTACTCCAACCTCGCCCGCCTGCGCCACCTCCCGGCCACCGCCCTGAAGATCGACGCCTCCTTCGTCGCCGACCTGGACACCCCGGACGGCGACGCCTTCGCCGAATCGGTGATCACCAGCCTGGTGGCGCTGGCCCACGCCAGCGGCATGACCGTCACCGCCGAAGGCGTCGAGACCGCCGAACAGGCCCACCGCCTGACCGTCCTGGGCGTGGACTACGCGCAGGGCTTCCACTACTCGCGGCCGGTGCCCGCCGAACAGGTGACGGCGGTGCTGGAGCGGCTGGCCGCCGACAGCGCGGCGGGCCCGGGTGACTCAGGGCTCGGATAAAGCGCTCGACTAAGGGCGCGAACAACACACGAATACCGGCGCGGTCAGCCCGAACCGAGGAACTCCAGCACCGCCGCCCCGGCGAGGCCCCGGAACTCGTCGAAATAGGCATGCCGCGCACCCTCGATGAGCACTTGCCGCGCCCCGGGAACGCGGTCGGCGAGCAACGGGGCGTTCGCCGCCGGGTTGAACACGTCGTCGGTGCCGTGCACGACCAACGTCCGGGCGGCGATCGACGGCAGCACGTCCCAGGCGTCGTGCTTGGCGCTCGCCGTCAGGTGCTGCCGGCGTGCGGCGGCGGTCATGTCCGGGTCGCCGAGCACGTAGTACGGGCCCTGATGCGTGGCCAGCCACGCCGGCGTGTACATCAGCTCCAGCAGGAAGCGCTCCGCCGTCGCGCGGTCAGCCTGCGCCAGCGTCCGCCGCACCGACTTGTCCCGCTCGACCGCGTGCGGACCGCCCGGCGACGTGCAGCCCAGCACCAGCGAGTCCACCCGCCCGGGGAAGTCGGCGGCGACCCACTGCGCGACCCGGCCGCCCATCGAGGTGCCGTAGACGTGCGCTTTCGCGATGCCCACCTCGTCGAGCACGGCGATCACGTCCGCCGCGAATCCGCGCGTGCTGTAAAGCCCGTCCGGTTTGTCCGAGTCGCCGAGGCCACGCCAGTCCAGCGTGATCGTGCGGTACCCCGCGTCCTCGAAATCGCCCCGCGAGCTGTCCCACCAGCGGTGGTTGTTCGCCTGCCCGGCCAACAGCACCAGCGGCCGGCCGTCGCTGTTCCCAGCGCTCTGGTAAGCGATCGCCGCGCCGTCCGCCGCGACCGCCTTGCCGCTGTCGAACCTCACCGCGCGGCCTCCGTCCCGGTCACCGTGGCCTCCGCTCCGGCGGCCCGCAGTCGCGCCACGGCCTCCTGGGCTGGTGCGCGATCTCCGCGCACATCGTAGGGCACGGCCACGGTGACCCCGCGACCACGGCACGGCGACCACGGCGACCACGACGATCGTGACGATCATGACGACTAGAACGCGGCGACCATGATCCCGAGCGGTCTGGAAGGCTATGGCCCATGCCGACCGCCGCCCCCCTCCCACCCGCCGCCATCGCCGACCTCAAGTCCCTGCTCGGCACCCGTGTGCTCACCGAGCCCGGGGCGCTCGCCGCCTACGGCCGCGACGCCACCCCGCTGTTCCGGCACGCCCCGGACGTGGTGGTCCAGCCGGCGACCACCGAGGAGGTCGCCGCCGTGATGCGCATCGCGACCCGGTACCGGCTGCCCGTCACCACGCGCGGCGCCGGGACCAACCTGTGCGCGGCGACCGTGCCGCTGTCCGGCGGGATCGTGCTGTCGACGACGCGGATGACCGAACTGAGGGAAGTCAGCCGCGACGAGATGCTGGCGGTGGTCCAGCCCGGCGTCACGGCCGGGACGCTGAACCGCGCGGCCGCCGCGCAAGGGCTGATCTACGTGCCCGACCCGGGCAGCAAGGAGGCCTCCACCGTCGGCGGCAACGTGGCCACCTGCGCCGGGGGACTGCGCGGCCTGAAGTACGGCGTCACCCGGCAGTACGTGCTCGGCCTGGAGGCGGTGCTGCCCGACGGCGAGGTCATCCGCACCGGCGGGCGCCTGGTGAAGGACGTCGCCGGCTACGACCTCACCCGCCTGCTCGTCGGCTCCGAGGGCACCCTCGCGGTGCTCACCGAGATCACCATGGCGCTGGTCCCCGACCCCGAGGCGGCCCGGTACGGCGTGGCGTACTTCGCGTCGATGGCCGACGCCGCCGAGGCGGTGCGCGACATCGTGGCCGGCGGCCCGGCCCCGGCGACGCTGGAGTTCATGGACACCGTCTGCGTCAACGCGGTCGAGGACTTCGCCCGCCTGGGACTGCGCCGGGACGCCGGCGCGCTGCTGCTGTTCGGCGACGACGGCGAGCCCTCCGCCGTGGACCGCTCCCTGGCCCGCATGGCCGACGTCTGCGCCGGCCGCGCCACCCACATCGACCTCGCCGAGTCGGTGGCCGCCGCCGAGGACCTGCTCGCCGCCCGCCGGTGCAACCTGCCGGCGCTGGCCCGCAGCGGGAGCATGACGATCCTGGAGGACGTCACGGTGCCCCGGCCCCAGCTGGCCGAGATGGTGGAGTTCGTGGCGCGGACCGCGCAGCGGCACGGCGTCCGGATCGGGACCTTCGGGCACGCCGGCGACGGCAACCTGCACCCGACCGCCGTGGTCGACGGCGACGACGAAGCCCAGACCGCCGCGGCGATGGCCGCGTTCGACGAGATCTTCCGCCGCGCGGTGGATCTCGGCGGTACGATCACCGGCGAACATGGCGTGGGCGCGGCGAAGCTGCCGTACCTGGAACACCGATTGGGGCCGGAGCAGATGGCGCTGCTGCGCCGGATCAAGAGCGCGTTCGACCCGCTCGGTCTGCTGAACCCCGGGAAGCTGGGGTCATGAGCGAGAAGGCGGACACGCGGCCCGCGACGCGGGGCGTGCTCAGCAAAGACCTGCTGGACGCCTGCATTTCGTGCGGCTTCTGCCTTCCCGCCTGCCCCACCTACGCGATGACCGGGCAGGAACAGTCCTCGCCGCGCGGGCGGATCACGCTGATGCGGCTGCTGGAGACCGGCGAACTGGCGCCGGACGACCCCACGCTGGCCGAGGAGTCCTCGTTCTGCCTGGGCTGCCGCGCCTGCGAGACGGTGTGCCCGGCCGGTGTCCAGTACGGGCATCTGCTGGAGGAATGGCGCGACGAGCAGTGGCGCGGGATGAAGCGGCCATGGATCGTGCGGCCCCTGCTGACGGTGGCGAACCGCACCTGGGTGCTGCGGATCCTGGGCTCGGTGCGGCGCAGCGCCCGCAAACGCAAGACCGACGGACAACGGACGCTGATGCTGGGCTGCTTCGAGCGCGCGCTGTTCCCCTCAGTCAGCCGCAGCCTGGCGGCCCTGGATCCGACGATCTCCGTCGATCCGAACCAGGGCTGCTGCGGCGCGCTCCACGCGCACAACGGGGAGCTGGAGAAGGGCCGCGAGCTGGCGCGCGAACTCGGAGACCGGCTCGCGGGCACGATCATCACCACCAGCGGCGGATGCGCGGCCCACCTGGCCGACGTGATCGGCCGGGAGCGGGTCGTCGAAGCCTCGGAATGGCTGCTGGAGAACTCCGAGACCGAGAAGCGCCCGCTGCGGGTGGGGCTCCAGGACAGCTGCCATCTCCGCAACGGCCTCGGTGTCTGGAAGGAACCCCGCGAACTGCTCGGCCGGACGGCGGCCTACGTCGAACTGCCTTCCTCAGGGTCCTGCTGTGGCGCCGCGGGCACGTATGCGCTGGTTCGCAAGAAGGAGAGCAAAGCCATCCTGGCAAAGAAGATCGCCGAGATCGAAGCCGCCGATCTCGATCTGGTGATCGCCGTGAACCCGGGGTGTCTGCGCCAGCTCCAGACCGGGCTGCGCAAATCAAAGAGCCGCACCAAGGCCGTGCACATCGTGGACTACATGCGCGGGCGCTGATCCGTCTGCTGCCGCCGCTGCCGCCGCTGTCACGCTGATCGCTGCTACCGGACTTTCCTTAAGCGCGCCCGGCCCTGACAGTCAGCGGATGCGACATCTGGTACGCCAGGCGCGCGTCGGCCTCATCGCCGATCCTGGTGAGGACATCGTCGAGGGCCAGGAACTCGTCCCAGACGGCACGCCCGCTCGCAGCGGCGAGACGCGCGACGACGAGGTCTTCCAGGTCTTGGCGCCGCTTGTTCTTCCAGATCGCGTCGGCGAGGCTCACGAGGAGTTCGTCGAGGTCTGTGCCGGCGTCCCAGGCGGCGTGGTTCGCGGCGAACCGCGCGAGCTCCGGACGGATGCCGTGGGTCACAAGCAGATCTCGGCCGGCGGGTTCGTGCGAGGAGCCGGGGCCGGAGAGCTCTGCCGGATGCAGGACCTTGCCGATGTCATGGGTCGCGGCGCCGAACAGCACGGCCTCGGAGTCCAGAGCCACGGGCAGGTCCCGGCCCACGACCCAGTCCACAAGCTGAGCCGCCACGTCATGCACCGCGCGAAGGTGCGCGACGAGCCGTGGCGGCGCTTCAACCTCCTCCAGCACCTCGACCGCAGACTCCGGCAGGGGCCGCAGAGCCGGGTGGTCCAGGTCGTCGAGTGCGATCGGCCGTACCCACAGTGCTGTCACCGCGCCAGGGTAGCCCGGGAGCGAACGCCGAGCGTTGCCCTACGGCAGCCCGATCGGCCCGGCGGGCAGCACGTCAGCCAGGTACGCGTCCATGTCCGGCTTCTCCGGCATCAGCATGTGCTTGATCCACGCCGAGCGTTCATGGACCAGCACCCCGAGCTCATACACGCAGCCGATGAGCGGCACCTCCAACGGAAGCAGGTTGCCGGGATCCTCATCCGGACTCCCGAGGATCGGCACGCCGCCGGTGGCGAACTTCGCGTAGAGGACGTTGTCCCAGTACCAGCTGTAGACGTTCAGATGCAGTCCGGCACCGCTGCGGAACAGAACGGTGAACGCCGCCGGAGGGGTCCCGTCCTCCGGAGCCAGCATGTCCGGGATCATCGCGGCGGCCTTGGCTTCCCAGTCGGCACGGATCGGTTCGGCTTCACGGCCGATGTGGTAGCGCTTCACAGCTCGCCCGGCGATGGTGTCGGTGCCGGCGTGCCAGGCGAAGGGGGTCGGATAGCTCATGAGGCGAAGGTAGGCCGGTGTCACTGACACCTTGTGACAGTGACACCGGCCAGGACCTTCAGCGTGGTTCAGCCATCAGCGTGCTTCGGCGCGCAATGCGCGGGTCAGCCGTTGTACTGCACCAGGATCTTGGTGAAGTCCCACGGGTTCTGCGCCACGCTGGAGCAGGTCCCGTCGGCCCAGTTGTGGGGCACGCTGGGGTCGCAGGCCCGGTCGCGGTTGACGGACCAGTAAGCGAACCAGGCGGGATGGTTGGCCTTGGCGAAGGAGAGCAGCGCGGAGAAATCGCTCTGGGTGAACAGCTCCGAAGGCTGGTCGGTGTGGCCGTTCATGATCTGCAGACCCAGGTGCGACCAGGCCTGGGCGGCGGTCCAGCCGTAGATGGTCTGCAACTGGGAGACCGCGTCGTTGGCGATGGCCTCGGTCTGGGCGACCTCGGTGCCGGACGTGAGACCGGTGTCGAAGTCCATGATGTTGATGACGTCCAGGCGCGCGCCGGCCGCCACGGCCTGCTTGATCTCGTCGGTGCCGGAACCGGGGAAGCCGACCGTGGTCATCGGGATGGTGAGGGAGACCTTCAGGCTCGGGTTGTTCGCCTCGAGGATCTTGATGGCGCCGAAGCGGACCGCGGTGTTGCTGTCCAGCGCGGTGTTCTCGTAGTCGAAGTCGACGTGGGCCAGCTTGTACTTCGTGATGACCTGCTGGTAGGCGGCGGCCAGAGCTGAAGCGCTACCGCAGGAGGAGCCCAGCTCGGTGCCGTTGTAACCACCGAAGGAGACCGCGACGTCGCCGCCGGCCGCGCGGATGGCGTTCACGTCGGCCAGGACAGTGGTGTCGGAAGCCACCGACGAACTCGCCGACCCGCCCCAGGCCGGGGTGCAGCCGCCGGAGTCCAGGACGAACGCCAGGTTCAGCTGCTTCTCCCCGGCGGCCACGATGTCGGAGATCGCCTGAGGGCTGTTCTCCAACGGCATGAAGTACGCGGGGTGGGCGTAGCCGGAGCTGGGCGGCGGCGTGGTGGACTGCGACGTGGTGGGCGTGGTCGGGGTGGTGGGAGGAGTCGTCGGGCTGGTGGTGGGAGTGGTGGCGGTCGTCGGCGGCGTGGTCGGCGTGCTCGACGGCGTGGTCGGCGGGGTGCTGGAGCCGCCGCCCCCGGCCGGCCCGGTCAGGCTGACGTCGTCGGCGTAGTAGGTGCCCTGCCCGTACCAGCCGTGCAGATAGACGGTGACGCTCTTGGTGGACGCGCCGGTGGTGAAGGACGTCGTCAGCTGGTTCCAGGCGCCGTTGCTGCTCCAGGTGCTGGGGTCGGTGCCGCCGGTGCCGCTC
Organism: Catenulispora sp.; assembly: GCA_013361685.1. Taxonomy (GTDB): domain Bacteria; phylum Actinomycetota; class Actinomycetes; order Streptomycetales; family Catenulisporaceae; genus Catenulispora. The sequence continues at coordinate 8,102 of JABFXP010000808.1, forward strand.
GCGCCCAGGTAGACGTAGTTGCCCTGCACCCAGGCCGACAGCGTGTAGGAGGAGTTGGGCTGGACGCTGATGGTCTGCGTGCACTGCGCGTCGTCGGAGGCGGTCGCGGCGGCGGCCAGCGCGTGGGAGCCGGAGTGCACGGGGCTGCCCACGACCGATCCGCTGTTGGCGGTGCAGGTCCAGCCGGTCAGCGCGCCGGTCTCGAAGCCCGGGTTGGCGACCAGGTTGGCGTCGGCGGCGCTGGCGCCGGTGGCGGCCAGGGCGATGCCGGCGGTGGCCAGGGCGCCGGCGGCGAGCGCGGACAAGGCGCCGGCCGCGAGGCGGCGGGACTGCTCGGGTGGTGTGCTTGTGACCATCAGGTCTCCTCGTCGGTTCGATGTCCCAGCGACCCCGCTGCCAGGAGCGTGGACTAGACCAATGGCCGCGTCAAGGGACTAGACCAATTCATTGCCGAGCCGTGGAGCCTTCGATTCATCGGTCTCCGAATGTTCGCCCGGTCGTGGATCTGACCTGGGGCGGCGGCGGTTCCGGCGGCCCGGCGAACCGGCTGGTCCCGGGCTTGCTCAGGTCGTCCCCTTGACCGCTCCAGTCCGGCCGCCCTACAGTTCCCGCGACGTTTCATCGATGAACGATGCAAGAATGGCGGCGGCAGGTGACCCAGCTCCGGTTCACCCAGAAGGGGACGAAAAGCTCCCTTCGGGCGCGCAACGACGTGCTGGTGCTCCAGTGCGTCGCGGCGGGCGGTGGCCGGTTCTCGCGGACCGACGTCATCCGGGAGACCGGGCTGCCGACGGCCACCGTGTCGGAGATCGTCGCCGACCTCATCGAGCGGCGGCTCGTGCGCGAGACCGGACGCGAGGCGCAGCCGGTCGGCAAGCCGCGGATGCTGCTGGACCTGGACGACATCCACCACCGGTTCATCGGGGTGCAGGTCGCCAACGAGCGGATCACCGCCAGCCGGTTCACCCTCAACGGCCACATGGAGGCCACCGAGACGGTCTCCCGGCCGCTCGACGCCCCGGCCCTGCACTCGGTCTCGGGCATGGTGCACCGCATGGCCGCGCCCACCCCGGGCCGGGTCACCGGCGTCGGCGTCGCGGTCCCGGGCATCGTCGGCGACGACGGCGTGATCCGCGCCGCGGTGAACTACGGCTGGCACATGGTCTCCCTCGGCCACGAGCTCTCCGAACTGTGCGACGGCCTGCCGGTGCACGTCGTCAACGACGCCAACGCGGTGGCGCTGTCCGAAGTCGCGCTGTCCACCGACCGCGTCAACACCGTGGTGGTGCTCTGGATCGGCACCGGCATCGGCGCCGGCATCGTCCTGGACGGCCGGCTCTACCACGGCGGCGCGTTCCGCAGCGGCGAGATCGGCCACATCGACATCGGCACCTCGCTGCGCTGCCACTGCGGCCTGATCGGCTGCCTGGAGACGGTGGCCGCCACCCCCACCATCCGCGGCGACGCGAGCGACCAGGCCGTGGCCGCCTACCTGGCCGGCGGCGACGACCAGGACTCCCGCGCCCTCGGCGAGCGCGTCGGCCGCGCCGCCAGGGAGATCGCACGCCTGCTGTCCACCCTGGCCGGCACGCTGGACGTCACCGAGTTCATCCTCGGCGGCCCGATCGCCAACGACCCGCTGGGCCCGCCGCTGATGCGCGCCGTGAACGACCTGCTGGCACTGCGCGTCATGTCCGGCTTCGAACAGCTGGTACTACGTTCCTCCACGCTGGGTACCCACAGTCTCGTGTTCGGTGCCGCAGCCCACGCCATCCGACAGGAGCTGGGGGTCGTCATCACGATGCCCGCCGGCGCCGACGAGGCCGGTGATGTCCCGGCGGCCTGACCCGCCGCCCCCGAAGACCCGCCGAACCGCGGCCCCCGCCGGCCGCCCGAGACTGTGCCGCCCCGTACTTTCCTGAGCCGGGGCGACACACCGGAGCCGTCCCGCATTCCTGAGCCGGGGCGACACCGGGGATGCCGCCCCGAAATCCTGAGCCGGGGCGGCCGCCGACAGCGCCGCCCCCGCATTCCTGAGCCGGGGGCGGCGCTGGTTTTCCGGCGCCGGACGGACTGCACGCGGCGATCGTCCTCGACCACACTTCGCAGCGCTGCCGATCACCGGCTTGACCACCGCCGCACAGAGCGCTGCGCCACCCATCGCGAGCCCCGCCCGACCCGCCACCACTGCTAAGCCGGCGCGGGCTCCCGCCGGTAGCGGCCGGGCGCGATCCCGTACTCCCGCTTGAACGCTTTCGCGAACGCGAACTCCGAGGAATAGCCCACACGCTGCGCCACCGCGCTCAACGGCGCGTCCGACTCCCGCAGCAGCCGCCCGGCCAGCGTCATCCGCCACCACGTCAGGTAGGTCAGCGGCGGTTCACCGACCAGCGCGGTGAAGCGCTGCGCGAACGCCGAGCGGCTCAACCCGGCGGCGTCGCCGAGCTCTGCGACGGTCCAGGCGCGCGCCGGGTCCTCGTGCAGGCCGACCAGGGCGCCGCCGATCGCCGGATCGGTCAGGGCGTGCGGCCGGCCGGCTCCGCCGATCCGGTCCCGCGCGGCGGCCTCGCGATCGATCCAGGCCCGCAGGATCAGCAGCAGCATCGCGTCGACCAGCGCCGGCACCACACCGTCCTGCCCCGGCCGGCCCTGCTCCAGCTCCTCGCCGAGCAGCGCCACGGTCGCGGTCAGGCCCGGACCCTCGTGCGCGCGCAGGTGCAGCAGCTCCGGCAGTGCCGCCAGCAGCGGGTGCGGGCGGCTGCGGCCGAGCTGGTACGCGCCGCAGATGAGCAGCGAACGTTCACCCGGGCCGTCGACGTCGACCCGGCCGATCGCCTGTCCCGGCCGCCACCCGGCGGGCCGGAAGTCGGCCAGCGGGCTGGCCGGGTCGTCGGCCAGCGCGACCGTGCTGCCGTGCCGCAGGAACACCACGTCGCCCGGTTCCATCGCCACCGGGTCCCCGTCCGGCGGCAGGATCCAGCAGCGGCCGCGCAGCAGCGCGTGGAACGTCGTGCCGCCGACCGCCGGGAACCGCAGGCCCCACGGCGCGCGGACCTCGGTGCGGGCCGAGCGGGTCTGGCCCACGCGCATCGCGGCCAGAGCCTCGGTGAGGACGTCCATGAGTCCGAGGATAGCTCGGACGATCGGACATGTTTTCAGGATTCGAAGATATTCATCATCCGGATCGGCGGCCCTACCGTGGATCACGGAAGCCAGAGCACGCAACAGGGAGCTGATGAAGATGACGATCCTGGTGATCGGCGCGACGGGCAAGACCGGCCGCGCGGTGGTGGACGCGCTGACCGCGCGCGGCGTGAAGGTCGCCGCCGCCAGCCGCACCCCCGAGACCGTGGAGGCCGCCACGCACGACGCCGGCCCGGTCCGCGCCGTCCGCTTCGACTGGGCCGACCGCGCGACCTGGGCGCCGGCCCTCGAAGGCGCCGAAGGCCTCTACGTCGTCGGCCCCACCGCGCACCCCACCGGCGAGGTCCTGGTCGGCGAACTGCTCGCCGAGGCCGCCGACGTCCGCCGTGTCGCGCTGCTGTCGGTCATCGGCGCGGACCGCCTGCCCCCGGAGGTCATGATGGCCGACTGGGAACGCGACGTCCGCGCTGCCGGGGCAGCCGGTAAGGAATGGACGATCCTGCGGCCCAACTGGTTCATCCAGAACTTCGGCAACGCCTTCGCCGCCCCGCTGCGTGACAAGGGCGTCCTCGAACTCCCCGCCGCCGACGCCGCGCTGAGCTTCGTCGACACCCGTGACGTCGCCGAGGTGGCAGCCGCGGCTCTCACCGAGGACGGCCACGCCGGCCGCATCTACGACATCACCGGCCCGGAGAGCCTGACCTACGCTGAAGCGCTGAAGACCATCGCCGCCGCCGCCGGCCGGGACCTGACCTACCGCGCGATCTCCCATGAGCAGGCCGCTGAGAATCTGCGCGCCGCAGGGGTCCGGGAGCGCGCGATCACCTGGCAGCGCGGTCTGTACGACCTCATCATCGACGGCGCCAACGCCGCGGTCACCCCGGTCGTGCAGCAGGTCACCGGCCATCCGGCCCGGAATCTCGCGCAGTACGCCGCCGAGCACGCGGCTACGTGGCGCTGATCCCGCATTTTGCACTAGTGCATAGTACGGTTGCCACTAGTTCAAAAATCTCCTACGCTTTCGATCATGCCTGCGAAGACACCCGCACCCGTGATCCTGACCGGCCGGCACGTCCGGCTCGAGCCGCTGACCCGCGGCCACCTGCCCGACCTGTTCGCGGCCGGCGGCAACGACGACGCCGTGTGGCAGTGGCAGGGCGGCCCGACCCCGCGCACCGAGGCCGAACTCGGCGAGAAGCTGGACACCATCCTCGACGCCGAACCCGGCGCCTATGTCGCCTTCGCCGTCGTCCTGCTGGAGACCGGCCGCGCCATCGGCTGGACCACCTACCTCGACATCAGCCCGGTGGACGAGCGGCTGGAGATCGGGTGGACCTGGTACGGCAGCGCCTACTGGCGCAGCCCGGTCAACACCGAGTCCAAGCTGCTGCTGCTCACCCACGCCTTCGAAGACCTCGGCATGGGACGCGTGCAGTGGAAGACCGACCACATGAACCAGCGCTCGCAGAACGCGATCGCGCGGCTCGGGGCCCGGCCTGAGGGCGTGCTGCGGCGGCACCGGCTGCGGCCGGACGGGACGTGGCGCGACAGCGTCTTCTTCTCGATGCTGAAAGACGAGTGGCCGGAGGCGAAGCAGCGGCTCACCGAGCGGCTGGCCCGCGGCTGAGCCGTGAGTGTTCCTGCGCGTTTGTCAGCAGGCGCGCAGGAACCACGTGGACGTGAAGTCGTAGATGCCGCTCGTCCCTGGCGCGGCGTTCAGGATCACCCGGTGGTTCGCTTCCTTGAGGTATCCGTGAGCGCCGCCGGTGTCGGAATTGTGGTAGTAGCCGACGCCGCGCCAGCCGTGCAGCGCCCAGTCCTTGCCGTTGTCCGCACAGTGATAGAACGAGAACACCTTGCCGCCCTCGTAGGCCCTTCTCGCGGTGTAGAGGCAGAAGTGGCCGGCCGGGCAGGGGGTGCCGTGGACCGGGTCGATCCACGTCCAGCAGTCCTGGGGCGAGTCGATGTCGCACTGTGCGACGCCGTGTACCCACGCGTCCTCGTTGCCGGTGCGCGGCATGACGTCGGCCGCCGCAGCACCTGCCGCGCCGAGCACCAGCAGTAGCGGCGCCGGCAGTCCCAGCACCCTGCGCAGAATGGTTCTCACGGTCGTGCCATGTCCGTGCCTGGTGACGGTCAAAGGTATTGCCGCGCGAGCATCGCTCGTTCGAGTGTCGGGACTGCGCCGGACGAGTGATGACCAGACAGTGTTAGGCAGTGGTGATCTGATGATCGGACCCCTGGGACGCGGCTAGGGTGAAGGGCCGCGACGGAACAGCCACAGGGGGAGACCATGACCGCCACGCCAGCCGCCCCCGCCGACAGCGGGGCCGAGCACCGGGGACCGGCCGCGCAGCCCGGCACCCCGCGCCGCGTCACCACCCTCGAGCTGTTCTTCGACCTGGTCTTCGTCTTCACCATCACCCAGCTGACCGTGCTGCTGGCCGACGACCTGTCCTTCGCCCAGGCCGGCCGCATGCTGCTGATCTTCGCCGTCCTGTACTGGATGTACGGCGCCTACGCCTACCTCACCAACCAGGTCCCGCCGGAGACCACGGCCCGCCGGATGATCCTGATGGCCGGCATGTTCGGGTTCCTCACCTGCGCCCTGGCCGTGCCGAAACTGTTCACCACCGACGGCGTCGCCTTCGGCCTGGCCTTCGTGCTCGTCACCGCCGTGCACAGCACCCTGTACGCGCTCATCCACGGCAAGTACGTCCTCAGCTTCGCCGTCCCCAACCTGGCCGCCGCCGGCTGCGTCACCCTCGCCGGCGCCCTCGACGGCGCGCCGGCCGACCTGCTGTGGGTGGCCGCCGTGCTGCTGCAGCAGATCGCGCCGATCCTGTCCAGCAAGATCACCGGCGAGTACGCCGACGGCCGCGCGCCGGTCACCGAGCACGTGGGCGAACTGGACCCGGCGCACTTCGTCGAACGCCACGGCCTGCTGCTGATCATCGCCTTCGGCGAGTCGGTGGTGGCGATCGGCGCCGGCGCCGCCGACACCCGCCTGGACTGGGCGCAGGCCTGCGGCATAGCCCTGGCGCTGACTCTGGCCGCCACCTTGTGGTGGGCCTACTTCGGCAAGGACGAGCCCGCGGCCGAACACGCCCTGGGCGCCGTCACCGGCATCACCCGCTTCCGCCTGGGCATGCTCGCCTACTACTACAGCTTCATCCCCATGCTGCTCGGCGTGGCGATCCTGGCCGCCGGCCTGAAGAAGGCCATCGGCCACCTCGGCCAGGCGCTGCCCACCGCCGCCGCCGTCGCCCTGGCCGGCGGGGTGGCGGTATTCCTGGTCGGCGACCTGTGCTTCCGGTTGAGCCTGCGGATCGCGCCTATGCGCTACCGGGCTGCCGGGGCGGTGGCCGTGCTCGCCACCATCCCGCTGGCCCGCGCCGCGTCCGCCGCCCAATTGCTGGGCCTGGCGGTTGTCATGGTTTTGATGCTGGTGGCGGAGGAACCCGGCCGACGCCGTGCCGCGCCGCGGACCGGTGTCTAGATCGTAGTGGATCACCTATTGACGCCCGCCTCCGCGCTGGTTAGACAGAGCAGAGTCCGCACATCAGCCGCCCTGTCCTGAGGGAGCCGACGATGACCGAGCTGCTCGAACTGGAGCCGCGGGAGACCGCCACCGAAGACCTGGACGTCGACTCCGCCTTCACCGGCGTGCCCGACGCCAGCCGCGACCACACCCGGTGCCCGCACTGCCGCCTCGACGACACCGCCCAGTGGTTCTTCGCCACCGGCATCCCCTGGTAACGGCCAGCTCCAGCCCCACAGACGGTCCGCACCCGCACCGGGCCGACCCGGTCACCGGCACCGACAGCACCACGGCTCCACGGAAGAGAGAACGGTCGACATGAACGGCGAACTGTCGGCGGAAGAGGTCGAGGCACTGGTCGCCGGGCACGCCGAAACGGCCGGCACCGGACTGCGGCTCCAGCCCGGACCCGTCTGGCTGCTGGTCCGCCCGCACGGCGCCGACCTCCCCCGGCAGGGCTGGAAACTGCACGTCTCAGCCCGCGTCGCCACCCTGGCCGCGACCGCCGACGCCATCGTGCCGGCGCTGCTGGCCGAAGGCTGCGCCTTCAAGATCGCCCGCTCCGGCGACGCCCTGGCCCGGCTGAACGACGGCACCACCACCCCCTCCTCGATCGGCAAGGCCTTCACCGTCTACCCCGACCAGGACCGGGTCCGCGACGTCGGCCTGCTGCTGGCCCGCCTGTTACGCGGCCGGGCCGCACCGCGCGTCCTGAGCGACCGCCGCGTCAGCCCCGACGCCCCCGTCTACTACCGCTACGGCCCCATCGACAAGCCCTGGACCGCCGACGCCCAAGGCCGCCTGGTCATGACCCTCACCGGCCCGGACGGCCAGGAGTTCCCCGCCCTGGCCACCCTGCGCTACCGGCAGCCGCCCTGGACCGTGGACCCCTTCACCGGCGAGCCCGGCGGCCGCGACCGCCCCCGCCGGCCCGACCCGCCGGCCCGGCTCGGCGACCACTTCCAGGTCGACGGCGGCATCGTCCACGCCGGCCGCGGCGACGTGCTGCGCGCCGTGGACCTGCGCGACGGCGGCCGCGTCATCGTCAAACAGTCCCGGGCCCTGGTCGACGAGGGCGAGGACGGCGTCGACACCCGGCTGCGGGTCCGCAACGAACGCCGCGTCCTGGCCGTGCTGGCCGGCGTCGAAGGCGTCGCCGGCTTCGTCGACCACTTCCGCGCCGACGCCGACGAGTTCCTGGTGACCCGCGACGTCGGCCGCTTCAACCTCGCCGACGACGTCATGGAACACGGCCGCTACGCCGCCGCCGACGAGATCGACGAGGCCGACCCCAGCGGCGCCACCCCCGGCCGCACCCTGGAAGCCCTGGCCCGCCGCCTGGCCACCGTCATCCTCGCCGTCCACGACCGCGGCGTCCTGATCCGCGACCTCAACCCCCGCAACGTCGTCATCGGCCCCGACGGCGCCGCCACCCTCATCGACCTGGGCCTGGCCGGCCTCAACGGCCTGCACCTGCCCGGCGGCACCTCCGGCTACTCCTCGGCCCGCCAGTTCCGCCAACAGGAACCCACCACCGGCGACGACCTGCTGGCCCTGGGCACCACCCTGGTCTACGCCTGGTCCGCCCTGCCCCCGGTGGTCCTCAGCGGCGACGCCGACGAACCCCGCCGCGCCGCGATGCGCATGATCCGCGCCCGCCGCGGCCCCGCCCCCGACGGCGTCATCGGCCTGATCTGCGACCTGCTGAGCATGGACGAAGCCCGCACCCACCAGGCCGCCGCCCGCATGGCCGCCGGCGAGTTCACCGCCGCCGGCCCCACCCGCACCCCCCTGCCACGCCCCACCGCCGTCGCCGACACCCTCCTCACCGAGATCACCGCCAACCTCCTGACCGACCTCATGGCCCAGACCCGCGCGGTCCTGACCGAGATCCCCCGCTCGGAGAAGGCCGCCGTCGACAGCTGCGTCTACCGCGGCGCCGCCGGCATCGGCCTGGAACTGCTGGAACACCTCGACACCCCCGGCACCGCCGAACTCACCGCCGAACTCGTCCGCTTCGGCGAACAAGGCGCCGACACCGTCCGCCTGGGCACCGGCCTGTGGACCGGCCGCACCGGCCTGGACTACTTCCGCCTCAGCGCCCTGCGACGCCTGCCGGCCCACACCGTGGAACTCACCGGCGGCATCAGCACCGACACCGACTGGAAACCCGAATACTGCGACCTGATCAGCGGCGCCGCCGGAGTAGGCCTGGGCCACCTCCTCCTGCACGACCTCGACGGCCGCCCCGAACACCTGGACCTGGCCCGCCGCTGCGCCGACCACGTCCTGGCCAACACCGCCCCCACCGAGACCGACACCACCAGCGCCCTGCCCGAAGCCGCCGGCGTCGAACCCGCCACCGGCAAAGGCCACGGCCTGGCCGGCACCGTCGACGCCCTCACCGCCATCGCCGCCCGCCTGGCCGACCCCGGCCTGCTCGCCGCCGCCGACGACCGCGCCCGCGACCTCCTCCACCGCTGCGACCGCCTGGTCGCCAAAGCCCAACGCCCCACCACCGCCCCCCTGGCCGCCTCCTGGTGCCAAGGCCTGTCCGGTATCGCCGGCTCCCTGCTCACCGCCGGCGAACACCTCGACGACCCCCGCTACACAGCCGGAGCCCGCCGCGCCGCCGACGCCTGCATCGCCCTGATCCCCCGCATCGACAAACCGATCCAGTGCTGCGGCCTGGCCGGCATCGGCAACATGCTGATCGACGTCGCAACCCACGACGACGACGAGAAGTACTGGACCGCCGCCCGCACCGTCGTATCCCAAATGCTCCTCCGCAGCGCCGGCCCCGCCGACCACCCGATGTTCATCAAAGACAACCCGACCGAATACACCGCCTCCTGGGCCTACGGCCTGGCCGGCATCCTCAGCTTCTTCCGCCGCCTGTCCCGCGGCGGCGGCCCCACCGTGCTGAGCCTCAGGACGACGGCGTCTTTCGCACACTGATCCACGCGTCCAGCCCGAGGTGCTGCTTCAGCAGAACCCTGAGAAGCGCACCGTCCACAAGGGTGATACGACCCACCTCATCAGCGAACGCATGACTGGCCGGACCGAACGACGAGGTCGTCACCACCATCCCGGTGTTGGCCTTGCACTCCTGCATCGCGCCGAACAACGCGCGCACCGCGTCGACCGGGACGGTGCCCGCGTAGCGCTTGGCCTGGATGACGCAGACACCGCCGAGGGCGATGTCGTCGCGGACGGCGATCGCGTCCACGCCGCCGTCGTGGCTGTTCGGCGTGCGCCACGCTTTGAAGCCCATGGCGAGGAACAGGTCGCGGATGAGGTGCTCGAAGGCGAAGGGGTCCATGGTGGCGAGGTCGAGTTGCGGCTGTTGTTGCGACTGGGACCGCGAGTCCGACTGCCGGTCCGACACGCTGCGCAGGCGCTCTGATTCGGGGTCGACGATGGGGACGACAGGCTCGAGGTCGTAGGCGTTGGCCGAGACGCGGGCACCCAGGCGGCGGAGGCAGAGGACGGGGTCGAGCTCGGGTTCGTCGAGAGCGACACGCTCGAACGCATCGCGCGAAGTCAGAAGACTGATGAGGCACGGGTGGATCGGGAGGCCGGTCGCCGGATCCGTGGCGCGAACGTGGCCATTGACGGCGATTTCGTCGACGAGGCCCGGCGAGGTGAGGGCCGCGGCGTAGTCGGTGACACAGAGGACGAGACGAGCGACAGCATCCTGATAGATGCGCTGCGACTCGGACTCCTTGCGCGGTTCGGCGACGATTTCCTCGCGGGCGGCGACGTAGCGGTAGGCCTTGTCGGTGGGGATGCCTTCGCGGCGCGGGAGGTCGAGCTGGAGGGTGAGGCGGCGGGTGGCGGGGGAGTGGATGACGTGGACGGGGCGTGCCCGGCTGAGGAAGGTGCGTTCGGAGAGGAGGGCGGATATGGATTCGGCATAGTTGCCGGACGGGGGTGCGGCTGTGGTTGCGGCAGGGCTAGTTCTGACTGCGGTTTCGTTCCTGTCTTCGATACCTCTCGCGGCTTCGGCTTCGGCTCGGCCTGCGTGGCCGGTTCCAACTGCGGTGTCGATCCTGGCCGCGGCATCGCATATGGCTTCCGCGTCGGTCTGCTCTCGCAAGGTCTCAAGTCCGCGATCCCGTTCGGCCAGGATGCTGCCGATCGCGCGGATCCGCTCCTCCGTTTCCGCAGTGAGCCTCGCCGCTTCCCGCCGCATCCGACGTGCCGCTTCGCCCTCGGCGGCGCGCGCCGCTTCGCGCTGCCTGACCAGCGCCTCCCGCGCTTCGGCCTGCTGGCGCGCGGTCTCCCGCTGCTCCATCGCGCGCAGCACCTGCTGCACCTGCCGTGCGTCAGCAGCCTGCTTTTGCTTGGCCAACTGCTCGGCGGCCCGCTGAACCCGCCGTGCTTCCGCTTCCTGCCGCCGCGCAGCCGCCCGCTGCTCCTTCTGCTCGGCGGCGCGCGCTGCCTTCTCCTGGTCTGCCTTCACTTTCGCGCGGCGGCGCTGAGCGTCGAGGATCTGCTGCGGGATGCTCTTCGACTTCGCCACGTGACTCTGATTCCCAGCGCCCGGACGCATACTCGAGTCGGCGTGCCACTCAGTGCTTCGCCCGGCTGGGCGCCACCCGCGGCGGCTCATTGGGCATCTTCGGATACACCGGCGGCCACGGCGCGTCCATCAAGCCGTTCGCCATATCCCGCCGCGACATCTCCAAGAGCGGTTCGATCGACTGCGGCCGCACGTTGTACTCCGCCCACGGATCGCCCCGGTCGGCGACCAGATCCGGCACCGTGGCGATGGTCAACGTGTCCGGCTGGACGGTCGCCAACTCGTCCCAGCGGATCGGCGTCGAGACCTGTGCGCCCACTCGCGGACGTACGCACCAGGCGCCGAACACGGTCTTGTGCGGTGCGTTCTGGTTGAAGTCCACGAACACCCGCGCGCCACGCTCCTCTTTCCACCACTGCGCGGTGATCAGCTGCGGGTGGCGGCGTTCCAGTTCGCGGGCCAGCGCGACGGCTGCTGCCCGCACCTCATAGCCGTCCCACTGCGGCAGGAGTCTGAGATACACGTGCAGCCCGCGCGAGCCGGAGGTCTTGATGTACGCCTCGATGCCCAATTCGGTCAGCAACTCGCGGGTCAGCACCGCCGCGTGGCGCACCTCCGGGAAGCCGACGCCGGGAGAGGGATCGAGGTCGATGCGCAGCTCGTCGGTGATCTCGGGATCAGTGGCGCGGATCGGCCAGACGTGGAAGCCCAGACATCCCAGGTTCACGCCCCAGATGACGTGCGCCATGTCGGCGGCGACCAGAGCATCGCTGGTCGTGCCGTTGGGCGTGGCGACCTCCACGGTGGTCAGCCACTCCGGCGCCGTCTTCGGCACCCGCTTCTGGAACCAGCTCTTGCCACCCGCGCCGTCGGGATAGCGCTCCAGCAGCAGCGGCCGGTCCCGCAGGGTGTTCATGATCGGACCGGACACCGCCAGGTAGTAGCGGACCAGGTCCATCTTGGTCTCGCCACGCTTGCTGAAGTACACCTTGTCCGGATGGGACACCGTGACCTCGCGACCATCGATGTCCAAGACCGTCTCGTCCTTCATCGCGGCGGCTCCTCACCGAACAACGCGGCCAGCTCGGCCGGCGCCACCTGCTCGAGCTGCGCGTAGGTGCACGACTCCGGGCTCCGATCGGGCCGGAAGCGAACCAGCCGACCACCGTGCCGGAACCGGCCGGACAACAGGTGCTCGTACCGCACCTCGGCAACCAGCTCAGGACGCAGCGGCTCCCAGGTCAGATCCTTGTCCGGCGCCCACCGACTCTGCGCCCCGGGCATCCGACCGCCGGCCTGCGCTCGCGCTTCCGCCTGCGCATCAGCCCACTGACGCCACGGATGCCCGTCCAACGCGTTCTCCCGCAGCGGCGCCAACTCACCCACGAGTTCCTTGCGGCGAGCGGCGGTGAAGCTACTGGCCACCCCAACGTGGTGCAGCACCCCGTCATCGTCATAGAGGCCGAGCAGCAGCGAGCCAACACCCTGACCGTCCTTGTGCCACCTGAACCCGGCCACCACACAGTCGGCAGTGCGCTCATGCTTCACCTTGACCATGACCCGCTTGTCCTGCTCATAAGGCAGGTCCACCCGCTTGGCCATCACACCGTCGAACCCAGCACCCTCGAACCGAGTGAACCAATCCTGCGCCACATCCGCGTCATCAGTGACCGGCGTCAGCAGCACAGCCCCGACCACATCCCCAAGCACCTCCTCCAACAACCGCCGCCGCTCCCCAAAAGGCTCAGAAGTCAGATCACGATCACCCAACGCCAACAGATCAAACGCAACAAAACTCGCCGGCGTCTCCCCCGCCAACTTCCGCACCCGCGAAGCAGCCGGATGCAACCGATTCTGCAAAGCATCGAAATCAAGCCCCCGCTCAGTAGCAACAACAATCTCCCCATCCACAACACACCGCACCGGCAAAACCGCCAACAAAGGCGCCACCAACTCCGGAAAATACCGAGTCAAAGGCCGATCATTCCGCGACCCAAGCTCAACCTCACCCCCATCCCGAAACACCACACACCGAAACCCATCCCACTTAGGCTCATAAACCAACCCCACCCCCCGCGGCACCTCCCGCACGGCCTTAGCCAACATCGGCCGCACCGGAGGCATGACCGGTAGCTCCACACCGCGACACTAACCCGCCGAAGATCACCCGACACGCCGGCCACCAAAGCCTGCGCCCATCCGAGTGAATGCCGCGACAACGCCAGACCCCACTT
>JABFXP010000762.1 GCA_013361685.1 Catenulispora sp.
GAAGTCAGCAACAGTTGCGCCACATCAACCACTTCCATCGATTCGGGGACTTCTCCAGCCTGCTTGCGCGCGGTGATGGAGTCGCCGAGCATCACCAGGCAGTAGGGGCAGGCCGTCGAGATGACGTCCGGATTAGTGGACAGCGCCTCGTCGACCCGCTCCACATTGATGCGCTTGCCGAGCCGCTCTTCCATCCACATCCGCGCGCCGCCGGCGCCGCAGCAGAATCCCTTTTCCTTACACCGGTGCATCTCGGTGTTCTTCAGACCCGGCACCTTGGCGATGATCTCGCGCGGCGGCGTGTAGACCTTGTTGTGGCGGCCCAGGTAGCACGGGTCGTGGTAGGTGATGTTCTGGTCGATCGGCGTCACCGGGGTCAGCTTGCCCTCGGAGACCAGACGGTCCAGCAGCTGGGTGTGGTGCACGACGTCGTAGTGCCCGCCGAGCTGCGGGTACTCGTTGGCCAGCGAGTTGAAGCAGTGCGGGCAGGTCGCCACGATCTTCTTCTTCGCCACCGGCGTGTCCTCGCCGAAGACCTCGTTGAGCATCTCCACGTTGCCCTGCCCCAGCATCTGGAACAGGAACTCGTTGCCCAGCCGCCGCGCCGGGTCGCCGGTGCACGCCTCCTGGCCGCCGAGGACCGCGAACTTGACGCCCGCGATGTGCAGCAGCTCGGCGAACGCCTTCGTGGTCTTGCGCGCGCGGTCCTCCAGCGCACCGGCGCAGCCGACCCAGTACAGGTACTCGACCTCGGTGATGTCGTCGAGCGTCTCGCCGAACACCGGCACCTCGAAGTCCAGCTCCGCGATCCACTCGGTGCGCTTCTTGGGCTGCATGCCCCAGGGGTTCTGCGCCTTCTCCAGGTTCTTCAGCATCGTCCCGGCCTCGGAGGGGAACGAGCTTTCGATCATTACCTGGTACCGACGCATGTCGACGATGTGGTCCACGTGCTCGATGTCGACCGGGCACTGCTCGACGCACGCGCCGCAGGTGGTGCACGACCACAGGACGTCGGGGTCGATGACCCCGTTCTCCTCGGCGGTGCCGATCAGCGGCCGCTCCGCCTCGGCCCGCACCAGATCCGGCAGCGAGAGCCACTTCTCCTCGGCGAGCTTCTCGGTGCCCTCAATGTCCTTGCCGCCGCCGGCGAACAGGTACGGAGCCTTGGCCGCGGCGTGGTCCCGCAGACCCAGCATGAGCAGCTTGGGCGACAGTGGCTTGTCGGTGTTCCAGGCCGGGCACTGGTCCTGGCAGCGTCCGCACTCGGTGCAGGTGGAGAAGTCCAGCAGGCCCTTCCACGTGAAGTCCTCGACCACGCCGACGCCGAACTTGGCGTCCTCGGCCGGGTCCTCGAAGTCGATCGGGGCGCCGCCGGAGACCATGGGGCTCAGCGCGCCCAGCGCCGTGCCGCCGTCGGCCTTCTTCTTGAACCAGATGTTCGGGAAGGCCAGGAACCGGTGCCACGCCACGCTCATCGTCGAGTTCAGGCCGATGGTGATCGCCCACACCATGGAGATCACGATCTTGAGCATCGCGACGGCGTAGATCCAGTTCTGCAGCGTGCCCTCGGACGTCCCTTCGAACGCCTTGACCAGCGGATAGCTGACCGGGTAGTGCAGGCTGTAGGAGGTCTCGTGCGTCAGCGCACCCTCCAGGCCCCGGAGCGTCATGATGCACAGCCCGATGCCGAGGATGACCCACTCGACGAAGTAGCCCTGCCACATCGTGGAGCCGAAGAACCGCGAGCGCTTGCCCTTCTCCTTCGAGCCGGGCCCGGAGGGACGGTTGCGCAGCCGGACGCCGATCAGGCCCGCGATGGCGAAGATCATCACGAAGGCGACGACCTCCACCACGAACTCGAACGGCCACCAGCGGCCGATCAGCGGGATCGCCCAGTCCGCCTGGAACAGCTGGCCGTACGCCGTGACCAGGGTGAAGAACAGCAGGCCGAAGCCGACCATGACCACCCAGTGCATGGCGCCGATCCAGCGCTTGCCCTTGCGGGCCATGCGGGTGTGCCCCAGGAACTCCCGGAACAGGTTCCGGGTCCGCTCCAGCGGCTCATTGGTCCGCGCCCCCGGCGCCGTCGACTGCCCGAGCTTCACGAACTGGTAGATGTAAACCGCGGTCCGGCCCAGCAGACCGAAGCCGATGACCGAGATCACCAGCGAGACGACGATGGCTGCGAGCTGCATAGCCCCGGTCTCCTCCTACACGTGCGTATCGACGGACTCATCCCGATCACCGTCCGTACGGAGGGTACGGTAGTCGAGGCCTCAGAGTATTCTACTGACGAGTAACTTCTGACGCGCCACTCAGTGATGTTGGCAGCCTCACAGAGAGGAGGGAAGCGCGTGGCAGCCCGAGAAGCTGTGACTCCTGCTACATCGGCCGAGGCCGCGGCCCCCGCCCCCCTCTCGCCGTCGGAGGAGTTGCTGGCCCTGCTGGACGGCCGCCGCCTGTCGCCGGCCCAGCGCCGCATAGCCCACTACCTCCTGGAGAACCTGGCCGAGGTCGCGTTCCTGTCGAGCATGGAACTCGCCGAACGGGTCGGGGTGAGCCAGCCGTCGGTGACCCGCTTCGCCGCCGCTTTGGGCTTCTCGGGCTACCCGGAGCTGCGCGCCGCCCTGCGTCCGATCGCCCTGCGCGTGCCCGAGGCGGGGCCGCACCGGGAGCGGGTCGCGGGCAACGAACTGCACGCCGCGCTGGAGAGCGACCAGTCGAACCTGGAGGCGCTCCACAAGTACGCGGCCGACCCGACCCGATTGGCCCGATTGGGTGGCGCGCTGGCCGCCTCCGAGCCGCTGACCGTGCTGGGCCTGCGGATGTCGGGACCGGTCGCGGCGTACTTCGCGTACGGCGCCGCCCGGATCCACCCCGACGTGCGGACGATCGACGCGCCCGGGTCGCCGGCGCACGAGGCGCTGTTGCACGCGGCGGGGGCCGGCGGGACCTGGCTGGTGGCGTTCGTCCTGCCGCGCTACGCGGCGGAGTCGGTGGCGGTCCTGCGGACCGCGCGGGAGCTCGGCATCAAGACGGCCGTGGTGACCGACGTGCCCCTGGTGCCGTTCGCCCATCTGGCGGACGTGTTGCTCCCGGTGGGAGTGGGCTCGCGGTCGGTGTTCGACTCGCACGCGGCGCCGATGGCGTTCGCGGCGCTGCTGCTCCAGGCGCTGGCCGATGCGGAGCCGGAGCGGACCCAGGAGCGCCTGGAGAGCTACGAAGCGCTGGCTGAAGCGCGGGGATTCTACGTTCGGTAACCCGACGGAGCCGGTCTGCGACCCGCTCTGAGCCCTTTTCCACGCCCAGACGGTCAAGAACTCTTGACTAACGGTCAAGAGTTCTTGACTATGTACTTCGTGACCTCTTCCGACCGCGAGAACGCCGAGAACGCTGAGACCCCGGCGCCCGCCGACGCCGCCGCCACCATCCACGTCCACAGCGACGACCAGCTCCGCGCCATCGCCAGCCACATGCGGCACCGCATCCTCCGCGTCCTGCGCGACGGGCCGGCGACGATCACGCAGGTCGCCGAGCGGCTGGGCATCGCCAAGGGCAGCTCGAACCACCACATCAAGGTGCTGGCGAAGGCCGGCCTGGTGCACGTGGTCCAGACCCGCAAGGTCGGCGGGGTCACCGAGCAGTACTACGCGATGACCGGCAAGACGATCGAGCTCCCGGAGACCGGCGCCGGGCAGCCCGAGGTCCTGATGCGGCACGCGCTGGCCGACATCGAGTCGGCACCGCCGAGCGACCAGAGGACCGTGTTCCTGAAGCACGCGCGGCTGAGCCCGCAGGCGTGGGAGCAGTTCAACGAGCGGTTGGCGCAGCTGCTCACCGACCTCACCGAGGCCTCGGATCCGGCCCAGCCCGCCGCCGACCTCTTCGTGGCCTTCTACCGCCCCAAGGATGTGTGATCAGTGATGGCTCAGATGCCTCAGCGCTTCTATCGAATATGGACCGCGTCCGCGGTGTCCGCCCTCGGCGACGGAATCTACTTCGCGGCACTGCCGTTGCTCGCGCTGACCTTGACGCACAACCCGGTCCTGCTCGGGGCGATGGAGGCGTGCGCGCTGCTGCCCTGGCTCTGCTTCGGGATGGTCGGGGGCGCCCTGGTCGACCGGTGGGACCGGCGGCGGACGATGGTGATCGCCGATCTGTTCCGGTTCTCGTTGCTGGTGCTGCTGACGGTGCTCGTGACGTCCGGGGCGGCGGACATCTACCTGCTGTTCGCGGCCGCCTTCCTGCTCGGCACCGGGCAGGTCTTCTTCGACACGGCGTCCATCGCCTTCCTGCCCGAGGTCCTGCAAGACCGGGACCTGGACACGCTTCAGCACGCCAACTCCCGGATCCTCGGGGCGCAGCAGGCGCTGGGCGGGTTCGTGGGGCCGCCGACCGGCTCGCTGCTGTTCGCGCTGGGACGGGCGGTGCCGGTGCTGGCCGACGGGCTGTCGTTCCTCGTCAGCTCCCTGATGATCTGGACGCTCCCCAAGGCGCCCGCCCAGCCCGCGAAGCCGCGCGGCTCGCTGCTGCGGGAAGTCCGCGAAGGCGCCGCCTACCTCTTCAGCGACCGGCTTCTCGTCGGGCTGTCCCTGCGCCCCGCCGTCGGCAACTTCGCCTTCGTGGGCTGCAACGCCGTGATGGTGCTGTTCGTGAAGGACACGCTGCACCTGGGCACCACCGCCTACGGCGTCTACCTGACCGCCAACGCGATCGGCGCGCTGATCGGCTCCTCGCTGGCGCCGCGCGTGGCGGCCCGGGTGGGGACCGGCACGGCGCTGACGATCACCGCCGTCGTGGAGTCCGTCTCGCTGCTCGGCATCGGCCTGGCGCCGAACGCCTGGGTGGCGGGCGCGGCGGACCTGGCGGTCGGCCTGGGGATGGGCGTGACCATGGGGCTGGCCCCGGCGGTGCGCCAGGCGGTCGTGCCCGATGAGCTGATGGGCCGGGTCGGCGCCACCGGACGGCTGATCTCCCTGTGCGCCGGCCCGCTCGGCGCCCTGTTCTGCGGGTGGCTGGCCCACGTCGCGGGACTGCGTGCGCCGTTCATCGTGGGCGCCGGGATCCTGGCGTCGATGACGGTCGTCGTGGCCACGATGACGAACAACACGAAGATCGACGCCGCTCTCGCGCGGGCGAAGGCCCGGCGGGAAGGCGCCGTGGAAGCGGCCGAGCCCGCCTTCGCAGCAGCCTGAGAGTCCGCGGATCACCCGGCGTGGGCCGGCCCGTCCTGGGCCGGCCCACGCCGTTCACACGTCGTACCACCGGGCCGTCTGCCGCGCGATCGCCGCGCACGCCGCGGCGAGCGGTATCTCGAACATCATCGCCAGCAGCAGCGCCACCGCGAAGTCGCTGCCCTTGGACAGCATCACGTCGAACCACGCGTCCATCCCGAACAGCGTCGCGGCCACGGTCGCCGCGGTGCGGGCCCGGTGGTCGTGGCGCACGAGCAGCACTCCGAGGGCGGCCAGCGCCAGCGCCTCCATGGTGTCCAGGCCGAGCCACACCGTGGACCAGTGGCTCACGACCTCCTTGCCGTGCAGCGTCTGAGCCAGGAACACCATCCAGCCGACGAGCACGATGGCCGCGCCGACGAAGCCGATCGCCATCTTGTGCCGGGCCGTCTGGGAGGCCATCAGGCCCCTGGTCCACATCGAGAATCTCAGCCGCATGCAGACCATGATCGGGCCGGTGCCGCGTCCGCCGCCATGACGTCCGCCCCAGAACCACGGTGGTGCCAGCCCTACCCTGGGACCGCTGTGCAACCGCGAGCCGGTCCCACGCGTGAGTTCCCCGAATCGTCCACCGAACCAGGGGGAGGTGCCGTGGCCGCAGCCGAGGCGCCGGAAGGCTTCGACACGTTCTACCGCGCGACGGCGCACCGCGTCGTGGGCTATCTCTACGTCGTCCTCGGCGACCTCGCCGACGCCGAGGACGCGGCCCACGAGGCGTACGCCAGGGCCTGGCAGCGCTGGCCGCGCCTGCGCCACTACGAGGATCCGGAGGCCTGGGTCCGCACCGTGGCCTTCCGCTGCGCGATCAGCAGCTGGCGCAAGGCGGTGAACCGCCTCACGGCGCACCGGGCCAGACCACCGGATCCGGTGCCCGAACTCGGCCCGGACCGGCTGGCCATCGTCAGCGCTCTGCGGAAGCTGCCGCCCGAGCAGCGCCGCGCCCTGGTGCTGTTCCACCTGCAGGGCTTGAGCGTCGAGGAGATCAGCGCCGAGACCGGGGCTCCGGCCGGGACGGTGAAGGCGCGGCTGTCCCGGGGGCGCAAGGCGCTGGCGCCGCATGTGTGGGAATTCGCCGACGACGAACCGCGGGGCGTGGAGAAGGGAGTGGCCTTCGATGTCTGATATCCATGGAGCTCCGGAGGGCTCACAGGATTCTGCGATGGCTCGCGGCGGTGAGCCGCGCGAGACGTTCGCCGAGACGCTGGCCGCGATCGCCGACGCCGGCCGCGCCCGGACGCGTCCGACCCCGCTCGCCGAGATCGGGGC
>JABFXP010000104.1 GCA_013361685.1 Catenulispora sp.
GAATGCAGCTCGCTGGCCTGCGCGTGCAGCTCCTCGACCTGGCCGCGCAGCGGCGCCACGTCCTCCTCGGCGGCGCGCCGGGTGGCGTCGGCGTCCAGCCGGCCCTTGGCGATCAGCTCCTCGACGGTCCGGGCCACCTGCTCCAGCCGGGCCGCGGCCTGGTCCTCGGCCTCGGCCAGGATCCGCCCGGCGTTCCCGGTGACCTGGTCGGCCTCCATCCGGGCCTCCGAGCGCAGCCGCGCGGCGACGTTCGCCGCCTCGGCCCGGGCCTGCTGCGCAGCCGTCTCGGCCTCGCCGCGCACCCGCATCGCCTCGGCCGAGGCCTCGGCGCGGGTCCGCTCGGCCTGCGCGCCGGACTCCATCAGCAGCCGCGAGGCCTCGGCCCGCGCGGAGTTCACCGTGGTCTCGGCCTCGGACTTGGCCGTCGCCCGGATCTGCGCGGCGTGCTCGGCGGCCTGCTGCGCCTGCCCGCCGGCCACCGCCAGCACCCGTTCGGCCTCGGCGTTGGCGGCCTCCCGGGTCTTCTCGGCCTCGGCGCGCGCCGCGGTCCGCATGTTCTCGGTCTCCATGCGGACGTGCTCGATGGCCTGCGCGGTCTCCATCGCTATCCGGTCGCGGCCGGCCTCGACCTCGCCGCGGGCCGCCTCGATGATCCGGCCGCGGTGCGCCTCGGTGTCCGAGCGGACCTTCTCCGCCCACACCGCCATCTCGTTGACCTGGGCCTCGGCCTGCTGCCGCTTCTCGGACAGCTCCCGGTCCAGGGACTGGCGGCGGTTGCCGACCTCGGTGTGCCACTCGGCCTCGAGCTCGGCGGAGCGGTGCGCGGCCTCCTCCAGCAGCCGGGCGGTCTTGGCCCGGGACTCGCGCAGCTCCCGCTCGGCGGCGGCGCGCACCTGGTCGGCCTGCAACTGGGCGTTGCGGAGCATCTGCTCCACCTGCACCGAGATGTTGTCGAAGCGCGGCTGGGCGGCCAGCCGGCGCTGCTCGTGCAGCTTGGAGCGCAGCACCTCGATCTGGTAGCGCAGATCCTCGGTGTCGGTGACGGCGTCGTCGCGGGCCGTGCGCAGCTTCTCCAGCTCCTTCTCCATCTCGGAGAAGGTGGCCTCGACGTCGTGCTTGTCGTAGGTGTCCGCGGGCTCGCCGTCCCAGGACTCGCCGGCGTAGGGGGATCGGGAACGCGGGGGGTAGCCGTTCGGCTGCGCGCCGCCGCCACCGCCGGATCCCCCACGCCTGGCGTGGGATCCGCGATCGCCGGCACGATCGCCGTAGCGATCGGTGCTGCGTTCGTCGAGGCGCCCTGGTCCCATGACAGTGAATCGTGTCAGATTTCCGGCCGGATGACACCTAGTCGGGCCGGGGAATGAGTTTCAGGTTCGGATAGTACCAGGTGTGGACCACACCGCCGCTCAAGTCGGGCTTCGCCCCCGGTGAATCAGAACCTTGCCGATCGCGGGCCCGGCCGGTGGGGCCGGGACCGCCGCGCGTGAGCTCTGTCACACGTTCCGGAACCGGTTGATCGCGGGGAGCAACCGGTCGCGCTTGGCGGCGTCGCGCACGCCCAGGCCCTCCCGCGGGGCCAGGCAGAGCACGCCGACCTTGCCCTGGTGCAGGTTCCGGTGGACGTCGTAGGCGGCCTGTCCGGTCTGCTCCAGCGGGTACGACTTCGACAGGGTCGGGTGGATCATCCCCTTGTCGATGAGCCGGTTGGCCTCCCAGGCCTCGCGGTAGTTGGCGAAGTGCGAGCCGATGATCCGCTTCAGGTTCATCCACAGGTAGCGGTTGTCGTAGCTGTGCTGGAAGCCGGAGGTGGAGGCGCAGGTGACGATCTGGCCGCCGCGCTTGGCGACGTAGACGCTGGCGCCGAAGGTCTCCCGGCCCGGGTGCTCGAAGACGATGTCCGGGTCCTCGCCGCCGGTCAGTTCCCTGATCTTGGAGCCGAAGCGCTGCCACTCCTTGGGATCCTGCTCCTCGGCGTTCTTCCAGAACCGGTAGCCCTCGGCGGCGCGGTCGATGATGAGCTCGGCCCCCATGGACCGGCAGATCTGCGCCTTGTCCGGGGAGGAGACCACGCACACCGGGATCGCCCCGCCGTTCAGCGCCATCTGCGTGGCATAGCTGCCCAGGCCGCCGGAGGCGCCCCAGATCAGCACCACGTCGCCCTGCTTCATGGCGGCGCCGTTCTTGGACACCAGCTGCCGGTAGGCGGTGGAGTTGACCAGTCCCGGGGAGGCGGCCTCCTCCCACGTCAGGTGGGCCGGCTTGGGCATCAGCTGGTTGGTCTTCACCAGCGCCAGGTGCGCCAGGCCGCCGAAGTTGGTCTCGAAGCCCCAGATCCGCTGCTGCGGGTCCAGCATGGTGTCGTCGTGGCCCTCGGCGTCCTCCAGCTCGACGCTCAGGCAGTGCGCGACGACCTCGTCGCCGGGCTTCCACTTGTTCACGCCGGGCCCGGTGCGCAGCACCACGCCGGCCAGGTCCGAGCCGATCACGTGGTAGGGCAGGTCGTGCCGGCGGGTGAGCTCGGAGACCTTGCCGTAGCGCCGCAGGAAGCTGAAGGTGCTGACCGGTTCGAAGATCGAGGTCCACACCGAGTTGTAGTTGATGGCGCTGGCCATCACCGCGACGATGGCCTCGCCCGGACCCAGTTCCGGAGTCGCCACGTCCTCCACGTGCAGGGAGCGCCGCGGATCCTTGTCCCGGCTGGCCAGGCCGTCGAACATCTCGGCCTCGTCGGCGTGGACCGTCACCGCGCGGTAGGAGTCGGGGAGCTTCAGGTGCGCGAACTCCTCGGCCGGGGTGTCCCCGGCCTGGATCGCGGCGAGGATCTGTGCCGTTTCGTACTGCATCGCTGTCTCTGGCTGCATCGTCAACCTCCAAGGGTCGGCGGTGTCGAGGGCTGATGGCTTGCCGGCTGTGAGCACAGTACGGCTGCCCGGCCCTGGGAGTGAGGGGAGCTGGAGCTACTCATTGGTAACTATCTCGCTCCCGGTTGGCCGTGGCTAGGTGTGCCTTGTCACAGATCCCGACGGCCGCCTATCACCGTGCGGCACCTTGACAGATCCGCCGGAACAGCCGATCGCGGATCGGTCCGAGGTCACAAAAGGCGGCAGTGATAGCGGTGCGCGGTGCGGAAGCCGAGGGATTCGTAGAGGGCTCGGGCGGGGACGTTCTGCTCCTCTACTTCCAGATATGCGCTCTCGACGCCGTGCTCTGCCGAGAACGCTAAGAGGTCGCGCATGACGATCCGTGCAAGTCCGCGCCGTCGGGCGTGTTCCGCCGTGCCGAGCGCGGCGATTCCGGCATGACGCGACCGGGTGTCGACGGCCGCGCGGCCGACGCAGAGGGCTTCTCCGTTGTCCCCGCGCACTACGGCGAAGGCGATCTCGGCGTTCCCCGTGGTCAGGATGGCGGGGAACTCCGGGATGCCGAGCCCGCGGCGGTAGACCGTGAAGTAGTCCTCCGGGAGTTCTTTGGTGATTTCTGCATTACGCGAAGGATCGGCCGTGGCGCGCAGGATCTCCAGTGCCGGAAGCAGCGGAGCCGACTGGCGCAGTGCCGGGCCGTCGGTTCCGGCATGGCCGAGTTCGGCTATCGCTTGGTCCAGTGCCGAGCCGTCGACGGTTTGGACGCGCGCGCTCAGCCCGCGTCCGGTGAACCATTCCCGGACCGCTTCCAGGGTCTGCGGGAGCGGCATTCCGGAATCGCCCAAGGGCAGTGCGCAGTTGGCCCGCGAGGTGTGACCGCCGGATGCGCGGAGTTCCCATTCGCCGATATAGGCGTGTTCCACATAACCCCAGCCGGTCGCCGCGATCGCTTGAAGATCCATGACCGGAGGCTAATGTCCGGCCCGGCTCTCACGCCGCCAGGTATCGCAATACGGCCAGCACCCGCCGGTGGCCCTGGTCGTCGGGCTGGAGCTCCAGCTTCATGAAGATGTTGTTGATGTGCTTGCCCACGGCGCTCTCGGTGACCGACAGCACTTCGGCGATCGCGGCGTTGGCGCGGCCCTCGGCCATCAGGGCCAGCACGTCGCGCTCACGCGGGGTGAGCCGGTCCAGCGGATCGGCGGGGCGGCGCACCAGCAGCTGGGCGACCACCTCCGGGTCCAGCGCGGTGCCGCCGGCGGCCACCCGCTCCAGCGCCTCGATGAAGGAGTCCAGGTCGGCCACGCGGTCCTTGAGCAGATAGCCGATCCCGGCGGTGTCGCGGGCCAGCAGGTCGGTGGCGTAGCGCTCCTCGACGAACTGCGAGAGCACCAGCACCGCGGTCCGGGGCCAGCGCGCGCGGATCTCCACCGCCGCGGTGATGCCCTCGTCCTTGAACGTCGGCGGCATCCGGACGTCGACCACCACCGCGTCCGGCCGGTGCTCGCCGACCGCGGCCAGCAGCGCGGCGCCGTCGCCGGTCTCGGCGACCACCTCGTGCCCGGCGATCTCCAGCACCCGGACCACGCCGGCCCGGATCAGGACCGAGTCGTCGGCGATCACCACCCGCACGGTTCCCCCTGCCTCGCACCGTCTCGGTGTCCTGACTCTGCCGCCTCACACCCCGCACGGCAGGTCGGCGGTCAACGTCGTCGGACCGCCCGAAGGTGATGTTAGCCGCAGGCGGCCGTCGACCGAGGCGACCCGGTGCGCCAGGCCCGCCAGCCCGGAGCCGCCGGCCGCGTCC
Source organism: Catenulispora sp. (assembly GCA_013361685.1). Taxonomy (GTDB): domain Bacteria; phylum Actinomycetota; class Actinomycetes; order Streptomycetales; family Catenulisporaceae; genus Catenulispora. Next base: position 4,669 of record JABFXP010000104.1, read on the forward strand.
GCGCCGCCGATGCCGTTGTCGCGGACGCGGACCAGGAGCCGGTCGTCCTCGCGGGTGACCTCCACCGAGGCCTGCGACGCCCGGGAGTGCTTGACCACGTTGGCCAGCGCCTCGGACACCACGAAGTAGGCCACGGTCTCCACCGAGGCGCTGAGCGGACCGATGGCGGCGACCGACAGGCGCACCGGCACCGCCGAGCGCGCGGCGACGCCGGACAGCGCGGCGTCCAGGCCCCGGTCGTCGAGCACCGCCGGATGCAGGCCGCGCACCAGGTGCCGGATCTCGGTCATCGCCTGCCGCACCTGTTCGTGGGCGTCGGCGATGACGGCCATCGCCTCCGGCGGCACGTCCTTCAGGGTCTTGCGGGCGATGCCCAGGTGCACCGCCAGCGACATCAGCCGCTGCTGCGCGCCGTCGTGCAGGTCGCGCTCGATGCGGCGGCGCTCGGCGTCGGCGGCCTCGACGGCGGCGGCGCGGGAGGCGGACAGGGTCTGGACGCGGTGCGCCAGGACGATGGTCTCGCTGGGGCCGAGCAGCCGCCGGGCGGCGAACTCGTCGGCCCGGGTCAGGGCCCGGAGCAGTTGCGGCGCGAAGAAGGAGGCGGTCCCGGTCAGCAGGAGGTAGGCGACCTGGCCCCAGAACTTGTCGCCCAGGTCGAGGTGGTCGAGCGCGTGCCAGACGTGCTTCGGGAGCTGGACGGCGACGAACACCGCCAGGCCCGCCAGGAAGCCCAGGACGACCAGCGCGGCCCCGATCAGCGGGCCGGCGATCAGATGGTAGAGCCCCTGTCGCCACAGCGCCTCCGAGCGCAGGGTCCGGCGCAGCGGGCTGCCGAACAGGCGCGGTGTCTCGACCTCGCGGATCTCGATGCCGCGGACGACGCGGAAGCGGCGGCGCTGCCAGCCGGTCAAGAACGGCGCGATCGCCAGCAGAACCGTCAGCACCAGCACGATGGACAGCGTGAAGCGCACCGCGCTGCTGGGGTCGTCGGACCCCAGGATCAGGCGGATCGGCTGCGTCCACACCGTCAGTACCACCATCGCGCCCGCCCACAACGGCAGACCGCTGATCAGGAACGCGCAGTCCCAGCCCGCCTCCACCCACCGGGTGCGGCGCAGCTCTCGTCTCGTCGACACCCGTTCAGCGTATTGGCGCTGGTCGAGAGGGGTCCATGCAGCGGGCCACACCGTCGTGGTGGTGCTGGCCCCACCCTGGACTCGCCAGGCCGCACTACTGATCGGAAGGCGCCGCGTGCCGAGCATTGAGGGAGTCCGAAGCACTCCGCTTCCCCGCTTGGTTTTGGAAGGGCTCCCATGTCCCGCGTGGTCATCTTCTCCGCCTCGGTCGGCGCCGGTCACGACAGCGCCGCGGCGGCCCTGGCCGACCGGCTCGAACTGCGCGGCTTCGCCGTCGACCGGCACGACTTCCTGACGCTGATGCCGGCGGGCCGGACGGTGTGCGAGTCCTACAAGCGCATCATCACCCACGCGCCGCGGCTGTATCAGTGCATCTACTCCCGGACCGAGCGCGCCGCCCGGCCCGGGGCGGTGCAGCGACGGCTGCTGAAGGGGGCCGAGCAGGCGGTGCTCGACGCGATCCCGGCCGACGCGGTGGCGGCGGTGGCCACGTATCCGCTGGCGGCGCAGGTGCTGGGGCGGCTGCGGGCGTCGGGGCGGCTGGCGGTGCCGGTGGTGGTGACGTTCACCGACTTCTCGGTGCATCCGTTGTGGATCGCCGAGGGAGTGGATCTCTACCTGGCGCCGCACGCCGTCACCGCCGGTCAGGCTGCGGGGTACCTGGGTCAGGCCGCCGGCCGCGCCGCCGGTGCCG
>JABFXP010000131.1 GCA_013361685.1 Catenulispora sp.
CAGCGAGGGCATGATGTTCGTCTACGACCCGGACCTGCAGGCGCTGGTGGTCACCGCGTCCGGCAGCTTCGAGGTCGACAAGCGGGATCTGAAGCCCGAGGACGTCGTGGTCGTCGACCACCAGCTCGACGGCGGCCGGCTGCGGGTGCTGTCGGTGGCCGGCGCGAACATAAAAGGGCCCTCCGTCGAGGCCTGGGAGGTCTGCTCCCTGATGGCCGCCGCGCCGAAGATCCGGGTCGCCAAGGACGCGAACGGCATATGGCGGCCGGACCCGGAGGGCACCGTCGAAGTTCCCGCCGTCCGGGGTGGCCTGCACGCACACGTCGGCGTGGACGAAGCCGACGAGACCTTGATCGAGAGCATCGCCCCGGACCGCGCCGCCTATCCGTACGGCTTCGGCTGCGGGACCGACCTGATGGTGGACGTCGCCGCCGCGACCGTGCGGCGCTCGCAGGCGATCAACGACGCCGCCGACAACCGCTCCTATGTCCGTTGGCCGATGCTGTACCACGGTGAGATGGCGCTCGAGCTGTGGACGCCGGACGTGCCGGACGAGCCGCTGACCGGCCTGCTGGACCTCTTCGACCCGGCCGGGCGCGCGGCGATCGCGTTCCGGACCGACAACGTGGATCAACCGGTGTAGACGATGAAGCAGACGTATAGCAGAGCCCTGGTCACCGGCGCCTCCTCCGGTTTCGGCGAGCAGTTCGCCCGGCAGCTCTCCGCCCGCGGCACCGCGCTGGTGCTGGTGGCGCGGCGCGGCGACCGGCTGGAGAAACTGGCCGCCGAACTCGGCACCGAGATCGAGGTGCTGCCGGCCGACCTGACCGACCCGGCCGGACTGGCGGCCGTCGAGGACCGGCTGCGGGACGCGGCCAAGCCGGTCGACCTGCTCGTCAACAACGCCGGCGTCGGGACCACCGGCCCGTTCGCCGAGATGGCGGCGCAGAGCGAGACCGACAAGGTCGCGTTGAACGTCACCGCCCTGATGCGCCTGACGCACGCCGCGCTGCCGCGGATGATCGCGGCCCGCCACGGCGGCATCCTCAACGTCTCCTCGATCGCCTCGGTGAACCCGGTGCCGTGGGCCACGACCTACGGCGCCACCAAGGCCTTCGTCACCTCGTTCAGCGAGAACCTGAACCGCGAGGTGCGCCGCACCGGCGTGCACGTCACGGCGCTGCTCCCGGGCCCGTCGGCGACGCCGCTCACCGACGAGGGCTTCGACAACCGGCTGCCGCACCTGTTCTGGCAGGCGCCGGAGGCGATCGTGGCGCGCGGGCTGTCGGCGGTCGCGGCCGGCAAGCCGGTGTGCATCACCAGCCGGGTGCTGGCTTTTGCGACGGTGACCGGCGGCCGGATGCCGCGGGCGCTGCAGTACGTGATCGGCGACCGGCTGATCGGGCGCGGCTAGCCGCGTGCCGTCCGCCGTGCCTTCTGCACCGGGCCCGGAAAAACGCTGACGGGGCGTGGAACCTCTCGGTTCCACGCCCCGTCCTGGTCCTTCTACGCTGTCTCGGCTACCTGACCCTCGGGACTATTGCTGACCGCCGAGGAGCCCGCCCAGGAAACCGCCGCCGGGGCCGTTCTGGCCGCCGGGGCCGCCGCCCGGCGGGTTGGCCGGCGGCGGGTTGTTCTGGATCGGCGGCGGGAGGTCGCCGGACAGTTCGGGCACCGTGAACGCGGGCACCGACGTGCCGGCCAGCGCCGCGTTGACCGCCTGGCCCCAGATCGGCGCCGCCAGACAGCCACCGCAGACCTTGTCGTAGGTCTGGCCGTGGATCTTCACGTTCACCAGGCCCTTGTCGTTGGCCTTGGGCGAGACGATGCCGACCCACACCGCGGCGGCCAGGTTCGGGGTGTAGCCGTCGAACCAGGTCATCAGCCGGCTGTCGTTGGTGCCGGTCTTGCCGGCCGCGGGTCCGGAGAAGTAGTCCTTGACCTTCGTCGCGGTGCCGTGGCTGACCACACCCTGAAGCATCCCGGTCAGCTGGTCGGTCAGCGAGGGGTCGATGGCCTGGTGGCAGTCGGGCGTGGCCACCGGGTACTGCTTGCCCGAGGTGTCGGTGATCGCGCTTATCGCGGTCGGCTTGCAGTACACGCCGCGCGCGGCGAAGGTCGCGTAGGCGTTGGCCATCGCGATCGGCGTCACCTGGTTGGCGCCCAGAGTGAACGAGCCGTACTGCTCCAGCGGCTTGCCGGTGCCGTTGTCACTGTCTATGGTCACGCCGGCCGCCGCGGCGAGCCGGGCCGGCTCGCACAGCCCGGTCGTCTCCTCCAGCTTGATGAAGTAGTTGTTGACCGAGTTCCACAGCGCGCTGGTCATCGTCTGCGGGCCGGCTTCGCCCTCGGTCTCGTCGGTGGGCTGCCAGTGCGTGTCCTGGGTGGTGCCCTTGGGGTTGTCGCAGACCGTGAACTTGGTCTGGGTCTCGTCGATCTTGTAGGGCAGGTTCTGGACGAAGTCCGGGGTCATGCCCTTCTCCAGCCCGGCCATCGCCACGAACGACTTGAAGGTGGACCCGGCCTGGTAGCCGTTGCCGCCGCCGTGCGAGGGGTCGGCGGCCAGGTTCAGGTAGGTCTGGCCCTCGCCGGTGCCCATGTCCCGGCTCTGGGCCATGGCCTTGATCCGGCCGGTGCCCGGCTCGATCATCGCGATCGCGGCGCCGGGGACGTCGGTGGGCGCGACGTTCTTCTTGATCGCGGTCTCGGCGGCCTTCTCCATCTTCGGGTCCATCGTGGTGTGGATGGTGAGCCCGCCGCGGTTGAAGAAGGCCGCGCGGTCGGCCTTGGTCTTGCCGTAGATCGGGTTGTTCAGGATCTCCTGCTCGATGTACTCGCAGAAGAAGGCCGAACTGCCGGCGGCGTAGATGCAGCCGGAGTGCTGGGCCTGCACGTTCAGCGCCAGCGGCGTCTTCTTGAGATCGTCGGCCTGCTGCTGGGTGATGTAGTGCACGGTCGGGTCGGCCATCCGGTCCAGCACCGTGTTGCGCCGGTCGGTGGCGGCCTGCGGGTGCTTGGCCGGGTCGTAGGCGACCGGGTTCTTCAGCATCCCGATCAGGGTCGCGGCCTGCGGCACGGTCAGCTGCGAGGCGTGCACCCCGAACCAGCGGTCGGCGGCGGCCTCGATGCCCGAGACGTTCTCGGCGAAGGGCACCAGGTTCAGGTAGCGCTCGAGGATCTCGTCCTTGGAGAACTTCTTCTCCACCGCGATCGCGTACTTCAGCTCGCGCAGCTTGCGGGCCATCGAGTTGCCGGTGGCGTCGGCGTACTTCGCCTTGTCGCTGCCGGCCTCCAGCACCAGCACGTTCTTCACGTACTGCTGGGAGATGGACGAGCCGCCCTGGTTGGCGCCGGACAGGTCGGCGAAGAACGCGCGGAAGGTGCCCTTGAGGTCGATGCCGCCGTGCTCGAAGAACCGGGAGTCCTCGGTGGCCACCAGCGCCTGCCACACGTTCGGGCTGATGGCGTCGAAGGGCACGATCACGCGGTTGCCGAAGTCGCCCCAGACGTTGGCGATCACCGAGCCGTCGGCGGCCAGGATCTGCGAACGCTGCGGCAGGTCCGGGGTCTTCAGGTCGTCCGGGATGTCCTCGAAGTGGTCCGAGGCGCTCTTGGCGGCCAGGCCCGCGGTGCCGACGAAGGGCAGGGCCATCCCGGCCACCAGCACGCCGGCCAGGGCGCTGATCAACAGCAGACCGAACAGCGCGCGCAGGGGACCGCTGCCGCGGAGGGGCCGGGGCGGGTGCGAAGCCATGGGGGACAGACTACGACGTGATGCTCTGGGCAGGCGGGCGGGTGGCGAACGTGGGCGCTGCGCGGGTGCCGCGGCGGCGCGATCGGCACCGGCTCCGCATCTGGGGGCGATCTAGTCACAAAGGACCATAGGAATTGAGTACATCGGGGACTGTTGCGTCCTCAGGATCTTCCGTATTGTGCTGTTTGGCTGCCGAGATCGTTCCTTCCACCAGGGCAGACGTCCCCCAGGGCGTCCGTCGCGTTACTGGCGAAAAGCAGTGCACCGGGCGGTCCGGGTCCGCGGACTCCACCGGTGGGGAAGAAGGGCCGCTGTCGGCTCCGCCGTTGGGGGAGCTCGATCTTTGCGAGAGGACGGCACCGGCGATGAGCTGGGTTGAGGACTGGACCGTTGTGGCGGCGTGCCGCGGCATGGATCCGGATGAGCTGTTCGTGCAGGGAGCGGCTCAGAACCGGGCCAAGACCGTGTGCTCCGGATGCCCGGTGCGCACAGAGTGCCTCGCCGACGCCCTGGACAACCGCGTGGAGTACGGCGTGTGGGGCGGGATGACCGAGCGCGAGCGCCGGGCGCTGCTGCGCCGGCGCCCCGAGGTGCGGTCCTGGCGGCAGTTCCTGGAGTCCGCCAAGGAGAAGTACGAACGGGGCGGCGAGGTGGTCGGCGAGCCCCGGTTCGCCGTGGCCGGAGCCCAGGCCGCCGCGGCCGGCCCGGCTGGTCCGGCCGTCCACGGTCAGAGCACGCAGACCGCCCAGGCCACCATCCCGCGCCAGCGGGACGAGGCCGGTTCGTTCGGGCGGGCCTGACCGGCTCCGAGGGAGAGCACCGCCGGCTGCACGGCGCCGCGGCAACCACGGCGCCCCACCGGCTCGCGCGCTCGGCTCAAGCCTGTTCGTCGAGGTATTCCAGCTGCGCGCGCACCGACATCTCCGCGGCGAACCGCACCGCGGGGTCCACGTCCGCGTACACCCGGTCCACCACCTCGGTGGCCGTCTCGTCCCCGGCCGCCAGCGCCGCCCGGACCTGGGACAGCCGCTGTTCGCGGTGCGCGAGGTAGAACTCGACGATCCCGGCCGCGTCGGCCGGGACCGGGCCGTGGCCGGGCAGCACCGTGGTCACCTCCTGGGAGGCGGTCAGGGCCAGCAGCCGGCGCAGCGTGGCCAGGTAGTCCCCGAGCTTGCCGTCCGGATGCGCGACCACGGTGGTGCCGCGGCCCAGGATGGTGTCGCCGGTGAGCACCGCGCGGTCGGCGGGCAGGACGAAGCACAGCGAGTCGCCGCTGTGGCCGGGCGTGGCCACCACGTCCAGCCGCAGGCCGTCCACCTCCAGCACGTCGCCGCCGACCAGGCCTTCGGAGCCGAGGCGGTAGCGCGGGTCCAGGGCCCGCACCGGCGCGCCGGTGAGCTCGGCCAGCCGGGGCGCGCCCTCGGAGTGGTCGAAGTGGCCGTGGGTGAGCAGGATCTGCGCGATCCGCAGGTCGCGCCGGTCCGCGACGTCCAGCACGGTCCGCAGGTGCGCCTCGTCCAGCGGCCCGGGGTCGACGACGATCGCGTCCCGGGCGCCGGGCTCGGCCAGCAGCCAGGTGTTGGTGCCGTCCAGCGTCATCGGGTTCGCGTTCGGGGCCAGCACCAGGGCGGCCCGCTCGGTCCCGGCGTCGGGGTGCGGTCCGGGCGTCATCAGGGCCGGGGTCATCGCCGCCGCCCGGTCACAGGTCCCACTCCAGATGCCAGGAGCCGTCGGGATGCTGCTGGACGGTGGCCATGATCGGCCGCAGCGGCCGTCCGGCGGCGGCTTCGACGGCCTGCGCGGCGGTGTCGTACTGGCACAGGTCGCGCAGGGTGGTGATGGTCGGCGGCAGCATCAGGGTGTCCCCGGCCACGTGGTCGGCGACGGCCTGGTCCGGGGCCAGCCAGATCGTGGTCTCGGACTCCCCCGACACGTCGCGGGTCCGCTGGCCGGCGGGCAGCGCGGCGACGAAGAAGGCGGTGTCGTAGCGCCGGGGCTCGAACTCCGGGGTGATCCAGCGGGACCAGGCGCCGAGCAGGTCGGTGCGCAGCACCAGCGAGCGCGCGGCCAGGAACTCGGCGAGCGATGTTTCCCGTGAAACCAGCGCTTGCCGGTCGGCCTCCCAGTCCGCTCCGGTGGTGTCGGCGACCACCGAGTGCTCGTCGGGCCCGGCGAACAGCACGCCGGACTCCTCGAACGTCTCGCGCACCGCCGCGCACAGCAGGGCCCGGGCCTCGGCCTCGTCGCTGCCGAAGCGGGCGGCCCACGCGGCGGCCGGCGGCCCGGCCCAGGAGATCTCGGCGTCGGCGTCCCGGGGGTCGACCCGGCCGCCGGGGAAGGCGTAGAACCCGCCCGCGAACGACATCGTCGAGGCCCGCTTGAGCAGGTAGACGTCGGGCCGGCCGGCGGGCCGGTCGCGCAGCAGCACCACCGTCGCGGCGTGCTTGGGCGCCGCCGGGGTGAACTCGCCGCGCCGGTACCGGGCGATCTGGTCGGCCCAGCCCTCGGGTACCAGGGCGCTGAGTCTGCTGCCGGCCGGGGCTATGTACTCGCCGCCTTGCTGCGACACGCCTTCCCCTTCCTGTCGTGGTGCTGGCTGTGGGTTCGAGGTCCGCCGCCCGGTGCGGCCCGCAGGTCGCGGGCCGCGGGCCGGAGTCGATCAGGGCGCGCCTTGGAGCTTGATCAGAGCTCGATCGCCTCAGAGCTCGGCCAGAACGGAGCCGATCAGAGCTCGATCAGA
>JABFXP010000925.1 GCA_013361685.1 Catenulispora sp.
GCCGGCTTCTCAGAGCTTGAAGATGGACAGGTAAGTCGCCGGAGTCAGACATTCGAAGTCCTCATGGACCGATCCCGCCGCGGCCGCGTAGCCGCTGCCGGCCTCCAGCTCCACGCCCTGGTTCCGGATCCGCCCGGATATCAGGTAGAACATCTCCACGTGGGTGTGCTCATGCCAGTCGCCCTTGTACCCGGCTCCGGCCTCGATGAGGCAGAGGTAGTAGCCGTCGCCGGACCCGAGGATTCTCGCGCGGGCGTCGCTTCCCGGGCTGCCCCACGGCTGCCATTCGACCTCGTCGCCCTTGTTCATGTCCCAGCCGGCCAGGTTCCACCCGGTCATGTGCGCTCACCCCAAATGATGGCTTCGACGTGCTGCTCCGAGAACCGGAGCCTATAGCGGCACCCCTTATCGGCGGCGGCGGTCGGCATGATCCGCCGCCCTCCCGGGCAACCTCAGGTTTCGCTCAAGACCGCTGACTGCCTGAAAACGCCGGTCTACGTTGACGCGGTACCGACGCACCATCCCGGTTCCCCCGTCCACGAGGAGACGAGCATGACGCTGCCCGCCGCGGCCCCGGACGACCGCGCGGCCGCCCCGGCCGCCCCGGCCGGGACGCCCCAGCCGCTGGTCGTGCTGTCCGGCGTCAACAAGCACTACGGCGATCTGCACGTGCTGCGGGACATCGACCTCACCGTCCACAAGGGCGAGGTCGTGGTGCTGCTCGGGCCCTCCGGGTCCGGCAAGTCGACGCTGTGCCGCACCGTGAACCGGCTGGAGACCATCGACGGCGGGACCATCACCATCGACGGCGTGCCGCTGCCGGAGGAGGGCCGCGCGCTGGCCCGGCTGCGCTCCGAGGTCGGCATGGTGTTCCAGTCCTTCAACCTGTTCGCGCACAAGACCGCCCTGGAGAACGTGGTCCTGGCCCAGGTCAAGGTGCGCAAGCGCAGCAAGGAGGAGGCCCACGCCAAGGCCCGGGCGCTGCTGGAGCGGGTGGGGCTGGCCGCGCACGCCGGCAAGTACCCCGCGCAGCTGTCCGGCGGCCAGCAGCAGCGCGTCGCGATCGCGCGGGCGCTGGCGATGGAGCCCAAGCTCATGCTGTTCGACGAGCCGACCTCGGCGCTGGACCCCGAGACGGTCAGCGAGGTGCTCGACGTCATCCGCGCCCTGGCCGCCGACGGCATGACGATGATCGTGGTCACGCACGAGATGGGCTTCGCGCGCTCGGCCGCCGACCGGGTGGTCTTCATGGCCGACGGCGTGCTCGTCGAGGAGAGCGCCCCCGAGGACTTCTTCACCGCGCCCAGCTCCGAGCGGGCCCGCGACTTCCTCGCCAAGGTCCTGCACCACTGAGTCCGCCCCGGCCGCGAGCCGGACCCGTCTGCGGCAACCGCCTTCCACTCCGGGCGCGAGTCCGGAGATCCTTCGAGACACATGAGGTGACGATGACGATGCGCACCAAGCACATCGCAGCCATGACCGTGAGCGCCGTGCTGGGCGCCGCCGCGCTGTCGGCCTGCAGCAGCGCCAAGAAGGCCGACGGCTCGGACGGCAAGGGCCCGGCGCCCTCCGTGACCGTCGCCACCTCGGCGTCCTTCCCGGCCGGCAGCACGATGGAGAAGCTGAACAAGGCCGGCAAGATCACCATCGGCATCAAGATCGACCAGCCCGGGATCGGCCTGAAGGACCCGGCCGGCGGCAAGTACACCGGCTTCGACGTCGAGATCGGCAAGATCATCGCCGCCGACCTGGGCCTGAAGCCGGACCAGATCAACTTCGTCGAGGCCGTCTCGGCCAACCGCGAGACGTTCATCCAGAACGGCACCGTGGACATCGTGATCGCGTCCTACTCGATCACCGACACCCGCAAGCAGAAGGTGTCCTTCGCCGGCCCGTACCTGGAGACCGACCAGGACCTGCTGGTCGCCAAGGACAGCAAGATCGCGGCCCTGGGCGACCTGGCCGGCAAGAAGGTCTGCTCGGCCAAGGGCTCGACCTCCTTCAAGAACATCCAGACCAACATCCCGCAGGCGACCGCGGTGGGCCTGGACACCTACTCGCAGTGCGTGGACCAGCTCGGCACCGGCCAGGTCGACGCCGTCACCACCGACGGCGCGATCCTGCAGGGCTACGCCGCCAAGTCCAGCGGCCAGCTGAAGTACCTGCCGGTGTCGGTGAACCCGGAGAAGCAGAAGTACGGCATCGGCCTGGGCAAGGACGACGCGGCGTTCCGGGGCTGGCTCGACGACCAGCTGACCAAGGCCTACGGCGACGGGACCTGGGCCCAGGCGTACAACGCCACGCTCGGCCAGGCCGGCACCGCCGCGCCGACGCCGCCGGCGGTCGAGAAGTACTGACCGGCCCGGCCCGGCCCGCGCCGCCTCGCCTCGGCTCGCAGCACCCTGCGAACGGCGGGCGGCGCGGGCGGGCCGTCCGCCGGTCCGTGCCGGCACCCCGCGGCGGAACCGCACCGCGACATCCGGCGGCGGAACCGCACCGCGGCACCTCGCGGCGAACCGGGTGACAGCACCCGAACTCTGAACCCTGATATCGGACTACCTGTGCGGAAAGGAGGCGAGGCGACCGATGGGCTTCCTGTGGGACAACCACACCGTCATCCTCGACGCGTTCGGCGAGGGCCTGATCCTGTCCGGCTGGGCCGCGCTGTTCGCCCTCGTCGTCGGCACCCTGCTGGCGGTGATGCGGGTGAGCCCGGTGCCCCCGCTGCGCTGGGCCGGCACCGCCTACGTCTCGGTGCTGCGCAACACCCCGCTGGTGCTGTGCTTCATGGTCTTCACCTCGGCGATCCCGCACCTGGGCTTCACCGCCGAACCCCTGACCTGGGCGATCTGGGCGCTGTCGGCGTACACCGCGGCCTTCGTCTGCGAGGCCGTGCGCGCCGGCATCAAGAGCGTCCCGCGCGGCCAGGCCGAGGCCGCGCGCGCCATCGGCATGACCTTCGGCCAGAGCATGCGCCTGGTGATCCTGCCGCAGGCGCTGCGCGCCGCGGTCCCGCCGCTGGGCAACACCATGATCGCGATGTGGAAGAACAGCACCGTGGCCGCCGGCTTCGGCGTGGCCGAGGGCGCCGGCGCGCTGCACGACCTGCTCAACGACCACGCCGACAAGATCTGGACGCTGTTCATCGGCATCGCGGTCGGCTACATGGTGGTCGTCTTCGCGATCTCCGCGGTGTTCCGGCTGATCGAGCGGACCTGGAGGTACGCGTGAACGACACCGACTTCCTCTACGACGCGCCCGGGCCGCGGACCCGGCGGCGGATCCTGGCGGCCTCGGTCCTGACCGGCCTGGCCCTGATCGCCTCGGTGGTCTGGATCGTCCTGCGGCTCAACGACCGCGGCCAGTTCGCCGCCGAGCTGTGGCAGCCGTTCCGGGATCCCAGCGTGTGGACCACGATCCTGCAGGGCCTGGGCAACACGCTGAAGGCCGCGGCACTGGCCATCGTCTTCGCGATCGCCCTCGGCGCGCTGCTGGCCGCCGGCCGGCTCTCCGACCACAAGCCGGTGCGCTGGGTGGCCAACGTCGTGGTCGAGGTGTTCCGGGCCATCCCGCTGCTGATCATGATGATCGGGCTGTTCGCGGCCTTCCCGGAGTCCCTGGGGCCGCTGTGGTCCGTGGTCATCGCGCTGACCGTCTACAACGGCAGCCTGCTGTCCGAGGTCTTCCGCGCCGGCGTCAACGGCGTCCCGGCCGGCCAGCGCGAGGCCGCCTTCGCGCTGGGCCTGCGCAAGACCCAGGTGATGACGCTGATCCTGCTGCCGCAGGCGATCCGGACCATGCTCCCGGTGATCATCAGCCAGTGCGTGGTGACGCTGAAGGACACCGCGCTCGGCCGCATCGTGACCTACCAGGAGCTGCTGCTGGCCGGCGGCACCATCGAGGTCACCTACCAGGACTACGTGCCGACCACGATCGTGCTCGCCGCGATCTACGTCTCGCTGAACATGAGCGTGTCGGGCCTGGCCCAGCTCGTGCAGCGGTGGTTGAGCCGCCCGCGCAAGCCCGTTCCGGCCGTCGCCGCGGAGTCCGCAGCCTAGAAAGACCCAGCCGACAACGATCCGACAACACTGCGACGGCATATGACGGCCGAACTGATGGATACAGCGCCCGACCTATACCGGTTTGACACTGTTCGCAGCCATATGCTCGAACCGGTCGATGACATGGGGCTCCCGCATAATGCCCCCATGCGCTTGCTGTTGGTCGAGGATGACGACCGGGTCCTGGCGGCCCTGCGTGACGGCCTGCTCCGGCACGGCTTCCTGGTCTCGTGCGCCCGCACCGGCGCCGAGGCCGTGGCGCTCGCCACCGCGCCGGCCGGGCCCGCGCCCGAGGCGATCCTGCTCGACCTCGGCCTGCCGGACCAGGACGGCTTCAAGGTCTGCGAGCAGATCCGCCGGCACTGCGACGCCCCGATCATCATGGCCACGGCCCGCGCCGACGTGCGCTCGCGGGTGCACGGCCTGAACCTGGGCGCCGACGACTACGTGGTCAAGCCCTACAACCTGGCCGAACTCATCGCCCGCATCCACGCCGTCACCAGGCGGGGCCGCACGGCCGCCGGGGGACCGGCCACCCCGGCGCGGCCGGCGCCGCACCTGCTCGGCGTCGGCCCGCTGCGAGTGGACACCGCCGGCCGCACGGTCCAGGTCTCCGGCTACCCGGTGGCCCTGGCCCGCAAGGAGTTCGACCTGCTCGCCCTGCTGGCGCGCCGGCCCGGCGTGGTCTTCCGGCGCGAGCAGATCCTGTCCGAGATCTGGAACTCGGCCTGGGACGGGACCGGGCGCACCCTGGAGGTGCACATCGCCTCGCTGCGCGGAAAGCTCGGGGTGCCGGACCTGATAGAGACGGTGCGCGGCGTCGGCTACCGGCTGCGCGGCGGGTAGCGCATGCGGTTCCGCCTCATCGCGATCCTCACCGTGCTCATGGCCGCGGTGCTGCTGGCGCTCACGGTCCCGCTGGCGCGCGGCATCGCCGGCTCCGAGCAGCACACCGTGTATCTGGACCGCCTCAACGACGCCAACCGGTTCGCCGCGGTCCTGCAGGACGCCCAGACCCGCGACGACCTGGCGGTCCTGGACGGCGAGCTGGAGCGCTACCACGAGGTGCACGACCGGATCGTCGCGGTGCGGGTGCGCTTCGACGACCCGGCGTCCGCGGCCGGGGCGGTGGAACCGCCCGCCCTGGCCGGTCTGCTGCCGACCACCGGCACCGACGTGACCGCGCAGCTGGACGCGGCCCGCCACCTGAAGGACGGCGAGCCCCCGGCCCAGATCTTTCCCTGGGACTCCCGGCCGCTGGCGGTCGCGGTCCCGGCCCGGCACAACGGCCAGCTGGTCGGCGCGGTCCTGGTGGTCTCCGACAGCCGGGCCCTGCGCGGCACGATCGGACGGCTGTGGGCGCTGCTGATCCTGGCCGATCTGCTGGTGCTGATCGGCTGCGTGGCCCTGGCCTCCCGGATCGCGTCCTGGATCCTGCGCCCGATCGTCGTGCTCGACGGCGCGGCGCACCGGATCAGCTCCGGCGAGCTGTCGGCCCGCGTCCCGGCGGCGGCCGGCCCGGTCGAACTGCGCCGCCTGGGCACCTCCTTCAACGAGATGGGCGCCGCCGTGGAGGACTCGATGCGACGCCAGCGCGCCTTCGTCGCCGACGCCTCCCACCAGCTGCGCAATCCCCTGTCAGCCCTGATGCTGCGGCTGGGCATCCTGGGGGTCGGCCTGCCGCCGGAACACGCCGCGGACCTCACCGACGTGCAGGACGAGGCGGAGCGGCTGGTGCGGATCATCGACGACCTGCTCCAGCTGGCGACCGCCGAGCAGGTCTCGGTACGCAGGCAGGCCGTGGACGTGGTGGCCCTGGTCCAGGAGCGGTTCGCGGCATGGCAGCCGCTGGCCGCCGAGAAGCACAGCACGTTGCGGCTGGTCCACGCCGGCCGGCCGGTCGTCGCCGTGGCCGACGAGGTGTTGGTCGGCACGGCATTGGACGCGGTGCTCGACAACGCGATCAAGTTCGGCCAGGACGGCGGCGAGGTGACGGTCCGGGTCGGGCCGGACGGGGACGCGGCACTGATCGAGGTGCTGGACGACGGCCCCGGGGTGGAGCCGGACGAGCTGGCGCGGATCGGCGACCGGTTCTGGCGCAGCGCACGGCATCAGAACGTGGAGGGAACGGGACTCGGGCTGAGCATCGCGCGGCACCTGATCGGCCTCAACGAGGGCGACATGACGTTCGGGCGGCGGGAGCCGCGGGGGTTCGCCGTGTCGGTGCGGTTGCCGGCGGCCGGGGGCGGGGCGGGGGATGGGGTCGAGGGTGCGGTGGCTGCGCATCGAGTCCCCGATCGCGACGAGTTCGCCGGACAGCCCGTCGGCGCTGACGCGGTGCGCCACGCCGTCGAGCACGACGATCGGGGAGACGGATGAAAGCGTGGGCTTCCGCCGTGACGCGGCGCGGTCTGCGGCACCG